>CAYYTT010000003.1:11639-105815 GCA_964474635.1 uncultured Alphaproteobacteria bacterium | reverse complement strand
TCCACGACACAGGCAGCCTGCCGGACGGCAAATACGAGGCCATCAAGGCCATGTCGGAGCGGCGGGGTATGCCCTTCGAGTGGGCCTTCCTGATGGACGCCATGCAGGCGGAACGGGATCAGGGCATCACCATCGACACGACCCAGATCTGGTTCAAGACCGATACCCGGGACTACACGATCATCGATGCGCCCGGGCACAAGGAATTCCTGAAAAACATGATCACGGGGGCGGCCCAGTCGGACGCGGCCCTGCTGCTGATTGATGCCAGCGAAGGCGTCCAGGAACAGTCTCGCCGGCATGGGTATCTGCTGCACTTGATGGGCGTGCGCCAGGTGGCGGTCGCCGTAAACAAGATGGATCTGGTCGACTTTGAACAGGATCAGTTCAATCTCATCGAGGAAGAGTATCGCTCTTACCTCGCCACCATCGGCATCGAGCCGACGGTCTTTGTCCCGATTTCCGCGCGCGATGGGGACAATATCGCCAGCCGGTCCAACCGGATGAGCTGGTACACGGGCCCGACGGTGGTCGGCGCCTTGGATGCGTTCGAGACCCGAAAGGCGTCCGTGGACAGCCCCCTGCGCATGACCGTGCAGGACATCTACAAGTTCGATGACCGGCGGATCGTCGCCGGGCGGATCGAAAGCGGCCGCCTTTGCGTCGGCGACACGGTGCTGTTCTCGCCCTCCAACAAGGCTGCACGGGTGCACAGCCTGGAGGCCTGGTCCGCGCGGCCCGGCTTACCGGCACCGCGCGAGGCGCAAGCCGGCCAGTCCGTGGGCATCACGCTCGACGAACAGATCTTTGTCGAGCGGGGCGAAGTCCTCAGCCATGAAGTCGATCCGCCGCTGGAAACGGATGTTTTCCGGGCACGGATCTTCTGGCTGGGACGCGAGCCGCTGCGCGAAGGCAGCAGCTACAAGATGAAGATCGGCACCGGCGAGGCCAAGGTAACGATACAGGCCATTGAGCGGATCATCGACACGACCTCGCTCGGCCATGCCGAAGCCGATGAGGTGGAGCGCAACCAGGTGGCGGAAGTCGTCATCCGGGCCCGCCGGATTGTCGCCGTGGACGAGTTCTCCACCCTCGGCGCCACGGGCCGGTTCGTACTCGTCGACAAATACGACATCGCCGGCGGCGGCATCATTTTCATGGAAGGCTATGCCGACCAGCGTCAACTCATCACCCAGCGCTCCACCAATATTACCATGGTGGATTATCGGGTGACGCCGGAGCGCCGGGCCGAGCGCCTTGGCCACAAGGGCGGCACGCTGTGGCTCACGGGCCTGTCGGGCGCCGGCAAGTCGACCATCGCCGTGGAATTGGAGCAGCGCCTCTTCGACAAGGGCTATCACGCCTTTGTTCTCGATGGGGACAATGTGCGCCACGGCCTCAACGCCAATCTGGGCTTCTCGCCAGAAGACCGGGCCGAGAATATCCGCCGGGTCGGCGAAGTGGCCGCGCTTTTCTCTTCTGCGGGCACGGTGGTGATCACGGCGTTCATCTCGCCCTACCAGTCGGACCGTCAGCGCGCGCGCGAGGCGGCACCGGAAGGCACCTTCCACGAGGTCTATGTGAAGGCCGATGTGGAAACCTGTGAAACCCGCGATCCAAAGGGTCTCTACAAGCGGGCCCGCTCCGGCGAGATCAAGGAGTTCACCGGCATTTCCGCGCCTTACGAGGCGCCGGACAATCCGGACCTCGTGATCGACACGCAGACCTGTGACGTGGAAAACTGCGTCGAGCAGCTGGTTGCCTATGTGGAGCAGAACTTCAAGATCTGACGCGTCTCTCGCTGATATATAAGAAACAAAGGCCGGTGCTGATCGTCAGCACCGGCCTTTTTCGTCCCATGTTCGTTTCATGGGCCTGACGCCCTACAGATAGGGCGCCCACATGATGGCCTGCGTGCCGAACACGCCCACGCCCATGATCAGCGTGAGGACCGTCAAAAGCGCGGCCATGGCGTATTTCACGCCGAGCGACCGGCTTGCCTCGGCGAGCAGAAACAGCTCAAGGATCAACAGTGGAAACAGGAAATTGCCGAACGCCCAGAAGCGGTCGAAGGGGCCGTCCATGTTCCGGCCCATCCCCACGGGTCCCTGATTGAGGATCACCCAGGCCATCATGCCCACCCGCAGGAACCAGACGCCATTGGCAACCATGAAGGTGCGCAGGGCCCAGCGGCGGTGGGTGGTAAAGTCCCGGCCAAGGGCCGCGCGCAGGGCAAGGCCGCCAAACACGAGAATCAACACCGCATCGAGTGTGATCGCCCAGGCGGAGACAATGTTGAGATAGGTACCCCGGATCCAGACGAGACCCACGCCGCTGATCGCCAGGATGGCGGCGAGGCTCAAAAAGGCCCGGCCGCTGAAGCGGTGAAGGGCGGGCGCCCAGGCCCGCACCTGCGGCACCAACTGGATGAGACCCGTCAGGGTCATGGCCGCGGCCAAAAGGACATGGATTGCGAAACTCACATTTCCGAGCGTGTCGCCGGGAATATGCCCGTCGATGAGCGGTTTTTCATTCCAGCCCTCAAGGCGTCCGCTTGCGGTCCGCGCACCGTAGAAGGCCAGGATGAAATGGATAAAGAGCACCTGTCCGACGGCGGCCACCAGGAACCAGAAGCGGGCCGCCCATGTGAGGGCGCGGTCGCCCGTCGCGATGGTTTGCGGGTTGAGGTCGTAGGTCTGTGACATCTGTGATCGTCTCCCCATGGATCGGCGCGGCGCGAGGGGCCGCGCTTGTTGGGGCATAGGGTCGGGCCGTGGGGCTGTCTCGACCATTCGGAAATCGGCCGGTTTGAGTGAAAAAGGGCGCGGGAAGGCGCGTGTCCCGGTTTCGCCGATTTGGAAATCGGCCAGATGCGCCGCCCAGGAGGGTCAGCAAATCATGGGCCTTTGTTCTCTCTGCGCGCGGGGCGCGGCTGCGCTATCTTGAGGGTCGGATGTCATTGGCCCGGGCGGGCATTCCGCCGGGACGAGTATGGACGGGACCCATGGAGCTCTTGGACACGGTGCGTTCCTGTTCCGCGGCGGCGGCCCTGGTCAGCATCGCGCTCGCCTTTCGGACCGGGCCGCGCGATGCGCTGACGCTGACCTGGGCCGCGTTTTGCGCCTCCATCTTCTGCGCCATGGCCGGCGCGGCCCTGGTGGGGCGCGCCGGGCCCCTGGGGCCGGCGTTGCAGGTGCTGGGCGCGGCCAGTTGCGGCTGGTTCTGGTTGTTCTCCCGCGCGCTGTTTCGCGCCAAGGATCCCGTGGCCCCGGTCCACGTCCTTGTGGTGCTGGCCATCATCATGCCGACCCTGATCGAGGCACTGCTCACGGGCTTTGCCGGGGGACGGGCCCTTGATCCGGCATCTTCGGCCGCGCGCATGCTGCTCAACGCACAAGGCCTGCTCAGTTCCACGGTATTGATCATGTGTTTCTGGGAGGCCTTGGGTGACCGGGAGACCGTAGCGGGACGCCCCCCCGAGGCCGTGTTCCGCCTCCTGTTCTTGGCTGCCTATGCGACCGGTATCGCGGTGAGCATTCTCTGGCCCAACCATTCGCCGGACGCGAGCCTGGCGGCCCGCCTGGAGCTGACCCTCCAGGCCGCCTGCAGCCTCATCTTCGTTGGTGTGTCCGGGGCGGCGGTCTGGTATCGCCGCCGCCATCCGCTCCCGGCGCAGGGGCCGGCACGGGCACCGGCCCGGGGCACCGAGACCGGCCTCACGGTGGGCGAGGAGGAGCGGGCCCTCGCACGGCGGATTGAGGATTACCTTGCCGTGCATGACCTTTATCTGGAACCGACCCTGAAGGTCGCTGACCTTGCGGCCGCCCTTGGCGAGCCGGACTACCGGGTCACCCGGGCCATCACGGGAGTGCTCGGACACCGCAATTTCAATCAGTTCATCAACGCTTATCGTCTGGAGACGGCCAAGCGCCTTCTGGCCGACCCCGGCCAGGACCACCGCTCCATCCTGGCCATCAGTATGGACAGCGGTTTTGGCTCCGTCGGCCCCTTCAACCGGGCCTTCAAGGCGAGCGTGGGTATGACCCCCGGGGCCTATCGCGCGGCCGCGCGGGCCGGGGCGCCTGACGCCGCGCCTCTGGTCCGCCCCGCCCATGCCCAGGTCTGACGCACCGGGTCCTGAAATGCTCCGTGTGGCGGCCTGGACGGGGCTGGTCGCGGCCATCATCCTGATCGGCCTGCCCAGCCTGTTTGAGCCCTTTGGCCGGGACCAGGGCATCCATGCCTACATCGCCTTTGCCCTTGATCATGGACATCTTCCGTACCGGGATGTGTACAACGTCAAGGCACCGCTGACGACCGGGATCCATTGGCTGTCCCAGGCGCTGTTCGGCCATGGGATGGCGCCGATCCGGCTGATGGACCTGGTCCTGGCCGGGGTGACGGCCGCGGTCCTCGTGGGTGTTGGCGCTCGCCTCAATGGGAACGCCCGTGCCGGTTTCGCGGCGGCCCTATGTTTCCTGGTGCTCTATTTCTCCCACGGGTTCTGGGCGCGGGCGCAGACCGACGGCTGGATGGCGATGACGGTCGCCTTCGCCGTCGCGGCGGCTTTCAAGGCCCAGGCCCCAGCCCCAGCCCAAGCCCAGGCCCCAACCCAAGCCCGGGACAGGCGCGCTTGGATCTGGGCGGCGGCCTCCGGCGTTTTGGCGGCCGCGGCGATCCTGTTCAAGGTCACGGGCGTTGTGTTCGTTGTGGTGCCCTTGGCCGTTTTTCTGCGTGCACCCGATGCCTGGCGTCATGCCGCCGCCTTTGCAGGCGGGCTGGCCGGCGCGCTCGGCGGGGCGGCGATCGCCATGTTCGCCTGGGGGCTTTGGGGGCCGTTCTGGGACATTCAGGCCTCGCTTACCGGCTATGTGGCGCTGCGCTCGTCCCTGGAGACCTATACGGTCCAACCTCTGATGGACCTGTTCGATCTTGCGCCCCTTGTGGGGCTGGCGGCCTGTGCCGGGCTTGTGGTCGCGGTAACCAGGCCCGGCAGGGGCGGGGTCCTCCTCCTCTGGCTCGTGGCTGCGTTCCTCTCCGGCGCCCTCCAGGGCAAGGGTTTTCGCTATCACTTTGTGCCCATGATTTTGCCGCTTGCGCTCCTGGCCGGCGCGGCCCTCAGTGCCATGACGGCCTGGCTGTTTGTCCGGCGCGCCGGGGCCGCGCTCACAGCCGGCGTGCTTCTGGCAGTCCTCGTGTCGGATGTTCCGCGCCACTGGCGCCGGGCCTGGCCCGTCATTACGGGTGCGCGGGATCAGACCGCCTGGTGGGGCGTCCATTTCGCAACGCCCGATTATCACCTCGCCGATCATTTGGCGCTCGCTGAGGCTCTCGAACGGCAAACGAGCGCCCGGGACCGGATCGTGCTGTGGGGCTATGACCCCGGGGTGCTCTATCTCGCCCGCCGGTTATCCGCGACCCGGTTCATCTTCACACTGCCCCTGGCGGCGCATGGCGCGCCGGAGCGGTTTCGCGCGACATTTTTGCGGCAGATGCGCCGCGAGCCTCCCGATGTGTTGATCGTTCAGCATGGGGACGCCTTACCCCATGTGATGGGCCATGACGCGGACTCAGCCGCCACGCTTCAGGCCTGGAAGGCCCTGCGGGATTGGCATGCGCGGACCTATCGCTTCAAGACCTCGTCCGGACGCTTCGATCTGTGGTACATCAAAGAAGAAGACCCGTCTCAGCCGCCCGCGAGCCGGTCCAGATAGGCGAGGAGATCCGGGGCCAGGGCAGCCAGGCCCTTATAGGCGCGCTGCGCGTCAGTCAGTGCACGCACCTGGTTGGCCAATCCGGCGGCAAGGGCGACCCCATTGGGTTCGGTTTCCAGGCGGCCCACCGGGTCCATATGAATACGGATCGTAAAGAGGATGTCGCCCGTCTCCGGCAGGCGCCGCAGGGTCTGGTGCTCTACACGGATGAACAGCCGGTCCGGTGCGAGGATCCGATGATCCGCATTCGCCAGGGCGTGGCCCTCGGTGGCCTGGCGCAGGGCGGGATCTGCGCTGATCGACCAGTTCTGGCGCATCACTGGGCGCCCCGGCGGCAGATGATCGAAAATCCGTGTGATCCGCGCGCCTAAGGCCTCGTTGAGCCCGGGGACGGGGTCGTGAACCGCCTCGAGGGGCCGTGCGAACTTGTCCTCAAGCCGCCAGGAGGAGGGAAAGCACACGCAGCCGGCCGCCAGGACCCATGCCGCTGCGCGCCGGCTCATGATCACCAGATCGTCCGCGACCAGCCGGGCGGCAAGGGCGAGGGGAGCCTCGCTCCAGTCGATCTCCGCCAAATGCTCCTGGGTTGTTGCGCAAAAGAGGCGCCGCTGTCCCGGCGGGCCCGCAATCCGGATCGCCGCCGGGTGATCCCGATACAGATGGGACAGGATGAGCTCAAGGGCTTCCGCCTGGGCCGCCAGGGTCCCCGGCATGGCGCGGAACATGCCGTGAAAGTCTTGAGCCAACAGATCGCGCTTCTGGGTCAGGATCGCTTCGAGCGGGGGCTGGCCCGTGAGCCAGTCCTCTGGCGCGAGGGGTTTCAGCCCGACCGTGAACGGAATGAAGGATCCGTCATAGGGCGCCGGATGCATGGACCTCTGCTCCGGCCAGAACGGCGAAAGCCCCGCGCTCGCCCCGGGGCTTTCTGCCCTTGCGTGTGTATTTGGTCCGGTCTCGATGGACCGTCGGGCGGCACTGGCGCAAGGCCCGGGCCGCCCGATTATGGGGACGGCGCGTCGTCATGGAAGGCTCCTTTTGGTCTCAAAGCACTGGCGGCGCTCCCTTTGCACCGCCGATGCCTCTTTATATGCACAGCTTACAGCGGATTTTGAAGATGGACCCGCCGCCGCCTTGGGCTAGGCTTTCCTATCGGCACGCGCACGACAGGCGAAGAATGCCGAAACGAAATCCTGGCACGGGAGGAGACTTGCCATGACGTCAGCCGCCGGACCCCAAACCCGCGCGCCCGTGGGGCGTCGTTTGAAAATCATGTACGGCATTGGGGCCGTGGCGTATGGCGTGAAGGACAATGGCTTCGGCTATTTTCTGCTTTTGTTCTATAGCCAGATTTTGGGCCTGCAGCCCTCCCTGGCCGGGCTCGCCCTCGCGATTGCCATGGTGCTCGACGCAGTTTCCGACCCTGTGGTGGGTCATGTATCGGACAATTTCCGCTCCCGGCTTGGGCGGCGGCACCCGTTCATGTATGCCGCCATCCTGCCGGTGACCTTGGCCTTTTATTTGCTCTGGGATCCGCTGATCGACGTGGAGACCGCCTCGCAACAGACACTGTTTTTGTACATGCTCGCCTTGTCGGTGCTGGTGCGGACCCTGATCACCGTGTTCGAGGTCCCGAACACGGCCCTCGTAGCGGAGTTCACGGACGATTACGATCAGCGTACATCCGTCTTGAGTTTCCGGTACTTCTTCGGCTGGTGGGGCGGCCTGTTCATCGCGCTTCTGGCCTATGGGGTGTTCCTGAAGCCGACCGAAGCCAACCCCAGCGGGCTGAGCGCGGAAGCCTTCCAGGGCTATGGCCTTGCGGCCTCCATTATGATGTTTGGAGCCATGGTGCTGTCCTCGCTCGGCACCCATGCCCAGATCCCCAATCTGCGCCAGCCCCCCGAATATGAAAAAATGCGCCTGGGGCGTTTTATCCGTGATTTCTGGACGACCGTCGCGGAGCGGTCTTTCCTTGCCCTGTTTCTCAGCTCCCTTCTGTTCTACACCGCCTCGGGCTTTGCCGCGTCGGCGTTCAACTATGTGAATTTTTTCTTCTGGGAACTGACGGGCGATGATGTGCGCTACATGGTCTTTTCCCAGTTTTTTGCGGCCCTGATCGCGTTGGCCCTGGTGCCCCGCCTCGCTGGCGGACGGGAGAAAAAGCATGTGGCCATCGGCTTGACCCTCTTTGCGGTGCTTAACTTGCCCTTGCCGATCCTGCTGCGCCTTGGGGGGCTTTTTGTCAGCAATGACAGCCCCTTTCTGTTGCCCATCCTGCTGGTCCACACATTTGTCGAGGTTGCCGTGCTCGTCATGATGGGGACAATGATCGCCTCCATGATTGCCGATATGGCCGAGGAAAGTGAAAAGAAGACCAAGCGCCGCTCCGAAGGGGTGTTCTTCGCCACACGGACATTCGCGCGTAAGGCCACCTCCGGTATGGGCGTCTTCATTTTGGGCGTCGTTCTCCAGGCCATTGCCTGGCCCACGGCCGCCCGCCCGGGCGAGGTCCCGGAGGACACCTTGTTTGCGTTCGCCCTGTCCTATCCGATCGTCTATATGGGCTTTGGTCTTGCCTCCGCCGCGGTCCTGGTGATGTACCGGGTGACACGGATGGGGCATGCGGAGAATTTGCGCTTGCTCGCCGCCGAGGACGAGGCCGGCACACGCAATGTCAGTTGAGCTTTAAGCGCCCAAATCTGAGGAGACGCCGACATGGTGTTCGAAACGCCCCTCGTTCTGTCCGGACCCTTGCGCAAACCCCGGCAGATGCTGGCCGACCAGGAATATGGCGGCCATGCCTCGCTCCACGATGATTCCATCGCCGAGGGTCTTGGCTTTACGGCCGGGCCCATCGAAGGCCCCACCCATTTCAGCCAGCTGGTGCCCCTGCTGGCGCGCATCTGGGGCCAGGCCTTCTTCGAGACCGGCTGCATCTCGGCGCATTATCAGACCATGGTGGTCGAAGGTGAGGCGGTGCGCGCCTTCGCCGAGGTTCCGCCCGCGGGGGCGACCCGGACCCGCGTTTGGGCGGAAAAGGCCGATGGGACGCCTGTGCTGGAGGCCTCGGCCAGCCTTGGCGCCGGCCCGACCCTGCTCGAGGAGCGCATGGCCAAGCTGCGCCCGGCCGAACGTCTCTTGATCCTTGAGGATCTGCATGTGGGGATGACGGGGGCGCAGGATGAAATCGTCCGTATGGATCCGGACCAGCATATGGGCAGTCTTTATCCCTTTTCGCTGAGCGACAAGTTGCGTGTCATTACGGAAGATGCCGGCATGTATGCCGACGGTGCGGCCTCCCCCTGGGGGCGCCCCGTGATACCCTGGGAAATGATCAGCGTACTTGCGGAATACTCGAGCGCCCTGGCCCGGTTTCCCATAAAAGGCCCCGCCATCGGCCTGTTCGCCGACCAGGAAATTCGTATGATCAAGGGCCCGCTGTTTGTGGGCGAGGAATATCTGATCCGCCGGGAAATCGTCGCCCTGTCGGAAAGCCGGCGGACCGAATCCTACTGGGTGCGCAGCCGCATATTCGAGCGTACAGGAACGGAGCAAGTCGCCGAGATGCTGCTCAACCACGCAAGCCTCAAAGCCTCCTACGCCGGCTACGCAGACACCGCCGCCAACTGATCATTTCGGACAAGAACAAGGCAGCGGACGGAAAGACCAACACCGGCGCGCCGCAATGGCTCGCCGGCATTTTTCTGCCAAAACCACGTCCAACCTCCTGCACGGTTGCAGGGTTTGAGCTGGTGCAGCGGCACATGTCGATGATTGAGTTTCATGCCGTCATGGCGAGCAAAGCGAAGCCATCCAGGGCAACGAAATCCGGAGCCAGTGGCCCTGGATCGCCGCGCCGCCGAATAGCGGCTCGCGATGACAAGCTGCACCATCTGAATGACCCAATGCACTTGGACAGATCAGAGGTTTTGAGAGCCTCCAATTCAAAGCGGAGAATAGGAAACAGGAACCCAAGAAAAATTACGCTATCGGCCTTTTGGAACTTGTTCAAATTTTCAAATTTGAAATTTTCACTCAAATTCGGAGAAAAATTCCTAAATTTTACTTGGAGCATAAATTAGCGTCGAAAATACGCAAGCCGCCTTGAAATTCCGTAACTCCCTTGTAGGATGTAACGTCTATGCGGGGGGAGTAGTCCGCATGCAATTCAACTGTTTTCAACGCCGCGCATGCGGTGAACAAGGGCGTGTGTCTTCTTCATAGCAGTGATGGGATGTGAACCCGTCACATATCGTCGTCGTTTCGACACCGGCAAAAGGGTCTATTCCCCTTCGGTGAATAATGGAGCGTGCCTTACAATTGGAATGTCGGTACTTTGACAATCCGTGTCAGGTCTAATCCAGGAAGCGACCTATAGATGATTACACCTCGCCTTGTATCAGCATGGATAGCAGCTCGATTGAACAAGGGATAAAGAGATGTTTTCGCGCACCGTTGTGATTGATGCCGTTTCCTCCCAGGAGTCCTCTTCCATTCCGGCTGATCCCTTCGGCGCCGTGGGCCAAGGTCATCTCGTTAATGTCGTGAACAATAATATCGAATGGTATTTGCGGGACGGAACGCAGAAATATAGTGAAACCCTCGGGAATTTTTTCCTTCAAAACGGACTTGATACCACAGTATTTGGCAATTCAAGTACGAATACAGTCTTCGATCCGAAAGTGGTTTACGACCGTTTTGAGGATCGCTTCGTCGTTGTTGCCCTATCCTATGGTGGACGCAATTCGGGCTTCAATGACGATGAGCAAAGCTACATCGATGTGGCCGTTTCCAAAACGGGTGACCCGAACGACGGTTGGTGGGTTCAGCGTATTGATGCCCTTCAAAACATCGACGGCGTGGCTGGCTGGGTAGACTACCCTGGCCTCGCAGTTGATGAAGAGGCGGTCTACATCACAAACAATGTTTTTTCATCCGAAGGCGACGATTATCTCGACTCGTTACTCTGGACCCTCGACAAAGGCGCGGGGACCAACGGCTTTTATGATGGCGGGGGGGCCTCCTTCACGGTCACGGACCCTTCGACTATCGATGGAACGCTCCAACCCGCGCATGTGATCGGTGCGCAGCCTGACGGTGATACCGGCACGTATCTGTTTCAGCGCCTCAGTTTCACTGGCAATGATTTTGTGCGCTTGATTGAAGTGACCGATCCGCTGGGCACGATCTCGTTCACCACAACAGATATTGACCTTGGCAAGGAGGTCACCGGGTTTACGCCCTTCGACGCCCCGCAATTGGGCACGACGGTCCTCCTGGATGCCGGAGATCCGCGCGCCCTCGATGCGGTGTACCGGGATGGTGTGATCTATTCTGTGTTCACGGCCTTTCCGGACAGTGGTCCGGACGCCAATCAAGCCACGGCCTATTGGGTCGAACTTGATGTGGACGGCGTCACGCCCTTCCTGCTCGACCAGGGTGCCATAGGCGGCGAGGACATCGCGCCGGGGACGCACACCTACTATCCGAGCATCGCGGTGAACGGCAATGGGGACGTGGGCATTGGCTTTTCCGCGTCCTCCCCGTCGACCTATGCCGGCGCCTATTTCGCGGTCCACGACAACGACGCGTTGGACGGTCAAATCGGGCCATCCCAACTTGTCCAGGAGGGGCTTGATTTCTACGAGAACACCCGAGGTGGAAGAAATCGGTGGGGGGACTATTCGGGGATCGCGATCGATCCTTTGGATGACCAGACCTTTTGGGTCTACAACAAATATGCGGCCCTGCGCGATTTGGGGGCGGTGAGCAACAGCGGGGAATGGGCCACCGTTTGGGCCAGTTTCGTTGATACCTCCAGTACGCCGCCTGAGGTCAGTATCGCGGCGCCGGCTTCCGCCGTGTCCGAAGGAACGGGGGACCAGCAAACGGCGGTCTTCACAGTGACCCGGTCGGGCGACGCCTCCGGCAGTGCGAGCGTTTCCTATGTTGTGACGCCCTCAGGCCTTGATCAGGCCGATGTGGATGATTTCGTCGGCAGCCTGTTTCCACGCGGAACGATCCACTTTGCCGGCGGGGAGCGGACAAAAATCCTTCCCATCGGGATCATCGGCGACCCCTGGTTCGAGGGCGATGAGGGCTTCACGGTCACTTTGGTTGATCCGGTGGGGATGAACCTGGGCGCTCAGGTCAGCGCCGAGACGGTCATCCGCAATGACGATGCGAACGCGGCACCGGTGGCTGAGGCGCAGAATTTCAATGCCCTCATTCCGGGCGATATCAGCGAGCAGTTTTTTTCCAGCAACGATCTGAACGGCGCGAGCACGGCAAACATCAATGGCCCAGGGCTTGATTTTTTCACCCGCTGGACTTTAAAGGCGTCGCCGTCCGGCCCGACCACCGGACTCGATGGTGACATGTCCGATGCCATCGGCGTCAGTGTGCGTTCAGGGTTCAATGCGCCGGATGTGTCACCAAATGGGACTGCGATCAGTTTCGGAACGGAACAATATTACAGTGTGAATGACGGGGACGGCATCATCGACTTGCGCTTTGACGGCATTGATTTGTCCGGGCTGACCAATCGCAGTCTTAGTCTGTCCTACTGGGTTGGCGATGCTGGAACCTATGATGGCACCGGTGATTTTGCCGACAAGTTGCAAATCTTTTTAGGAACATTTTCGGCGCCGATCGAGCAGGTCCTGCTCGATCTGCAGGGGGCCGATCTTGACGCCGTCAAGGTTCCCGATGATGGCTCGGCGAACTGGACCACGGTGACATTCGATTTGGAGCCCTATTTGGGACAGCCCGGCATTCCGGAAGATGATTTCCAAATCCTCATCAGCACTCAAACCTATGAGGATGACGAGACGATCGCCATTGATGACGTGGTTCTTCGCGGCGAGGCGTTGCCTGTCGCACCGGGTACGATCACGATCGCGCGGCGCGATGCCGTTAAAGCCGAGGGCGCCGATGGCCCCACAGTGTTCACATTTGAGTTGACCCGCACGGGCGATACGACCGGCACGGCGACGGTGGCCTACGCCGTGACGGGCCTTGGGGGGACTCCTGCGAGTGCTGCTGATTTTGTCGGCAACAGTCTGCCGCAAGGGACAATTGCATTCGCCGACGGCCAAACCACGGCGACGCTGGCCATCGAGGTTGCCTCGGACAGCGTGGTCGAGGGCGCGGAGCAGTTTCAGGTGACGCTCAGCGTGCCCACCAATAGTGTCTTGGGAACGCCTTCCACGGCCACCGGCGTGATTGCGGATGCGAGCGCCACCGAGGCCGATAGCCTGATCGTAACCACGGCCCAGGACGTGGTAGATCCGCTCGATTTCCAAACATCCTTACGCGAAGCCATAATGGCGGCGAATGATGGGGACACGGTCCGGTTCAGCGCCTCGCTCGCCGGGTCGACGCTCGTGCTCACCAACGGCGCCTTGGCTTTCAACCAGAACCTGACCATTGATGGTGACACGGACGGTGATGGGAAAGCCGACATTGGCATTGACGGGGGCGGTCGCTCGCGTGTGATGGTGGTTCAAGGCGGTTCCAGTGCCGCACGCCAGTCCGTCACCTTGGAGAGTTTGACAGTGACCGACGGGTTCGCGAGCGTGTTTGCGCCGACGGTCTTTTCGTCCGAGCTGTATGGTGGATCGGGCCTTCTCGTCGGTCCTTACGCGGATGTCACCGTCATTAATTCGTCCATTACGGACAATCAAGGCGTCTATCTGCAAGGGGGTGGGGTGGCCGTGCGTTCGGGGGCCACCCTATCATTGATCAACACGCTGATCGCGGACAATCGAGCGGCCAGCGGCGGCGGTTTGCATGTGGGACAGGGGGCGGCTGCCACTCTTACCAATACGGTCGTGAACGCCAACACCGGCTATTTCTCGGGGGGCGGGCTCAACACTGCGCCAAACGCTGAAGTGGTCATCCAAAACAGTACACTGACGTCGAATGGAGCTGGCGATACTGGCGGCGGGGTTTTAATCCAGAACGGAGGACTTGTTCAATCCGCCAATTCGATTATCGCAGGAAACTCGGCCATCCTCTATGGGTTTGATCTTTATGTCGCCGCCGGAGGAAATTTTGCCAGCAGTGGCGGCACCATCCTAGGCAGCTCCTATAGTGGTTCTGGGAGCCGCTTTATCACCTCCAGCGACCTGACCTTGGGTTTGGGCAACAGCTTCACCACCCAAGATGTCTTCGAATCGGTCGTTTCGCTCTCGGGAGGTGTTTTTGGCGGTGTCCGTGCCGACAATGGCGGCGTGATTGAGACCGTCGCCTTGAACGCTGAGCCGGCGAACCCCGCCCTTGACGCGGGTGTCGCCGAACTGCCGATCGACGCGCTCGATCTCGACGGCGACGGCAACATCGGCGAACCCTTGCCCGTCGATGCACGGGGTTTTGACCGGGCGGTCTTCCTTCAAGCGCGCGCATCGTCCGTTGACAGTGGCTCTTTCGAACTGCAATCCAGTGAGGTCACCTCGACCGTCTCCCTGTCGCCGTCCCTGGTGGAGCTTTCAGAGGGGAACAGCGGATCGACGGTGTTCGAGTTTATGGTCACAAGAACCGGAGACCTCTCCGGGGCGGCGAGCGTGACGGCTCTTGTCGGCAATGGCGGTCCGGGTTCGGCGGAACCGAGTGACTTCGGCGCCGATGACTTTCCAACTTTCACCGCAACTTTCGGCGATGGGGACCCCACAGCCCCGCTCACAGTAAGCGTGGTGGGCGATTCCTCGCCGGAATCAGAGATCGAAACGTTCATCTTATCCCTGATAAATGCGGAAGGTACTTTTATTGGTGCACCGAGCGTCGCTCGGGGCAATATCCTGAATGATGACGGTGTCGGTGCGCCGGTGGTCACTGTGACGACCGCTTTGGATGTCGTCAGTGCCGTTGATGGCGAAACGTCCTTGCGCGAAGCCTTAAGCGCCGTAGCCGATGGCGGTACGATTCAGTTTGACGGTGCACTGAGCGGGCAGACCGTTTCTCTGACGAATGGCGAGCTTGTGATTGATCGCAATGTGACGATCAATGGAGACACGGATGGTGACCGGACCGCCGACATCATACTCGATGCCGGCGGCGCCTCGAGGGTGGTGCGCATCGAGGACGGAACGAGCAATGTGGATGAGCGTTCGGTCCGCTTGGAGAGCTTGACCATCACCGGCGGAATTGCCTCGTTTGGGACATACTACAGCACGTCGCGGGACAATCGCGGTGGGGGGATTTATGTCGGACGGGACGTCAATCTCACGATCGTGGATACACTCATCCACGATAACCGGGCCAGTAGTGGGGGCGGAATCGCTGTTGGGTCTTCGTCGTCTGTTTCCCTCTTTAACTCGACAGTGTCGGACAACTATCTTGTTTTTGGCTTCGGGGGAGGTGGCGGCATTTTTGCCGATTCCGGAACAAATATTTTAGGCGTTAATCTGACTGTTGCGGACAATATGGCAACAAATGGGGCCGGAGGCGGCATCGAAGGTGATGCGGTTGCACTGTACAACAGCACCATCACGGGCAATAGCTCTGGTGATTTTGGTGGTCTGGGTGGCGGTGTTTATGTCAATGGTGTGCTGTCTCTTTCTAATACCATCGTTGCCGGAAACACCTACTCCAGTAGCTTTACTGTCCGTTCCGACATTGCGGGCGGCAATTACTTCAATGGGGCACAAGGGGCCTTAAACTCCCTGGGCGGAAATATCCTTGGGAGTGCTCCAGCTTACTTTGCTGGGGCCCTCAATGTTTCGGACAGTGTCTTTGGCGATGGTAACAGCCTGACGGAGGCTGACATCTTCGCCGGTCCGGTGGCAACCTATGGACTTGATCTGCTAGCGGACAATGGTGGGACAGTGCCGACGGTGGCGCTGCTCAACATGATAACGAACCCCGCTCTCGACGGGGCCGTTGGTCCCATTCCTCTTGATCCGTTGGACCTCGACGGCGACGGCAACACCGGCGAGGACTTGCCTGTCGATGCACGCGGTTTTTCCCGCAGTGTGGATGTGCCCGGAGTTGGCTTGACGGCGACGGATATCGGGGCCTTCGAGCTGCAACTTGGGAATACCCCGCCCCTTGCGCTGAATGACGCGGTCTCGACAGATGAGGATACGGCTTTGCCGTCCATCATGGTACTGGACAATGACAGCGATCCGGACGCGGGCGATACGGTGACACTCGTCGATATTGATGGAGCAGGCATTCTCGGCTTGGTGACGGACAACGCAGACGGCACCCTCGCCTATGATCCGAGGGGGGTGTTTGACGTGCTTCCCGAGGGGGCGAGCACGACCGAGGCCTTCACATACACAATCTCCGACGAGGCTGGCGCGACGGCGACCGCGACTGTGACCGTCACGGTCACCGGCGTCAACGATGCGCCGGAAGCCCGTGATGATGCTCTGACGACGGACGACGATACGCCCCTGTCCGCCATCCCGGTCCTTGACAATGACTCCGATCCGGACGCGGGTGACATGCTGACCATCGTGTCTCTCGACACTGCCGGCACCCTTGGCGCTGTCACCGACAATGGGGATGGGACGGTGTCATATGATCCTGCGATGGCTTTCGATGGTCTTGGTGCAGGCGCAACGGCAACGGATCAATTTACGTATACCGTCAGGGATGGTTTCGGTGCCACGTCCACCGCAACGGTTTCAGTGACCGTCACCGGGCAGAACAACCCTCCAGTGGCCATTGACGATGCGTTCGCTGCGGATGCGGGTGGCCTCGCCATGGGCAGCGTATTCGGCGCGGAGAGCGAAATTATTGAGACGGTGCTGAGCTCCGCCGGCTCTGCAGTCGATGTGCAGCGTTATTCCGTGGTGCTTGCCGCCGGTGACCCGCTGACCCTCGACGTGACTGTGACAACACCGGAGCGGACAGGAACGGGTCTTCTCGATTTGGTGCTGCTGCAGGATCTGTCGGGATCTTTCTCGGGCGACTTGGTCACTCTGCGCGCGCTTGCGCCGGATCTTTTCGATTCGGTGACCGCGCTTGGGTTTGATGCGGCCTTTGGGGTTGCCAGTTTTATCGACAAACCCGTATCTGGATTTGGCAGCACGATTTCGTCATTTCCGTATCGTACGGACCTTCCGCTCACTGCGTCGCGGGGTGACTTCCTTGACACGATAAATGGCTTGGATACGCAACCCGGCGGGGACGCGGCAGAATCCCAACTTGAAGCCTTGTTGCAGGTCTCTCTCCGCGATTTGGAGATTGGTTATCGTCCCGGGGCATCGCGTATTGTTGTCTTGACAACGGATGCCCCTTTCCATGTTGCCGGTGATCTGGCGAGCGTTCCGCCCAACAATGGAGACGCCATCTTGGACGGCGATCCTCCGGGGTCGGGCGAAGATTATCCGTCGGTCGAGCAGGTGCGGAACGCGCTGATTTCCGCGGGCATAGTTCCGATTTTCGCCGTGACGTCTAACCGAACAGATGTCTACGACGATCTTGTGACTCAACTCGGTGTTGGAGCCGTGGTTGTCCTGGAGGCAGACAGCAGCAACATCATTTCCGTTATTGAGGAAAGCGTTGAGATTTCCCTGTCTACGGTCATTGGGGCGGTCAGTGACGATGATTTTGGCTATGTCACCTCGTTCACGCCCTCTGCTGGATTTGCGGATGTTGATCCAGGTACAGAGGTCACCTTCTCAATCCTTCTGGAAACCGATGATCCCGGCGATCTTGCGGACACGCTGACATTCTCCGTCCCTGGGTTCGGTGTGGTACAGATCGACGTTGAGCCGGATGTACAGGACTTTGATCCCGACGACGACGATTTTTCCGTCACGGCCGTTGAAGGCGTTGCCACGGCGGTGGGCCAGAGCTTCATGTTGCCGAGCGGTGCAATCGTCAATCTGGCGGCGGACGGAGTGCTGACCTATGACGTTAATGGCGCTTTCCAAAGCCTTGCCGAAGGTGAGACAACGACGGACAGTTTTGAATACACGATCAGCGATGTCTTCGGGGCCACGGACAGCGCGCTGGTCACGGTGACAGTGACAGGCATCAATGACGCGCCGGAAGCCGTGGATGACACGGTGACAACGGATGAGGACACAGCCGTCGCATCCATCTCCGTGCTGGGCAATGATCGTGATCCGGACACGGGAGATATGCTGAGTGTGGAGAGTGTGAACACGACGGGCACACTCGGTAGCGTCACTGACAATGGCGATGGCACACTGGCCTATGATCCGAACGGGGCATTTGAGACCCTTGGTGTTGGCGAAACGGCGACGGACGTCTTCTCTTACTCGATCACCGATGGGGCCGGGGAGACCGCGACGGCAACGGTCACCGTCACGGTAACGGGCGTGAACGACAATCCGGTAGCCGCGGACGATACCGCGACAACGGATGAGGAAGTGGCCGTTGCCGGTCTCGCCCTTCTTGCCAATGATACGGACGTGGATGGTGGACCGCTGACGATCTTTGCCCTCAATGGTCAGGCGGTGCTAAGCGGCGATACGGTTGTACTCGGTTCGGGCGCCTTGGTGCGTCTCGATGCGGATGGAACCGTCACCTACGATCCCAATGGGCAATTTGCTGATCTCGCCTTCGGGGCGACCGCGACGGATCTGTTCGCTTACAGTGTTGCGGACGGAAACGGAGGCAGCGCGAGCGCACAAGTCACGGTCACGATCAGTGGCACTGAACCTGCGGTTTTGCGCCTTGTCGAGGACACCGTCACCCTGACGGAAGGCAATACGGGCGATGAGACCGTATTCACCTTCACGGTTGAGCGGACGGGCAACACCTCGGGCACCGCGTCCGCGACCTATACGGTCGTCGGTACGGGGAGCGATCCAGCCGATGACGATGATTTCGTGGGCGGCATATTGCCCACAGGCACGGTGAGTTTTGCCGACGGCCAGGTAAGCCAGACCATCGACATCGTTGTGTCGGGGGATCTCTTTGTGGAGGCCGACGAGACCTTTACGCTGATCCTGTCCGACCCGGTGGATGCGATTGTAGCCGACGGGCCGCTGGAGACCTCCAGCGCCACGGGAACAATCCCTGAGACCGCCCAGGATGTGAGCCTGTCGCTCACGGCTCCCGACGCCACGGATGCGGAGACTGTCAACGTCACCGGACTGATTTCCCTGGGCGACCTCGCCGGCTCCAGTGCCTTCAACATTGTGTACATCATCGATGTTTCCGGCAGCACGGACTCCGATCTCGGAGGGGCTGGTGCGCAATTCGTTGGTGACGCCTCCGTCGGTGATCAGAATGGCGATGGCAACGCTAACGACGTCATAGATGCGGAGATTGCAGCCTATAAAGGACTGACGGATGTTCTCATCACGGCGGGACTGGGCGGCGCAAATCTTCAGATTGTGCCTTTTGGAACCGTGGTAGACACCACATTTGTTGGCGCTATCAGTCAGGATCTGGACCGAAACGGGACCAATGATGCCGTCTCATTTCTAGAGGGGTTGAACGGAATTTTTCCGCAAACGGATTTCGAACCACCGCTGCAAGAAGCTATTTCATATCTGTCCGCACAAACGGGCGGGGAGAATGTCGTCTTTTTCCTTACGGATGGAATGTCGACGGTTGCCTCGGATTTCAGTGATGAGGTCGCGACCCTACTGGACCCCCTTGGGCTTAATGCCACCATCCGGACGATCGGCGTGGGTCAGAACGCGGATCTCGATACGATCGATCTAATCGACGACGGGATCGCCAATAACTCGGCCGAGCGGGTTCTCAATCCCCAGGAGCTTGAGGCGGGTCTGATTGGCTCGGATCTCGATCCAGCGGAGATCGACCGCTTGGAAATCAGCGTCAACGGAGTGCTCGCGCTGACGCTGCTGCCGGATGATCTCGCCGAAACGCCGCTCGGCTTGAGTTACACCGCGGACCTGGCCGGTCTCGACCCAACGCTGGACGATACGATCAGTGTTCGGGTGATCTTCACCGACACGGACATGACCGCGCTGGAGACCAACCAGATTGTGGAGAATGATCTGCTGGCGACGCCCGGAGTGCTCGGTATTATCGAGAACGACGATGCGCCGGGTGTGCTGGACATTGCCGCCGACGACATTGCCTTGGCGGAAGGCGATGTGGGGCCGGCAGCATTCACCTTCACCGTGACACGCACGGGCAATACCACCGGTCCCGCTTCGGTTGCCTACACCGTCACGGGGGGCGGCACGGATCCAGCGCAAGCGGATGACTTTATCGGTGGGGTGCTCCCGAGCGGAATCGTGACCTTCGCCGATGGACAAGTCGACGCGACGATCACCATCGAGGTGGCGGGCGATCAAAACGTTGAAGCCGATGAAGGCTTCACCGTAACCCTATCGGGCGCCGTTGATGCGACGCTCGGCTTTGATGTGGCGGCCTCGAGCACAATCCTCAATGACGACACCGTCGGTGTGCTTCGGATCGTTGAGGAAACCATCACGCTTACGGAAGGCAATACCGGCGACCAGACACTCTTCTCCTTCACGGTGGAGCGTGTCGGCAACACAACTGGCGGTGCCTCGGCCACCTTTACCGTATCCGGGACGGGCAGCGATCCGGCCAATGGCGCGGATTTTGTGGGCGGTCTGTTGCCGACCGGAACGGTCAGCTTCATCGACGGGCAGTCCGAAGCGACGATTGAGGTCTTGGTGTCCGGCGATCTTATGGTGGAGGCGGACGAGGCCTTCACCGTAAGTCTGTCCGACGCCATAGACGCTACCATTCAGGACGTTGCGGATCAGACCACAAATGCTTCGACCTCGATCCCGGACACGGGCCAGGATGTGAGCCTGTCTCTCACGGCTCCCGATGCAACGAGCGCAGACACGATTGATGTCTCGGGCTTTGTGTCCCTGGGAGATGCGCCCTCTTCAACGGATTTGAACATCCTCTACATCATTGATGTTTCCGGCAGTACTGACAATTTGTTTGCAGGCTCTACCGTTGGCGACGTGAACAATGATGGTGCTTCAAACACCATTCTTGATGCGGAGATTGTTGCCTTTACAGCGCTCAATGAGTCGCTCATTGCGACCGGCTTCGGTTTGACCGATATCGCCGTCATTCAATTCAACAGTGCCGCATCGACGGTCTTTACCGGAACGCCTGTGCTCGATGCGAGCACGGACGGCACGCCTGATGTCGTTGAAGTGTTGCGCTCCTTGAATGGCTTCGGTCAGACGTCATTTGAGGCTCCGCTGCAAGAAGCAATTGCGTTCTTGTCCGCACAATCGTCCGGTGAAAATGTCATTTTCTTTGTCAGTGATGGTGACGTCCCAACAAATGATTTTACTGATGAAGTTGACGTCCTGATCGATCCCGCCGGGCTCGATGCCACCATCCGCGTGTTCGGCGTTGGCACCAGTGCCGATATCGCCAATCTCGACCTTGTCGATGATGGTCTTGCCAATGGAACGGCGGTGTTGGCCCTTGATCCGGCGGCGCTGGAGGCGGGACTTTCGGGTAGTTCGGGCGTGCAGCCGGCGGACATCAATCGTTTGGACATATTCGTAAACGGTGTCTTGACGAGGACGCTTCAACCGACGGATCTGGTCTCGACGCCCTTTGGCCTGCGTTACAATGCGAGCCTCGCCGGACTCGATCCGTTAGCGGATGATGAGATCACCACGCGGGTCGTTTTCACCGATACGGACATGACGACACTCGAGACGAGCCAGATTGTGGAGAACGATCTGCCGGCGACGCCCGGAGTGCTCGGCATTATCGAGAACGACGATGCGCCGGGTGTGCTGACCATTGCCGCGGATCAGATCTCGCTTGGCGAAGGGGATGCGGGCACCACCAACTTCACCTTCACGGTGACGCGTTCGGGCAATACGACCGGCACGGCCTCGGCGCTCTACACAGTCACGGGCTCGAGCGCCGATGCGGCCCAGGCGGATGACTTCGTGGGCGGCGTGCTTCCGGCGGGGATGGTCACCTTTGCCGATGGCCAGATGGAGGCCACCATCACGATCGAGGTGGCCGGCGATCAGGTTGTTGAAGCCGACGAGGCCTTCACGGTTACGCTGTCGAATGCCGTCGATGCCACCTTTGGCACCGTAATCGACGCCGCGAGCATAATCACAAATGACGATGTGCCAGGTGTGCTGACAATCTCCGCCGATCAGGATGCCCTGCCCGAAGGCGATACCGGCGTCACGCCGTTCAGCTTCACGGTCACGCGGACCGGCAATTTGACCGGCACGGCATCCGTGCTCGCCACTGTCGCGGGGTCCGGTGGAAACCCGGCCTCGGCGGATGATTTCGGCGGAGTGCTTCCGCCGCCCGTGACGGTCACCTTCCTCGATGGTCAAGACGAGGTGAGCGTTACCATCGACGTCACGGGCGATACCGTGGTCGAACCGGACGAAACCTTCTCTGTTGTCCTGTCCGATCCAACGGATGCGACCCTCGGCGTCGAAGTCGAGGCCATGAGCACCATTGTGAACGACGACAGCTTTGGTGCGTTGCGGATTGTCGAGGAGACCATCGCGCTGACCGAAGGCAATCTCGGCGACGAGACGGTGTTCACGTTCACGGTGGAGCGGACCGGCAACACCACCGGTTCTGCCTCGGCCACATTTACGGTCTCCGGCACAGGCAGCGATCCCGCGGACGGCTTGGATTTCGTGGGCGATAGTCTGCCCACGGGCACGGTCACTTTCGGCGACGGCGACGCCCTTGCGGAAATCAGCGTGGTCGTCTCCGGCGATCTCCTTCCGGAGGCGGATGAGACCTTCACAGTCACCCTGTCGGATCCGGTCAATGCCACGCTTACGCAAACCACGCAGCAGACCACAAGCGCGTCGGGCACGATCCCAGAGACCGCCCAGGATGTGAGCCTGTCTCTCACGGCTCCTGACACGACGGTCGAAGACACAATCGGTGTGTCCGGATTTATCTCCCTTGGAGATGCAGTTACATCGGATGAGTTCAACGTTGTCTACGTCATCGACGTTTCGGGCAGCACCAGTGGTGACTTTTCCGGCGGGGTGCCCGTTGGTGATTTGAATGCGGATGGGACTCCGGACACGGTTCTCGATGGGGAAATCGCCGGCTTCCTGGCCCTCAATGACTCTTTGCTCGTCAACGGTCTGGGGGCGAGCGATGTTGCAGTCATTGCCTTCACGAATAGCGCAACAACGGTCTTCTCCGGGACGGCCCAGGAAGATTTAAACATTGACGGCACACCGGATGTGGTCGAAGTCCTGCGCAGCCTATCGAGCGGCGGAAACACCGCCTTCGGGCCACCACTCCAGGAGGCGATTGGCTTTCTTTCCGGTCAAGCAACGGGACAGAACTTCGTTTTCTTCCTGAGCGACGGGAACGCGAGTGAGAACTTCTTGGATGAAGTCACGACCCTGATCGATCCGCTGGGTCTCGACACGACCATCCGTGCTATTGGGATTGGCAATGGCGCCGATTTGGACACACTCGATCTTGTCGACGATGCCATCGCGAACGGATCGGCAGAACGTGTGCTTGATCCGCAGGCGCTGCAGGCTGGCCTCACGGGCGGATCTGGTGTTTCGCCCGCCGATATCGACCGGGTGGAGCTGTTCGTGAACGGTGCGCTTGTGGAAACGCTCGCGCCCGCCGATCTGGTTTCGACGCCCTTTGGTCTGCGCTACGCCGCTGATTTGTCCGGTCTCGATCCCCTGGCGGATGATGAGATCCGGGCCCGGGTCGTCTTCACGGACATGGATATGACGGCGCTGGAGACGAGCCAGATTGTTGAGAATGCGGCCGGGTCCTCAGGCGGCGCGCTCGGCATCATCATCAATGACGACACGCCTAGCGAACTCACCCTCGCGGCTGATCAGATATCCCTGCAAGAGGGCGATACCGGCGCGACCACATTTACCTTCACGGTCACCCGGACAGGCAATCTGACAGGGTCCGCATCGGCAGCCTACACCGTGGCCGGGACAGGCGCGGATCCGGCCTCCGCGGAGGACTTCGTGGGCGGCGGTTTCCCGACCGGCGCCGTGACCTTTGCGGACGGCGAGGCTTCGGCCACCATCACGGTGGAGGTTCAGGGCGAGGCGGTCTTCGAGGCCGACGAGGCCTTCACGGTCACCCTCTCAGATCCACAAAGCGCAACCCTCGGCGCGTCGACGCAAGCCACCAGCACGATCCTCAATGACGATGTGCCAGGAGTACTGACGATTGCCTCCGTACTCGCCAACCTGCCCGAGGGAGACACGGTCGGAGCCACGCTGACCTTCGTCGTTGTCCGCTCCGTCAATGCGGCAGGGCCCGTTTCGGTTGACTTCAGCGTGACGGGCATCGGCGCCAATGGGGTTGATGCGGATGACTTCCCGGGCGGTGTTCTGCCCTCTGGTACGGTGGAATTCGCCGATGGTCAGGCGGTCGCGCTGGTCACGGTTCCCGTTGCAGGCGATACCCTGCCCGAGGCCAACGAGTTTGTGGCCGTGACCCTGAGCAACCCCGTCGGAGCGGTTTTGGGCGACTCAATCACGGCTGTTGGGACGGTCATCAATGATGATGATTTTGGTGAGCTGACCATCGCGGCCGACCAGGTGTCCTTGGATGAGGGCGATGGCGGCACGACGGTGTTCACCTTCACGGTCTCGCGCACGGGCAATCTTACGGGGCCGTCCTCTGCGACCTTCACGGTCGCGGGCGAAGGCATTGATCCGGCTTCCGCCGATGACTTTGTGGGCGGGGTGTTCCCGACCGGCACGGTCATGCTGGCCGATGGCGATGCCAGCGCCACGATCACCATCGAAGTCGAGGGCGATTTGGCGGTCGAGGGTGACGAGGCCTTCTCGGTCACCTTGTCCAATTCGGCGATGGCGACCCTGGGCACGGACATCACGGCGCAGAGCACCATCGTCAATGACGACGCGCTCGGCGTGTTCACCGTCGAGCCGGACATGGCGTTCGAGTTCGAGGGCGACGCGGGGCTGACGGCCTTCACCTTCCGGATCATTCGCTCTGTCAATCAGGCAGAGGCGGCCTCGGTCGACTTTGCCATCGAAGGGGTGGGGAGCCAGTTCTTCGCCGCCGATGGGGACGATTTCTCCGGCGGCGTCTTGCCCATGGGCAGGGTTGATTTCGCCGACGGAGAGGCGGAGCAGGAGGTCACCGTCCTCGTCAATGGTGATCTGGCCTTGGAACTGGATGAGGACTTCCGCATTGTCTTGTCGAACCCGGTCAACGGCGTTCTGGGCGCGGACATCTCCGCTGTGGGCACAATCCGCAATGACGATCAGCCCAGTGACGAGGACATGGTGATCAAGCTCGGTGACGAGGACGATCTTGTGATCACCGGGGGCGGCGATGACACCATTTGTGCCGGCAATGGCGACAATCTGATTTTCGGGGGGGATGGCGACAACCTCATTGAAGCCGGCAAAGGCAATGATACGGTCACCTCCGGTGACGGAGATGATCGCATCCATATTGCCAAAGGCGACAATGTGGTGGATGCCGGCGATGGCGATAACGAGGTCGGCACTGGCAAGGGAGACGATTCCCTGACCGCCGGGGCGGGTGATGACGACATCGACGCCGGTGATGGAGACAACACCATCGACGGCGGCGAGGGCGATAACACCATCTTCGCGGGTCGCGGTTTCGATGTGGTCACGACGGGGGCCGGCCGGGATCGGATTGATGCGGGCGGCGGCGACAACGTGGTCGAAAGCGGTGGCGGCAACGATATCGTGACCACGGATGATGGTTTCGACTTTGTCTCCGGCGGCGATGGCCACGACCGGATCACCAGCATGGGCGGGGACAACATCCTGCTAGGCGGCGACGGCAACGACATCATCACGGCCGGTTGGGGTTTTGACAGTCTGGATGGCGGGGCCGGAAACGACCGGATCAGCGCTGGCGACGGCAATGACACGATTACGGGCGGGGAGGGCGACGATCTGCTCACGGGCGGTTTCGGCAGCGACCTGTTCGTGTTCTCCGGGGCATTTGGTCAAGACGTCATCTTTGACTTCGATCAGCTCGGAAACGATGTGCTTTCCGTGACCGGAACCGGGTTCGTCTTTGCCGACTTTGACGTCACGGGTGATGGTCTGATCGATGCGGCGGACGCAGCCCTGTCCGCAACGGTCACTCTCTCGGGCACGAGCAGCCTCTCCCTTAACTTCGGAGGCAGCGGCGAGATTTTGTTCGACGGCACGTCAGCGCTCGGGCTTGAGGATCTCCAATTCTAAGCCGCGCGCTTACGAAGGGGCCGGGCCCAGATGGGACTGTGAAGGGGGGCGGCGATGACCGCTCCCCTTTTTTGTTTTGGATCGCCCGGTGCGGTTTGTCAGTCCTCGGCCCACAGGCGGATCAGGTTGTCTCGTGCGCGGGTGATTTGGGCGTGGGTCTCGCTCGCGCCGTCCCGGCGCCAGACGGCGTCGGCGGCGGTTTCAAGATCGAGCAGAATGTCCCGGTGGGCCTCAAGCCGGATCAGGCTGCGCACCCAACCCACACAAGCCAGACGCACTCCCCGTGTCACCGGCGTCACCTGGTGCAGGGCCGTTGAGGGGTAAAGCACGAGGCCGCCGGCCGGCATCTTGATCTCGCTTTCCCCGTCCCGGTCCTCAACCACGAGCGCGCCGCCGTCATAGGCGGCCGGATCGTTCAGAAACAGGGTGAAGGACAGATCCGTACGCTGACCGGCGATGATGGGCTCATCCAGGTGGCGCCCATAGGCCTGGCCCGGGCCATATCGACTGAAGAGCAGGCGGGCAAAGCCCCTTGGCCGTACGGCGGCCATGAACAGGCGATGGCGCCGGAGCGCCGTCTCGACGGCCTTGGAAAGCACCGCGTGACGCGCCCCGCGCGCGATCTGTCCATTGTTTTTCACCGGCCGGGCGACCGCGCCGGCGGTTTCCCGGCCGTCCCGGAAAAAGGCGTCCTCTGAAAGGGCCTCGACGAGCACCTGGCGGGTGGCCTCGTCGAGGACGGATCCGATGTGCAACATGGCGGGCTCTCCGTTGGGCGGAAAATCTGCAAGTCAGTCTTGTTTGCGGCCTTGCCCGGCGCAAGCCGGGTCCTTAGGCTTCCGCGCGAGACACACAAACAGGGCCCGCCGGACCGTGGTGCCGGCGGAGCGAAAGTGAAAGGGGGTCCCATGTCAGTTCTGCGGCGGAGCAAGCTGTGGACCAGCCTCGGTACGGCGGTTTTGCTCGGGTCCGGCCCGGCCTTGGCCGATGAGGAGCGGACCGCGACGGCACGTGACGGCGCCAAGGCCGGGGTGAGTGTGAGCGCGCTCGCCGAGGCGGCGCCGCCGGCCGGCGAGGGCGAGGGCGAAGGGGAAGGCGGCGAAGGCGCGGGAGAAGGCGGCGAGAACGGCGGCGAATTCGGCGTCGATGCCGCACAGGCCCGCGTCGACCCGGTGGTGTATGGCATCGCGCTCGATGTCATTCGCGCCCATTATCTCGCCGGACAGGCGGCCTACGCCGCCGGTGACCGGGAGGCGGCCGGTGAGTTGTTCGTGCACCCCATTTCCGAGGTCTATTTGACCATGGAACCGGTCTTTGCCGAACGGGGCGTGGACCCCTTCGATGACCTTATGTCCGTGGCCGGCGGTCTCGCCATCGATGGGGCGCCTGTGGCAAAAGTCGAGGCTGCCGTGACGGCGGTCCTGGAGGCGACCGACGCGGCCGAGGCCGCGGCGCCCGAGGCCGGCGATGCGGCGCCCGTCGACGTGACGGCAACGATTGTCGCCGACATGATCGAACGCGCCGCACTGCAATACCAGATCGTCGCAGGCGGAGCGGAAGGCGCTGCCTATCTGGACGGGTACGGCTTTGCGGCCGCAGCGCGCCTGCGTGCGGAAAAGCAGGCTGAGGCCCTTGCCGCGACACCGGCCAAGGCAACAATCGATGCCGCGCTCGGCGTTCTTGCAAGGGCTTATCCGTCGGCAACGAAGCCCGATGCCCTCCCGGTGGCGGTGAGCGAGGTTCTGGCGGCAAGTTCGGCTGTGAAACTGGTTTTGTGAGTGTCCGCAAGGACAGTGTTGGGTGCTCCTGGACCGGTGACGGTCCGGAGCCCGGGTAAGGGGAAGGCGTCACGATGGCGTGGCAACAGCAATCGCAAAGTCAGGGCTCGCAAAGCCAAAGCCAGAGCCAAGGTTCCGGGCGGCGGGGCTGCCTGACCTATGGCACCATCGGTGCTTTGTTGCTCGCCCTTGCGACGGGGATTGCAACGGGCCTTGGCACAGGCGTCGGCCGGGAAATTGCCGACCGGATCATGGGTTGGGGCGAGTGCCTGCTGGGCGATTGTCCGGCCGAGGATGATGGTCAGCTTGACCAGAGGAACCGCTGAGGGCGGCGCAGCGGCGCCGGGCCGCCGTCGCGGCCTTGAGTGCGGTGCCGATTAATCGCCCCGCGCAATAATCGGCAGGCAGAGCGTCTCTCGGCCGGCATCCCACAGGGAATGCGTCCAAAAGACAGGCTCGATCGAACCGGATACTCCAATCGGCCCTGTCAGCGTGGCTCTGCTTCAGTCCGGCAATTTGGCGCTTTCGGCCCAATAGGATTCGTCAAAGCCCGGAAGGTCGAGATTAACCAGGAATTGGCGCGTGCAGGCATCCCAACTGAAGCCGAGGGCATGGGCCCGGGCCGCCTTCCGGTCACCTTCGGCCAGGGCCGCGAGGCAGGCGGTCTGAAGGTCCTCATGCAGTGCACCGATCTTCGGCACCGTAATAATATCTTTGGGTCCATGAACGGGATAGGCCGCCACCGGCGTGCCGCAGGCCAGCGCCTCCACATTCACCAATCCGAATGTGTCGGTCTTGCTGGGAAAGACAAAGACATCGCTCGCCGCATAAAGGCGGGCGAGGTCCTTGCCAAAACGGGCACCCAGAAAGACCGCGTCCGGATAGGTGGTCTCAAGGCTTGCCTTCAAGGGGCCATCGCCGACAATCACTTTGGTGCCGGGCAAATCGAGCTTCAAAAACGCCTCAATGTTCTTTTCAACCGCGACCCGCCCCACGGACAACCAAATGGGCCGCGGATAGGCCAGGATGTCATCCCGGCCGGAGTCCAGCGGGCTGAAATGATCCGTGTCCACCCCGCGCGACCACAGGCGCAGATTGGCAAAGCCCCGCTCGGCCATTTCATCCTTAACGCTCGGCGTTGCCACCATGACGGCCGAGGCCGGTTTGTGGAACAGGCGCAGCAGCCTGTAGCCCCAGGACACCGGGAATCCCGTGCGCGCATTGATGTATTCGGGAAATCGCGTGTGCAGTGATGTCGTGAACGGATGATCCCGGCGCAGACAGAACCGGCGTGCGGCCAGGCCCAACGGACCTTCGGTGGCGATATGAATGGCGTGGGGCCGCATATCGTTGATCACGCGCGCCACCTGGCGGTTTGGCCACAGGGCCAGCCGGATCTCCGGATAGGTGGGCAGGGCCACGGTGCGAAACATGGTGGGGGCGATGACGGTGACCTCATTGCCCATGGTTTCAAGCCGGTTGCACAATTCCTCGAGGGTCCGCACGACCCCGTTGACCTGCGGTGCCCAGGCGTCGGTCACGATGATGATGCGCAGTCCCGAATGGGGGTTCGGCTCGGCGGGGTCGAGTTTGGCCTTCCGGCGCGTGAGCACGCGCAAGCGGTTTCCGGCCCGCTTGTACCAGTTTTGACGTTCCGCCTGCTCGGCGTCTTCGGCGGGGAGAGGAGGTAAGCCTGGGTCCTGGCGATCCTCGGGCGGATGGGAGGTCATGGCGCCCCCACGGGCTTCTTGAGAGCATGGCGTGGGACAGGGGGGAGGACCCAAATCCGGCAATGCGCGGCGGTGGTCTTGATTTTGGCGCTCCCAGCGACTGGCTTGCGTCCCGTCGGTGCGGATGCACTCGTCCCCGGCGGATGAGACGCCCGGCGCTCAACACGTCGATCAGCACCTGGAAAGAGGGGGCCGGTGCGAAAACTGCTGGTGGGTGCCGAACGATGGGCCATCTGCGTGCGACCCGAATCCGGGCCCGTCTCTTCAAGAGCGAAAGGGCGGTCCCGTCCGCGCGGACGGCAACTCCTCGTGAGTCTGTCAGTGATGGTCCGCCCCGCCAAGTCATTCAAGTCCGGCGTTTTTCACAAAGACGCGGGCCAGGGATGCGCCCATGCGGACATCGCCAAGGCTGAAATCAAAAAGGCGGCTTGGATGACGGGCCAGCACCCCGACGTCATGTCATAACTTCAAGTCATACGGCTATGAGGCATCATCGGACCGCGGCACTCTTGTGCGCGTCACCGAAAATCGAGCCAGAGACCCGAAACCATCGGGGGACTGGTGCCGTCGGGGGATTGGTGCCCTCAGGGGATTGGCGCCTCAACGGGCATGGGGCCGGACGGCGGGCATGGGGCGGGGCAGCGGCAGAGGCGTTCCCACGCGAAGACGCGGAGCGCGGGCGAGCTTTGTTGAGATTTGCATGGTCGGCGAGGGCACCCGGATGATGCGGCGTGCGGATAAGGGATCGGGGCCGGCCCGCTCGATGAGGGGAATGGGAACCGGCGGCGCCGCGGCGATGGCGGCCAGAGGCATCACACTCGCCAGGGCGACCGGACGATGCTGGCCAAAGGGCTCGGAGCGGGCGCGTTCGCGCTCCCGGGCCCAGGCCGTGTCGACCTTCTCGCCATAAAGTGTGTGATGGACCCGTTCATAAGAATGATATCGACGCACGGCGGCGCGCCACTCCCCATGGCGGGCCCGCAGACGCGTCAGGAACCGGGCCGCATACGTGACATTGGCAAGCGGGTCGAAGGCTTCCTCAAGGCCGGTGAAGGCCCGAGGGTGATATTTCAGGTTCACCTGCATGCACCCCACGTCGATGCTCGCATGACCATCCTGGCGCAGGCGGCGCACATTGCGCACTGCCTCCTCCTTGGTCGAGAAGCGCATGCCCCGTCCGTTCACATTGATTGTCCAGGGCCAGGGGCTTGTATGTTTGTGGCCCTTGGGTTGGATCCCGGTTTCGGTGACGGAAACGGCGGCAAGCAGGTGGTCCGGAATGTTCATGGAGCGGCCCACGTCGCGCGCGGCCGCCCGGCAGACCTGCCAATCCGGTGATGCTGGATCAAGAGCCAGCCCGACAGCCGCAATGCCCGTGTCCGGGCGCCCAAGGCCCAGCCCGACAAAGCAGGCAGCAAATCCAAGTGCGCGATAGCACACCCTCATAGCCGTGTTCTTCGGCATAACGATAACCTCGCGTCCCGCGGCGACCGACCCATTACCTCTCCCCGTAGTGCGACCCCGGGGGTAGGCGTCCAGGAGACGCTCCCTACTCTCACCGATTCGGCTTAACGAAAAATGGGAATCCGGCAGGATGTCCGTTCTTACATGGGCGAGAGCGGATGTGGATCCAAAACATGAGCAGCTCTATGCATTCGAGGCATGCGCAATTGTCAAGGCTCTCGTGCAGATTGGCGCTTGCCAAGCTCCAAGGTCGCTGGCACTATGCTGCGGTGCAGTACGGCTTCGGTCGCGCTGCACAGCCCTTCTTGGGCGTTTCCTCCCTAGACTCAGGCCGCCGCAAGGCGGCCTTTTTTTTTCCTGCGACTGTGGCGCGAAAACCTCGCGTTTAAAGCTTTGTCGAAAGAGAAGTACACCCACCGCGTCTCATGCGGCTGGTCAATAAGGCGTTGTAAATCCACGTCTAAGGCTTTAAATGATATTGCAAGTCGTTATCAGGCTTTTGCTCGCGTTTTAGGGCGTGCTTTAAGCCCATTATGCGTTCAGGGTTGTCGGGTCACGCGCCGTAGGTCGGTGGGCAGCGCAGCATTTCCGGGGCGATGGCGGTCAGGCGGGCAATCAGGCGTCCCAGATCCGCGGCAATCGTTGGAAAGTCCGGGCGCGGGGTCAGCGTGGCCTCGTCCATATAGAGGCCGCGATTGACTTCGATCTGCAGGGCGTGGCGACCCCGGCTCGGGGCCCCATGGCGCAAGGTGCAAAATCCGCCAGCGTAGGGCGCATTACGGCCAACCCGGTAGCCCATGGAGCGCAAGGTCTCCGCGGCAATCCGGGTGAGCAGAGGCGAACAGGCCGTCCCGTACCGGTCTCCGAGCACGAAATCGCACCGGCTTGTGCCCCGGTCCCGGTCCATGGGCCCGCCAACGGAGGGCATGGAATGGCAGTCCACCAGCACCGCGCAGCCAAAGGACGCCATGGCGCCGTCAAGCAGATCCTCAAGGGTCCGGTGATAGGGCATGTAGAGGGACGCGATGCGATGCTCCGCCTCGGCAAGGGCCAGACGGCTTGCATAAATGTCCTTGCCGTCCCGGATCACGCGGGCAAGCGTGCCGAGGCCCGCCACCACTTTGATTGAGCGCGTGTTGCACCAGGCCGGCAGCGGCTCGGCGAACATGGACGGGTCAAGTTCCCAGGGTTCCCGATTCACATCGACAAACGCCCGGGGGAAATGGGCCTTCAGGAACGCCGCGCCGTGTTGGGGCGCCGCGGCGAACAGGTCGTCGACAAAGGCATCCTCGGATTGGCGCAGCGTGATGGGATCGAGCCGAGAGGCATTCAAAAAGCCGTCAGGATAGATCCGGCCCGAATGGGGCGATGCGAACACGAAGGGCACGGCGGCCTCGCCTTCGGTGCACAAGGGCCTTTCGAACCGCGCCATGGGCTCAAAGCCGGCCGGCAGGCTGGCTTGTGGATACGCGGCATCAAGGCGCGGGATCGCACGGGCCGGGTGCCGCGCGGGAGCGGGGCCGGGCTGCGGATCAAGGGCAGGGGCCAGGGCGTCGAACATGGGCGCGGACCATAGGAGTGCGAGAAATTCCCTATCCTGCACCATGTCCGCTGCCGCGGCCGCCCGAATGGGGCGGTGTTGCGATGGCGTGGGAGCGCAGGACTGCGTTAACCCAGTGGACCATTGCCCCCCGCGCGGATCAACCGCGCGGAAGGAGGCGGCGGGCCAGCCCCGCTGGGGCGGGCCGCGCCCATGGGAGCTAGACCGCTTGCCATTTTGCAATTCGGCCCCAATCCGGCGCAACGCGATCAAGGTTCAGCCCACCTTTACGATTGCGCCGTCATGGTGAAGCCGTCGCGGCGCCGGGTCGCTCTCCCGCGAGGGGGGCTGCGGGCGGCGTTAAAATCGTGGCATCCCGAGACGCACGCAGGCATGATTGAGTCGTGATCGGCGCTTGGGGTGCGTGTTTCGAAACGGGACGCGAGTATGAGGTGGCCGCCGGTGCGATATGCAAGGGGGCTGACAATCCAGGTGCGGACACGCTAGGTGGGGAATGGATGGCTAAGATACTGCTTGCCGAAGACGATGACGCCATGCGGCGGTTTCTGAAATCCGCCTTGGAGAAGGCCGGTCATTGGGTCACGGATTATGGTCAAGGGGACGAGGCGCTCGAAGCCCTCGAACAGACCATGTACGACCTTTTGCTGACCGACATCGTCATGCCGGTCATGGACGGCATCGAATTGGCGCGACGCGCGGCCGAACTCGATCCCAGCCTGAAGATCATGTTCATTACGGGCTTTGCCGCCGTTGCGCTCAACCCGGACAGCAACGCCCCCAAGGACGCCAAGGTGCTCTCCAAGCCCTTCCACCTGCGCGACCTTGTCCAGGAAGTGGACCGCATGGTCGCCGCCTGACGCGGCGATGGGCGAAAAGTCCGGACGACGCCATATCCTGTGCCACGCCGCTCCCGCCTGTGCCGTTGACGCGGCCAAAGGGCGGCGTCGTCCCGGGGGCGGCGTTGTGAGAGCCGACAGGCGTAAGTCATGATCTGGGGCCATGGTCTGGCGCCATGGTCTGGCGCTTGAGCGTGATGCGGACTATTCGCTTCACGCCTCTTTGCCGGCCGCGCATCGACAGGCTACCTGGAGCGCGGGACTATGCCGAAATGTGCTTTGGCAGCAGGCCCGTTTGGCTCGATGTCGCCAGAAGCGTCCCGTCCTCGCCGAAGTGATGCTGCACCCCATGGACCGCGCCGTTCGTGAAGCTTGAAAGCTGCGTTACGGACAAAATCCAGCCGGTCGGTTTCAGGGCGCACAGACGAAACGTGTTGTCGAGACTTGTCCCCCCGCGACTGCGTTCATGGGCCCCAAGAAAAAAATCCGACATGAGCGCAAGCAGAGGGGCCGTCACATCGGCGTCGAACACGGGCCTGATCCACATGCACTCTGTGCCCGTCTCCTCGTCCTCAAGGGCTGTCCGCCGTTCGAACTGTTCGAGTAAGTTCCCGGGCAGACCAAGAGCGTTATCGTCCTTAAGCGGACAGTGATCGGGTGCTGGAACGTCCGGCATTGCCGTGAATTGACGATCGTGCGCCCGACCACGGGTGCCAAGCGCTGCCATTACATGCTGAAGGGGCGCGCCGCCACGGGTGACCTGCGCGCTGGCCTGGAGGACGCTGCGTCCTCCGCCGATACGGTCCACGGCAATCTCAAGTTTATCGCCAAGTAGACCTTGAGTGAGGAATTGGATGCTCGCCCACAGGAGCGGTTTGCCTGACCAGTGCTCCAGGGCTTCGATAGCGGCCGCCATGGCAACGCCGCCCATCAGGAACTGGCCATCCTTCGGGCCGACACAGCCTGCGGGTTTGGCAGTCAAGGAAAACCGCGCTGGATCGTTTTCGTGCCGAGTTGGAGACCAAAACTGAGCAGTGGATCTATCGAACATCTTTGAAAAACACTCCGCACCACGACCAAGGCCAACTATTGCAGCCGGTCACGCCGGTACGGGCAATGCCATCACACTGCTACGCGGGCGCGCACGCGCAGAATTTCCGCGATCAGCTTTTCGGCATTCATGGGTTTTGACACGTAGCCGTCAAAGCCCAGGGCGATAAAGCGGTCCTGATCCCCGGCCATGGCGTCGGCGGTGAGGGCGATGACGGGGACGTTTTGGCTGGGGGCGTCCAGGCGGCGCAGATCCCGAATGGCGCTGGCGCCGTCCTTGACGGGCATGTGCATATCCATCAGGACAAGATCGAATTCGCTTTCGCCCAGGCGCTCCAGGGCCTCCTGGCCGTTTGTTGCTTCGGTGAATTCCGCCTCGAAATCCTCCAGGAACAGTTTGGCCAGATCCCGGTTAGGCGACATGTCATCGACAAGGAGGATCCGGCGGATTTGGCGGCGCAGGTCTTCCGGAATAGTGGCCTCGGCCGGCGTTTCTGGCTCGACGGCGCGCGAGACCGGCGCGGCGCGGAACGACAGGACGAAGGTGGACCCGGCGCCGGGCTGGCTCGTCACGGTGACATCGCCGCCCATCTTGCGGGCCAAGGTCCGGCTGACCGACAGCCCCAGTCCCGTGCCCCCGAAGCGCCGCGCGGTGCCGCCGTCGGCCTGGGTGAAGGGCGTGAACAGCTTGGCGAGGGTCTCTGGTGCCATGCCGATGCCCTCATCGCGAACGCAAATGATGGCCTCCGCCTCCCGGGCGCCCAGCATGCGCACGTCCACACGCACCGCAATCGTGCCGTTTTCGGAAAATTTCACGGCGTTGGAGAGCAGATTGTTGAGGCACTGGCGCGCGCGCAGGGCATCAAAGCGGAAGGTGCCAGGCTCCTCGGGCGTGAGGGTGAGGGTGAGCGCCAGGCCCTTGTCGCGGGCCGCCGGCTCCCACAGCAGGCAGATCTGGCGCAGGAGCGCGCCCAGGTCCTGATCGGTCGGCACGATTTCCAGGCGCCCCGCCTCGATCTTTGACAGGTCGAGCACATCGTTCAGGACACCGAGCAAGGCCTCACCGCTCTCGATAATGGTCGTGACCTTGCCGCGCTGCTCTGCTGTCAGATCGTCCCGTTTCAGGGCCTGGGCCATTCCAAGGACGCCGTTGAGGGGATTGCGGATCTCATGGCTCATCACGGCGAGGAACTGGGATTTCGCCTCACTGGCCGCTTCCGCGCGGCGGCGCTGCGCCTGGGCCTGGGCATTCAACTCCCACAGGCGCCGCCGGGACTGGTCGGCGCGCAGGGTCACCATGATGAAAGTGCCAGCGTAGAACATGCAGCCAAAGGTGAACCAGCCGATCTCGCCATTGGTCACGTAGGACCCGTCCCAGGTGGGGATCAGGGGGAAGCAGAACATCACCGCGAGCCGGGGCAGGTTGAGCGCCGCCGCGTAGAGATTATCCCAGCCATACATGATCGTGACGCGGAAGATCGATGTCGTGGTGATTACATAGGCGACCACATGGACAAGCTCCGAGCCGTCCATCCAGATGATGCTGAGATACACCATCTGCGTGACGCCGTAGAGGAGCAGCATGACCAAGATCAGGTCCTGGCGGGGTCGTCTTTGGCGCGCAAGGTTCGCCCAGACCGGCACATAGGCAAGTTCGTAAAGGCCGGCGATCAGCACGATGCCAATGGCCAGGGACGGGGCACCGGTGACGCACACGAATGAAAAGGTGCATCCCCAGATGAGGGCACGAATGATGAAATCATCCTTGGCGAGCGCGATGACTTCACGCGTGGCCGCGGAGCGGTAGCGCGCCGGCAGCGCGATTTCAGACCAGGGCGCGCGCCGCCAGGTCCAGCGCACCACCGATCCGATCAGGCCCCGCTCCGAAGACGGGTCTCGGGAAAATGTCGCCATAAACCCTTGCCCTCGTCGGGAGGAGGCGGCGCCCGGAGGGGGCCACCGATCGCCGGTGGCATCATATCCCCATGGGCACAGGCGAAAGCCGCCCAAAATCAAATGTCTTACGAGTGCGTAATCTAAAGCATTCCGTGGCGGGCCGGTCCAGGGGGGCGTGCAACCTTTTGCATCGCGCCGGTCGATAAATCACCCCAGTGCATTTGAAACTCCAGGCTTTTTTGTCCACGTGCGAAAGGCCATGACAAGGTCGCAGAGGCTTCACAGGGCGAGGCTCACCCGGAGAACGCCCGGGTCGTCCGGCTCGCGCGTGACGGTGAAGCCCATTTTGCGGTTCAACGCGAGCATGCCGCCATTTTCGGCCAGAACGATGCCGTAAATGCTCTCCAGCCCAATGGATCGGGCATAGTCGATCAGTCGGTCCATCAAAAGGCGGCCGATCCCGAGCCCTTTCAGGTCCGAGCGTACGATGATGGCATATTCGCCCGTATTGGCCTTGGCGCTGCGGATCAATCGGGCCACGCCAAAGATCTCCGCGTCCCCAGGCAAACCGTCGCCGGTCAGCACGAAGGCCATGTGCCAGGCATAGTCGATCTGGGTCAGGGCGACGAGAAAGGCGTGGTCATTCTTGCGGATCATACGAAAGAACCGCAGGCGGATGTCCTCGTCCGAGAGGGCCATCTGGAATTGACCAAGGGCGGGCTCGTCTTCAGAGCGGATGGGGCGCAGATGGCCCACGCGTCCACCGCGCAAGGTGACGACCGTTTCCAGATCCCGTGGATAGGGCTGGATCGCCAGCATGCGCGCGCCCGATCGTGCAGGGGCGCCGGAGCCGCGCACGAAGATCCGCGCCTTGCCCCATCGCAGGCCTACCGCGCCGGGCCACAGGCGCACCGGATCGAGGGTGACCGCCGCCAGATCCTCAAGATCGATCAACATTTGGCTGACCTGCATGAGGGCAAGGGCGATGTGATCGAGGGTCAGCCCGTCGGCGAGGTGGCCCTCAGGACCGCACAGGGCTGCACCGGCCCGGTGGGACAGCACCACATCACGTGCCAGGGTCTGGTTGAGGGGCGGCAGGGCGACGACTTCCCGGTCGATGAGGCCGGCCACGGGGCCTGTGAGGCCGAAGCGGATCACCGGCCCGAACTCGGGATCGAAGGCCGTGGCGATGCGCCAGGCAATGGGAGAGGGCGCGTCACCGGCGGCCATCATCGCTGGAGGATCGCGCAGCAGTCCGTAGGCGGACAGGACCGTCGCTGTCTCGATCAGGCTCAGCTCCGTGTGGCGACGATCCCGTGCAAGGCGCAGCCGGGTGCGCGCCAGGTCGGGCTGAACATCGAAGGCTTCCGGGACGGAGGCGGGGGTTTCGCGCAAGGACACCTGCACGCGGCGCTGCTCGTTCAGAACGCTGAAGACCGCTATGGCGTCCGAGGGCGTGTCGAAGGTCGGGATATGGGCATCCGCGAAGAGGCGACGGGCGGGCAGGGCCTCCGTGCCGCCGGGCCAGGATGTGCCGATCCAGGGGCGCCGCTTGCCCGGATGCCGGCGCGCCGTCTCCACCACGTCCACCACGGCCTGGGCCATATCGAGGCCCGAGGCGACGCCGGTCGGGCCGGCCAGGCACAAGATGGCGTCGATGGCCTTGTCGCCCATCAGAATGCTCAAGGCTTCGGCGAAACGCTCCCCGGTGGCATCGGGTAGAATGTCGACGGGATTGGAGCGCGGCCGGCCTGGCGGCAGGATGGCGGCCAGACGCTCCACCGTTTCGGGTGACAGGACGGCCGGTGTGCCCCCGCGTGCCGAGAGACTGTCCAGGGCCAGCATGCCCATGCTTTCCCCATTGGCCATGATCGCAAGGCGGCTGCCCAGGCTTGTCGGGGCATCGCCGGGCAGGCGCATGGTCAGGGCCTCGATGGCATCAAAAAGGTCATGGAGCGTGCGCACGCGCAGGATACCGGCGCGCCGGAAGGCCGCGTCATAGACGCTGTCCGGCGTCGGGCCGTCCGGCCTGCGTGCGTCTTCAACTTTGGCTTCAAGTCCCGCCTCAAGCGCGAGGGGGCGCGGGGCCATGGCCCCGGCTTTCAGGACGATGACGGGCTTGCCCCGGGCTGCGTGACGGGCCGCCGACAGGAAACGCCGGGCCTCCGAAAGGCGTTCCGCATAAAGAACGATAACCCTGGTGGAGGGCTCTTCGGCGAGATAGAAGAGAACATCCGCATAGTCCACATCGACCATGTCGCCCAGGGAAATCACATGGGAAAACCCAAGCCCCCGCGGCTCGGCCCAATCGACGATGGGGCCGGCGGCCGTGGCCGACTGGCCCACAAAGGCGATGGTCCCGGGGCGGGCCCTGATGCGCGACATGCTGGCGTTGAGGCCGATCTGCGGTGTCGCGATGCCGAGGCAGTTGGGCCCGTTGATGCGCAGTCCGGTCTCCTGGACGATCTCGTCAAGGGCCCGGCGCAATTCGACGGCACGCCTGGAGCCCCGTCTCGGGTCGCTGATGACCAAGGCGGCGGGAAAACCGGCCCGCGCCACCGCGTCCACGGACGGCAACACCGCGTCCGCCGGCGTGACAACGACGGCGAGGTCCGGCGCCTTGCCATCGGGCGCCTTGTCCGCATCAAGATCGCTCAAATCTCGCAGGCAGGGTCGGCCGAAGGCACTCTCCCGGTGCGGATTGACCAGGTGCACGCGCCCTTCGAAGCCTTCCAAAATGTTTTGGGTTACCGTGCCGGAAATGGACCCGGGCCGGTCGGACGCCCCGATGACGGCGAGGGACCGGGGCCTGTAAAGGCAATCGAGATCGGACAGGGTCATGGGCAAGACCTCCCTTGGCCCGCTATGATGCGTCCAATCGGGCAGGGGCGGCAAGAATGGGAGAAGACGCGATGACGGATCCGGCGTCGCCCCAGGACATTTTGACCTTCTGGTTTGAAGACACACCCCGCCGCGCCTGGTTTAACGCGACGCCCGCCTTTGACGCCGCCCTGTCGGACCGCTTCAAAGGCACCTGGTCCCACGTGGCCGGCGGTGGCTTGCTCGGGGCCACCGGGGCGCAGGAGTCGCTCGCCCGGCTCATCGTGCTCGATCAGTTCACCCGCAATCTGTTTCGCGGGACGCCGAAAGCGTTCAGCGGCGATACTCAGGCGCTTGCCCTGGCGCGCGCGGCCGTCGCACAGGGCCATGACGCGGTTTTTCCGGACCCGGATTGGCGACAGTTTTTCTACCATCCCTTCACCCACGCGGAGGACCTGGCGGCGCAGGAGGAGGGCGTGGCCCTGCTCACGGCCCATCTCGGCGATCATGCCGCCGTGCGCTTTGGGCGGGCGCACCGGGACGCCATCGCCCGTTTCGGCCGCTTTCCCCATCGCAACAATATCCTCGGGCGGGACACAACGCCCGAGGAACAGGCCTATCTGGATGCGGGCGGCGGCTTTCGTTAGCCGCGCCCCCCTTTGTCGGTATGCAGATCGGCCGCCTCGACGCGCAATTGGCGCTTGTAGATCTTGCCCGACGCGGTGCGGGGCAGGGGCTCGAAACTGAAGGTCATGTAGCGGGGGATTTCAAAGCGGGCGAGGCGGGGCGCCAGAAAGGCCCGCAACTCCTCCGGTTCGATGGCCGCGTCCACATAGAGCGTGGCGCCCACTTCCTCGCCCAGGCGTTCATCCGGCACGCCGTAAACGCAGGCCTCGAGCACATTGGCATGTTCAAGCAAGGCCGCCTCCACGGCGCCGCAGCCGATATTCTCCCCGCCCCGGATCACCAGATCCTTGATCCGGTCGACGATAAACAGGAAGCCTTCGTCGTCGAGATAGGCCACATCTCCGGTGCGCATCCAGCCCTCATGGAAGGTGGCGGCGTTGGCATCCGGGCGCTGCCAGTAGCCGCGGATCACGGAGGCGCCGCGCACCTCAAGCTCACCCCGTTTGTAGGGCGGCAGGGGCGTTCCCGCCTCATCCACGATGCGAATGTCGAGGACGGCGGCGACCCGGCCGGAGCTTTCCGGACGCTGAAGATAATCGGGGCCAGCGATGCCCGTGCCAATGGCGTTCGTCTCCGTCATGCCCCAGCCGGTATTGGGCAGGGCATTGGCGAAATTCTTGTCGATATTGCGCACCTGTTCGGGTGCGCGGGGCGCCCCTCCACCGCCGACCAGGGCGAGGGAACTCAGATCCCGGTTAAGGCGCGGGGCGGCCGCCACGAGATCGCCCGTGATGGCCGGCGTGGCCACGAACATGGTGACCCGTTCGCGCTCAATGAGTTCCGCGCCCCGCTCCACATCCCATTTGTACATGCTGACAAGGCGTCGCTGCGCCCGGTAGGAGGCCAGGAAGACCGCGTGGGAGCCGGCCACATGGAACAAGGGTACACCCAGCAGCGCCGCCCCTTGGGGACCCGGTTCGTCCGAGGGCGGTTCCACAAGACCGGTAATGGCCGAGGCCTGGAAATCGAGTTCCCAGGACAGCAGGGCACTGATGATATTGATCTGGCAGGATACGGCACCCTTGGGATGCCCCGTGGAACCGGAGGTGTAGAGGATCGTTGCGTCATCGTCCGGCGCGATTTCCGCCGCCGGCATGGGACAGGGCGGAATGACCGCAAGGGCATGGTCGAACCGGCGGATATGGGACGGCAGCTCGCGGGCCGGGCGCACCGCGATGATCTGAAGATCCGCCGGCAGATCGTCCGCCTCCAAGGCCCGGTCCACCCGCTCCTGGTCGGCGATGAGCACCTTTGTGCCGCTGTCGCGCAGGCCATAGGCCATCTCATTGGGTTGCCACAGGGCATTCATGGCCACCGCGACGGCGCCGATCGAGGTCACGGCACAGAAGGAGAGCACCCATTCAGGATAGTTCCGCATGGAAATGGCGACCCGATCCCCCTTTTTGATGCCGTAGTCGTGCACCAGGAGATGGCCGATGCGGCAGGACGCCTGCCAGGCCTCCTCGAAGGTGAAACGCTCATCCTCGAACACGATGAAGTCGAGATCGCTTCGGGTCGACTCAAAGAGCTCGCGCAAGCTCATGGGGCCGTTTTTGAAGATCCGCACCGGTTGTCCGAACAGGGACATGTCAATGAGTTCATAGGGCTCCCCCGGCGCGGTCAAACGCTTCAGGGCTTCGTCTCGGGTCGTCGCGGCGGCCATGGGGCGTGTCCTCTTGTGCGTTGCAGCATCGACTTGGCGGTTGTGCCGTCGGGGTGAGCGGTCAACACTGGGTTTTGTTCGTTTAGAGCGTAGCGAATTTGCCGGGGGCGTCAAAAAACACCCGGGGGCCATAACAGCCAGCCCATGGGAAATCCGGCCGTTAGGAGGGCTTGTCCATGACTGTTTTTTCCTCTCGCATTTCGACCCGGTCGGACGGTTATCAAAAGAACCGGGCAGACATGCTGAGCCTTGTCGGAAAGTTGCGCGATTTGAATGCGCGCGCGCCCGCCCTGTCGGCCAAACGCAAGGACCGGTTTGAGGCCCGGGGCCAGCTGCTGCCCCGCGAACGCCTCGCCAGACTGCTCGATCCGGGGATGCCGTGGCTGTCGATTGGTAATCTTGCCGGTTATCTGTGGGACACGGACGACGAGGCGCGCTCGATCCCCGGTTCGACGATTTTCTCCGGCATTGGATTTATCGAGGGAACCCGCTGCGCCGTTGTGGTGGACGACAGCGGCATCCAGGCAGGCGCCATGACGTCCGCCGGCGTCTACCGCCTGCGCCGGGCCCAGGACATCGCGCTCCAGCAGAACCTGCCTTTTGTGCACCTCGTTGAAAGCGCCGGGGGCGATCTTCTCAATTATACCGTTCAAGGCTTCACGGATGGAGGGCGCATGTTCGCGGCTCTTGCCCGGCTGTCGGCCAAGGGGCTGCCGGTCATTTCCGTCCTGCACGGATCGTCGACGGCGGGCGGGGCCTATATGCCCGGCCTGTCCGACTACGTGATCGCCGTGAAGGGGCAGGGCAAGGCCTTCCTCGCCGGCCCGCCGCTGCTGAAGGCCGCAACGGGCGAAATCGCCACGGATGAAGACTTGGGCGGCGCGGAAATGCACGCCAAAATCTCAGGGCTTGCGGAATATCTGGCCGAGGACGATGGCGAGGGCTGCCGCATGGCCCGCGAGGTCGTGGCGCGCCTGGGCTGGAACCGGTTTTGCCCGAAAGCCCCGCCCCGCGTCGTGCGGGAACCGGCTTATGACCCGGACGAAATCGCCGGCATTGTGCCGGTGGACTACCGCACGCCCTATGATGTGCGCGAAGTCATGGCGCGGATCGTGGACGGCTCGGACCTGACTGATTTCAAACCGCGCTACGGTGTCTCGACGGTCTGTGTGCAGGCCGAGGTGTTCGGCCATCCGTGCGGCCTGATCGGCAATAACGGCCCCATCGACCCGGACGGCGCCACCAAGGCGGCCCAGTTCCTCCAACTCCTCGACCAGGCGGGCACGCCGGCCGTCTTCCTGCAGAACACCACGGGTTACCTCGTGGGCAAGATCTATGAACAGGGCGGCATGATCAAACACGGCTCCAAGATGATCCAGGCGGTGACCAATATCTCCGTGCCCCGGCTGACCTTCATGATCGGCGCAAGCTATGGGGCCGGAAACTACGGCATGTGCGGGCGCGGCTATGATCCGGATTTTCTGTACACGTGGCCCAACGCGTCCACGGGCGTTATGGGCGGGGAACAGGCCGCGACCGTGATGTCCATCGTGGCGCGGGGACAGGCCGCCGCCCGGGGCGCGGCGGTGGACGAGGACCGGCTCAAGGCCCAGGAAGAGCACCTCACGGAGCATTTCAACAGCCAGGCAGGCGCGTTTTACACCTCCGGCCGGGGGCTCGATGACGGCATGATCGACCCGCGGGAGACCCGCCAAACCCTCGGCTTTCTCCTTGATACGGTGTGGGAAGCGCGCCGCCGGGAAATCCGGCCCAACAGCTTCGGCGTGGCCCGGATGTGACACGAGTGATCCGTGTAACGAGAGCGATCCGGCCCGGTGCGAGACCGGGCCGGCACTGGTTCAGCGGCTGAAATCGCGGCGCGGTTGGATCCCGGGCAGGTCGCCGGCCTGGCGCCAGGCGTTCAGGATCGCAAAATACTCCACGGACCCACCGCCATAGAACATGCTTTGCCCGTTCCGGTCGGCGACCTTGCCTTCATTGTTGTAGTAGCCCGGCGTGCATTCCTCGAAGAACTGTGTACGGAGCAACGCCTTGTCCAGAACCTTCTGAACCCACGCGGCCTCGGCCTCCTCGGTCACTTCCACGGCGCGCCACTGGCGCTTGCGGGCTTCCTGGAGGACATAGCCGATATGGCTGCTCTGCTCGTCGAGCAGATGGGGGTAATTGACGGTGAGGCCGCTCTGCGCACCGCCCATGACGAACAGGTTCGGAAAGCCATGCACGAAGATGCCGTGCAGGCTGCGCACGCCGTCTTCCCAGGCCGATGAAAGGGACTGGCCGCCCCGCCCGAAGACGTCATAGCCCGACCGGCGCGTATAGCTGGTGCCGACCTCAAAGCCCGTGGCGTAAATCAGGCAATCGAGATCGTAGGTCTTGCCGTTGGCGACTACGGCATGCTCCGTCACCTTCTGAACGCCGCGCCCCTCGGTATCCACAAGGGTCACATTGGGCCGGTTGAAGGCCTGGAGATAGTCATCGTGGAAGCAGGGCCGTTTGCAAAACTGCCGGTACCAGGGCTTGAGCGCCTCGGCCACGGTGGGGTCGGCCACCAAGGCCGCGACCCTCCCGCGGATCTGCTCCATCTTGGTAAAATCGGCAAGTTCGGCAATTTCGGCGAGCTTTTCGGGCGTGAGCCCGGCGCCTGCGTCCTGCTCGGCGAGGAAGAGCAGATTACGGATGATGTCCGTCCAACCGTCGTTGACGAGATCTTCCGCCTGGTAACCCCCGGATACGAGAATATTGAAATTCTCCATGCGCTTCTTGTGCCAGCCGGGCTCAAGGCTCTGGGCCCACTGCCAGTCCGTCGGCTGATTGTTGCGCACATCGATGGAGGAGGGGGTCCGCTGGAAGACATAAAGGTGCTGCGCGCCCTTGGCGAGATGGGGCACGCACTGGACCGCCGTGGCGCCCGTGCCGATGATCCCAACCCGCTTGCCCGACAGCTTGTCGAGGCCCCCGTCCGGGCCCCCGCCGGTGTAGTCGTAGTCCCAGCGGCTCGTATGGAAACTGTGGCCTTTAAAGGTCTCGATGCCGGGAATGCCGGGCAGTTTGGGCCGGTGCAGGGGACCGTTCGACATCACCAGGAAGCGCGCGCGCATGCGGTCGCCGCGATTGGTGTGGATCACCCAGTGACCCGTTTCCTCGTCCCAACGGGTTTCGGTGACTTCGGTCTGAAGGCAGGCATTCGTATAGAGATTGAAATGCCGTGCGATGCGCCGGCTGTGTTCCAAGATTTCCCGGGCGCGGGTGTATTTCTCCACGGGCATGTAGCCCGTTTCCTCCAGAAGCGGCAGGTAGATGTAGGATTCCACGTCACAGGCCGCGCCCGGATAACGGTTCCAGTACCAGGTGCCGCCGAAATCGGCACCTTTCTCGATCAGCCGGATGCTCTCCACACCGGCCTGGCGCAGCCGCGCGCCCGCAAGCAGCCCGCCGAAACCGCCGCCGACCACGACCACGTCGACCTCATCGGTGAGGGGCGCGCGGGTGAGGGGGGCGTCCACATACGGATCGTCCACATAGTGCGCGAACTGATCCTTTACCTCCACATATTGGTCGTTGCCGTCCTGGCGCAGGCGCTTGTCCCGCTCCTGGCGGTATTTCGAGCGCAAGGCATTCGGGTCAAAGGCGGTGTCTGCGGTCTTGGTCATGGCGGCGTCGTCTCCCCAGCCGGCCCCGGTCGCGGGGCCCAAATCTCCCACTGCCCTGAAGCCTAGCCCAAGGCCGCCGGCCCCGCCAAACGCTCCTGGTGTGAGCGCTTTCGTGCCGCACGGATCCGCCGTTCACATAAAAAAGCAGGCCCCGGATCGCTCCGGGGCCTGCCGTTGTCAGGTGTGTCGTTCGTCCGATCAGAACTGCTGGATGAACCCGATCTTGATCATCCGGCCGAAGGGCGAATGGGTGAAGGGGTCGAAGTTCACATCGTTCGACACGGAGGGCGGGTCATTATCCGTCAGGTTGAAGATCGACAGATTGAGCCGCGTGCTGCCATCGAACAGGTCCAGCGTGTAGTAGAGATCGTAGGTCGTGAAGCTCTCAATGTTGGCAAGTTCGGGGATGGATGGCGCGTTCGTGTCTTCAAAGGAGGACACATAACGGGCCACGAACTGCAGGAAGTGGTTCTTCCAGCGTGCCTTGGCAAACACGTTACCGTTGAGGCCGACCAGGGTTTGGAACGGCGTGCCTTCGTTCAGGAAACCCACAAAGTCACCGCCCTGCGCGATTGTGAAGCCATCAGCATTGGTGAAGTCATCGGATTCAAAGCTGATGGTGTAGGTGCCCTGGATCCCGACGGTGAAATCGATCTCCTGCCACGGGAAGTCCACCTGACCGAAGAAATCGATGCCGTCGGTCACAAGGTCAGCGCCATTGACGAACTGACGTTCGATCCGCTCGATGAACTCAGGCGCGATGCCCGTAGGGAAAATCTGCTGACGCAGAGAGTCACAGATTTCGGTTCCAACGCCAGCGCCGCCATCGAAACATGAGTTGCCGATGTAAGCGTTGGTCAGCTGGTTCTCGTCCTCGAGCTGCAGCGGGTCGCTGAAGTCAAAGCGCCAGTAGTCGATGGACCCCGTGAACGCTCCGTACTCAAACAACGCACCGATATTCGTGGTCACCGCACTTTCAGGACGCAGGTTCGGGTTACCGACCGTGTCCACCGCTTTAAAGGCAAGCGTTGGCGGGATGAAGGACAGGGTGGTGAAGCGACCGCCCAGTTGGCTCAGACCCGGACCGCGGAAGGTCGTCGAGATGGAGCCACGCATGGCCAGCCAATCCAGAGCCTGCCAGCGGATGGCCAACTTCGGATCGAGCGTGGAACCGACGTTCCCGCCGTAATCCTCATAGCGAGCCGCCAACTGCACATTGATTGTGTCCGTGAGAGGCAGGGCCAATTCAGCGAACAACGCATAGACGTTCCGGTCGAGCTGCTGGGGCAGGGTCCCGGCGAGGAAGGCGAAGCGGCCTGTGGGGCTTGCGCAATCCAGCGTCGGCGTCAGACCCAATTCAACTGCGAACGGATCATCATAGGGGCAGGGGTTCAGGTTCAGGTTGTAGTTATCCGTGACCTCCTGCTCGTAATAGTCCTTCCGGATCTGGCCGCCGAAGGCGAAGCCAATCTCACCGCCCGGCAGTTCCCAGGGCAGAACGCCGTCGAACACCGCGTCTATCACAGCTTGGCGGTTGATGTCGGCCGTGCTGCCGCGCTCGGTGAGCCAAGCAAGCAGTTCCGGGGAGTTGGACACCGCCGGATTGAAGTTTGGATTGGCCTGACCGGTGACTGCGGAGGATTCGATCGCGTTCGAGAACGGGTTGAAGTACTCGCAAGGACCAACGCCAGGGGTGCCCGCCGAGGGATCACAATTGGGGCCACCAAGACCACGCAGTGCAAAGCCGAAGTTCTGCACGGCCGTGTCGTTGAAATCATTCAACGAACGCCGACGAACCGAGTATGTCCCGCTGATGTCATAGTTCAGCTTGCCATCGAAGATCGTACCCAAGAAGGACACGCTGCCGCGGTACTGTTCGGTCAGGCGTTGACTGGTTTCCGGCTGACCGCCGTTGATGCCGCCGACACCGGTGTACCGGCCCCAGAAAAAGATCGGCTCATTGGGATCGAAATTCGCGCCGAAAGCCGGGTTTTCGTCGAAGAACGCCAGACGACCCGGGTGATCCGGCAGCACTTGGTTGCCCGGAGCGAGCAAGGTCTGCGGGGGATAAGCCGGCGAGGTGTTCCACTCGGGCAGGTCGACGCGGGAGAACATGGCCTCCCATTCCATCGTGTGATTGTCGGCGTAGTCGTAGCTGCCGGTGTGGAAGATTTTGATCGTTTCGGTTTCTTCGATGAGGTTGTCGAAGAATGTGAACTGGAAGCGGCAGAAGCCGGCTGCGTTGAAGCCGCCCAACTCGTTACAGTTCGGGTCCGGGAACAGACCACCGGCAAACCCGTTGGACGGAATAAACGTGCCCGGGTTACCGATCGAGGACCAACCGCCTTGAGGGTTTTCCGGGAAACTCCGAAGAGCAAAGTCGCGGTCTTTGATGAACAGTTCGCTCCGGCGGCCATATTCACCGGCCAGCATGACCTGGAACTCACGCCCCCACAGCTCGCCATTGTGGCCGGCCAGCACGCCGATGTCCCAGTCGCCATCGGAATCTTCGATGAACTGGTAGTTCCCGCGCAGCTCGATGCCTTCGAAATCATTCCGTGTAATGAAGTTCACCACACCCGCCACAGCATCGGAGCCGTACAGGGCTGCCGCGCCGTCTTTCAGGATCTCAAGACGCTCGACGGCGATCAGCGGGATGGAGTTGACGTCCACACCGATGTTGTCGTCGCCGACCTGACGGTGACCGTTGAAGAGCACCAGGGTCCGGTTGGAGCCTAAACCACGCAAGTTGATCGTGGTCGCGCCTTCGTTGCCCTGGCCGCCGCGGGTGTCGAACTGGTTCGTTTCACCGATCAGGCCCTGGGCTGCGCCAATGTTCCGGAGCAATTCATTCAGGCTCGGCGCACCGATCTCGTCCAGCTCCCCCCGACCCAGCACACTCACCGGCAACGCGGCATCTTCCGGCGTGCCGGAGATGAACGAGCCGGTCACGGTCATGCGTTCAGTCGACTCATCCTCAGTGACAGTCTCCTGGGACCAGGCCGGGGCTGCCCCAGCTGCCAGGAGCAATGCGGCTGTGCAGACGCCGCTCTTCCATGCTCTCATCGTTACCCTCCCGTGACCCGCCGGACGCATCTCGCCCCAAGGTCTGCTTTTTCCGTAACGCTACGTTAACCCCGAGATTTGGGATGCGTCACGAGATTTTTTTTGAACACCTCTAAGGACTCACGCCGCCGTGAGACAAAGCCGAGCCCCGGTTTTGGCCTCGCCCCGTGCGTTCATATGCACTTTCTTCTTGAGTAAGATTCCGAACAGAGATGTCTTGACTTATCCATTCCTAAAAGTGGTGTGTGCGGTGCAGCAAAATCGCTGTTGCCCCACGTCCATTCCCCTAGGTCATGACGCGGTGGTCAGGATGGTTTCGCCTTGGATTTCTTGGCGTCCAGCTCCTTTTTCAGCCGCTGCACGATCGACATGTCCAGGTAGTCGGTCATTTCGGCGGGTGGTTTTGGCCAGTTGTTCATGCGGGCCGGCGGGTTTTCCGGGTCCTGATCGTGCAGGCGGTTGAATTGCAGGATCTTGTCCGCCGTCGGCGGCGGCGTGCGTCCCTCGGCCAGGTCCTTGGCGAGGCCCACATGGAAGGGCAGGGTCACGTCAAGGGCATAGCGCCGGATGATGGTGCTGCGGGCCTCCCGGCGCAGATCCGCCATTTTGTCAGGGGCTTCGAGCACATCGATGATCTTGGCCACCACGTCGTCGGGGCGGAAGAAATCGCAAATGATGCCGTTGTGCCCGTGTTCGATGACCTCAAGGACGGGCGGCGTGTTGGACGCGACCACGACGCAGCCCGTGGCCATGGCCTCCAGCATGGACCAGGACAGCACGAAGGGAACCGTGAGATACACATGGGCCCGGGAGAGCTGCATGATGCGGATCATCTCATGGTGCGGAAGATAGCCGAGCCAATGGGTGCGTTCGGGATCGAGATTGACCTCCGCTTCCATGATCTGGCGATAGGTCATGCCCTCGGGCGTGCGCCGGCTGTAACTGACGCCTTCCTGACCCACAAAGATGATGTGCGCCTTGGGCCGCTCCTTGAGCAGCGCCTTTGCCGCGCGCATGAAGGTGGGAAAGCCCCGATAGGGCTCGAAATTCCGTGAAATGAAGGTCACCACTTCATCGTCCGGCGACAGGGTCGGGCCATCATTGGGAAGGGTGAGCGCGCGCGCCGGGCCGGGCCGGGCGGCGTCCACGTCAACGCCGTCATGGAGCAGCGACATCTTGGACCAGTATTCGCGCGGGTGCTGACGGAATTGAAAGATCGTGGGAGCCGTGGCCCAATCCGCGTCCCGCATGCTCATGAGCAGGGGCGCGTTGCGGCTGCGCAACTTGGCCGAGGCGCCGATGTCCAAATCCTCGCCCGGCAGGAAACCGGCCGAACCGCCCTCGGAATTGTAATAATATTCAAAGAAATTCAGGATCTTCGTGTCGGGAAAGACGTCCTTGACGTAAAGGCCCTGGCCCCACCCCAGATGGCCGATGACCGCGTCGGGCACAAAGCCGTCTTTTTTCAGATCAAGGAGCGTTTTGGCCACGACCTGCGAGGTGGCCGTCGCCGTATTGAATACATCCGCATACAGATGGGGCTTGCCCTTGTCCTGGGGTACGGCGTAGGTGACCTTGCGCACGTTATCAAGGGTGCGCCGAACCGTGCTCTCGGTCACGAAGACCACTTCGTTTTTTGGGTCCGACGCGAGCGCCGGGGCGAGATGTTTGTACTGGCCGGGTAAATTGGGATGCAAAAACAGATAACGCGCCATGACCTACTCCACAGAAAGACTTGGCGTTTGGCTCGCCCAGCTATCGGCGAAAGTCAATGGCGGTGCCTATGGGTAGTGCCTAGGGCAGTGCCTGGGGCAGTGCCCAAGGGCAGTGCCTGGGGAGCGATGCGGAAGGGGCGATTGACGGCGGCCAGTCCGGCTGCGTCGCGTCCTTAACGGGCTTCTATATTTACAGGCCAGTCATTGTATAAAAGGGATGATTGACTTGGGCTGCGAGGCTTGGTGCGGCGGCCCGGCCCGCCGAGGGCGGGTGCATTCGAGGTTTTCGTCCCATGTCCACTCCATCCCCATCCGCCCCAAAACGCCCCTTTGAGCCCGGCGAAGCCGCGCCAAGCTTTGTGCAGCGCAACACGTCAAACCCAAAATACAATTTCGACACCGCCGCCGGGCGCTACCTGGTGCTGTGTTTTTTCGGCAGCGCGCAGGACGACCACGCTAAAGCGGCCCTCGAGGCCGCCTATCAGCGGACCGATCTGTTCGACGACAGGAAAGCCTGCTTTTTCGGGGTCAGCGCCGACCCGGAGGACGAGGCGCAAGGACGGGTGGCGAGCCGCCTTCCCGGGTTCCGCCACTTCTGGGACGGGGACCTGACGGCCGCACGGCTTTACCGGGTGGCGGCCGAGGACGGCGAGCCGGAGACCCTGCGCCAGGCCCTGGTGCGCCAGTGGGTCGTCATCGACCCCACGATGCGGATTATCGAAGCGATCCCCTTCCGGGAGGACCGAAGCGACATCGCCCGGTTCATGGAAGTGATGGAGGGACTGCCGCCGCCCGAGCGCCATGCGGGCCTTGAGCTGCAGGCGCCGATTCTGTTTCTGCCCCGCGTGTTCGAGCCGGAGCTGTGCCAGGAACTGATCGATCTTTATGAGGACGACGGCGGTGAGGACAGCGGCTTCATGCGAGAGGTGGGCGGGCGCACGGTGGGCATCCGCGACCACAGCTTCAAAAGCCGGCGGGACGTGACCATTAAGGATCAGGCGCTGATCAGCCGCCTGCAAAGCCGGGTCCTGCATCGGGTGGTGCCGGAAATCGCCAAGATCCACCAGTTTAAGGTCACACGCATGGAACGCTATATCGTGTCTTGCTACGCGGCCGATGATGGCGGGCATTTCTCGGCGCACCGGGACAACACGACGAAGGGCACCGCGCACCGGCGCTTTGCGGTCTCGATCAATCTCAATGACGATTTTGACGGCGGGGAGATCTGTTTCCCCGAATACGGGCCGCGCAGCTTTAAGCCGCCGAAGGGTGGGGCCGTGGTGTTTTCCTGTTCCCTCCTGCACCAAGTCACGAAGATGACGCGGGGTCGCCGTTTCGCCTTTTTACCGTTCCTCTACGACGACATGGCCGCGCGGATTCGGGCCGAAAACGCCCAGTTCATCGACAAGCCGGCTTCCCAGGAGAAAAAGGACGAGACCGTCAAGGCGGACGGGCCGCCCGCGTAATCCCGCTCAGCGACATCGGTGAAGTGCGAAACAATCTCCCGAGCCACCCATGGGCCCGGGAGAGCCTGTCCTATCACTCCGAGCGAGAAGGCCAAGATCACTCTGTGTGCAGCACGCCGCCGCTCGGTTTTGGCGCACTCACACGTTTCTATCGCGCTTTGGGCGGCGCGCCGCGCGGGCGGCGCAGCAGCGCCGGGCCCCAATTTTGAGCGTGGTGAAGAAGTCTTGGGCGTGGTGACGAAGCTTTGAGTGCGGTGAAGAAGTCTTGGGCGTGGTGACGAAGCTTTGAGTGCGGCGACGAAATCTTGAGCGCGGTGCGAAGGACTCGCCCCGCGCTCAAGCTGTCAACCAATGGGTGCACTGACCGACGAGAGATCAGGCGACGCCCTTGTCGTAGTTGTCCCAGAAGGGCTTGCGCAGGTCGCGCTTGAGGGTCTTGCCCGAACCGGTGCGCGGGATCTCGTCGATATAGGAAATCGATCGCGGCACCTTGTAGCCGGCCAAGTGCTCGCGCGCGAAGGCCTGAATGGCCTCGGGCGGCAGGTCCGTCCCCGGACGCACGACCACGACCGCATGGACCGCCTCGCCCCATTCCTCATCCGGAATTCCGAACACGGCCACATCCATGATGTCCGGGTGATGCTCAAGGGCGTCTTCGATCTCGGCCGGATAGATGTTCACCCCGCCGGAAATGATCATATCTTTTTTCCGGTCACAGATGAAGATGAACCCTTCCTCGTCGAAATAGGCGATGTCACCCACGGTCTGGTAGTCGCCCCGCCGGTCCTCTTCGAATTTGTCGTGCGCCTTGTAATAGGTGGCGAAGGTGTTCGGCGAGCGGACGAAAAGCTCGCCCTGAACATTGGGCTCGGTGATCTTGTTGCCGTTTTCGTCGAACAGCACGATTTCCACCCCTGGCGCGGGGCGCCCGCACGAGCCCGGCTTGGAAAGCTGGTACTCGGGCCGCAGGATCGTGTTCACGCCAAGTTCGGTGGAGCCATACACTTCGAAAAGCGAACGGGCGGGGAAGCGTTCCAGATACAGCTTTTTGAGGGCAAAGGACCAGGGCGCCGCATTGGCGATCATGATCCGCATGCTGTTCACATCATATTTCTTCGCCACGTTCTCCGGCAACTGACAGACCCGGCGGATCGGCGTTGGCGCCGCGAAGGTGGAGGTCACCTTGTACTTTTCCACAAGGCGCAGCCAGTCTTCGGCGTCGAATTTGCGCTGCACCACGACGGTGTTGGAGAGCATGTGCGCGATGGCCATGAAGCCGCCGGGACCGGAGTGATAGAGCGGCCCGGTGGTGAGGTAGACGTCCTCGTTGGTGTAGCCGATCTCGCCAATCATATTCGCCATGAGCGTGGGATCGCCCACCCGGGGGCGCACGGCGCCCTTGGGCTTACCGGTGGTCCCGGAGGTGTAAATCATCGTGCCGCCCGCGTCCTCAAGGGGCGGACCGGGGGGGACGTCGGGCGCGGCCGAAAGGGCGGTTGCGGCATCGAGCATGCCCGGTCCCGGCGTGCCGTCGAACACCAGAACGGTCTTCAGCTGCGGCGCCTGGGGGCGGATCTGGGCGAACAGGCCGGCGAATTCCGCATCGATCAGCGCAACTTCGCAGTCCGAATTGTCCACCACATAGGCGGCCTCTTCCGGCGTCAGACGATAGTTCAGGGGCACGGAAATCGCCCCGATTTTGCGGCAGGCATGGCCAAAGGCGACAACCCAGGTCGAGTTTTGGCCACAGACCATGGCCTTGGTGCCTTTGCCGGCGCCGTGGGAGCGCAGCACATGGGCGAGCCGGTTCGCATTGGCTTCCAACTCGGCGAAGGTCCACGTGATGACGGTTCCGTCCGGCCGGTCGTCGATCACCGCCAGCTTGGGACCCACGGCGGCGGCGAGGAGCGTGAGGCCGTCCTCCGTTGGGGCTTGCGGGGTCGGGGTGTCGGTCATGGGCGTCCTCCTGCTCGTGCTTGGGCCGGGCAAAGTCTCGTGCCGGACGTGATTGTCATTCGATTGTGAAGCCGTGCGCGGGGCCGTCAAGTATGCCGGGCTCTGCCTGGGCGCGGGATGTCAGAGGGTGTTCAGCCACTCGACAATGAGGCGTGTGACCGTTTCGGGGCGCTCCTGCTGGGTCCAGTGTCCGCACCCCTCAAGCACGTGACAGCCGCGTAAGTCCGCCATGTGCGGGCCCATGGCCTCGACCACGTCGACGCCGGGCAGCATTTTCAGGACCAGGTCCCGGGTACCTCCGATGAACAGGGACGGCTGCTCGATCCGCCGTGTGCGGAAGGGGTCCAGCCAGGCGAAGTCCCGCTCATGGTTCCGGTACCGGTTCAAGGGCCCGCGAAAGCCCGATGCCACGAACTGGCTCGTGTAGTAGGCGAGGTCCTGCGTGCTCAACCAGGCCGGAAAGGGCGAGGGGTCGGGCAGGCGCTCCAGCAGGCTTGCCCCGTGGGGCTTGTCGTTCGGCCAGGTGCCGTCTGGGGCATCGCCGCTGATGGCGTAGATAAATTTGCGCAAAGACGCCGCCGGATCGGCTTCCAGTTCGGCCTCGGCCACGCCGACGTCCTGGAAATAGACTTGATAGAAAAACCGCCCCTTCTCGGTAAAGATTTTCCGTACCATGTCGATAAAGGGGACCGGCGGCACGCCCGTGAAGGGCACCGACAGGCCGGCCACGGCCCGCACATGGCCCGTGTGGACCAGCGCAGTGTTCCAGACAATGGGCGCCCCCCAGTCATGCCCGATCAACACGGCCGGCCCGAGGCCCAGGGTGTCCACAAGACCGGCCACATCGCCGGTCAGACTGCCCATGTCGTAAGCCTCGACCGCTTGAGGCTTTGCGCTGCCGCCATATCCGCGCACGTCGATGGCGATGGCGGTGAAGCCGGCCTCGGCAATGGGTCCGATCTGGTGGCGCCATGAATACCAGGACTCTGGAAATCCGTGCACGAGGATGACCGGCGGGCCGTCCCCGGCCACGCGGGCGCGCAAGGAAAGCCCGTTGGTCTCGATCTGGACGAAGCGCCCTGGAAAGTCATGGACGGTCATGGTCGTTCCTCCCCAGACGATTTTTCTGGCTAGCGTACGGGAGGATGGTGCAATCGGCAAATGCCCCTGACCATCGGGCGGCTGAGCCGCCTCACGTGCCCGCCGCCGCCTGGGGCAGGGCGCGGCGGATCACTTTCCCATTGCCGGTTCTCGGCAGGGTTTTGAGAAACACGATTTCACGCGGACATTTATAGTTCGCCAGGTTTTCCCGCGCGTATTCAAGGACCGCCTCGCGCGATGGTGGAGCCTCGGGGTCACGGGCCACACAAAAGGCCGCGATCACAGACACGTCGGCGCGCACCTTCAGTTCTGTCACGGCCACCTCCGCCAGATCCGGGTGCGCGATCAGGGTGGTTTCGACTTCTTCCGGCGAAACCCGGTAGCCCATGGCGTTCATGAGATCGTCGGCACGCCCCTGGAACCACAGATACCCATCCTCATCGAGCGCGGCGACGTCACCGCCGACGAACCAGTCGCCCCGGAAGACTTCGGCCTCGTCCTGCGGCCGGTTCCAATAGCCCAGCATGAGGCCGGGATCGGACCGGTGCACGGCAAGAAGCCCCGGCGTGCCTGCGGGCAGGGGTGTATCGCCGCCCTCCAGGGGCAGAATGGCCACGCGCCGACCGGCCTGGGGCTTGCCAGGCGAACCGGGCTTGGGCGGCACGCTTGGCGATGACGAAACATATGTTGAGCACTCGCTCATGCCGAGCGCCTCATAAAGGGCTGTTCCGGTTGCCTCCCGCCAGCGTTCGGCAAGGGTGGGCGCCAGCGCCTCGCCGGCGGTAAGGCCATGGCGCAGGCCGTCAAACGCGGCCCGGTCCTCGTCGGCGTATTTCAGGATCTGGCGATAAAGCGAGGGCACGGCCGCGAACAGGCTGGCGCCGTAGCGGCGGATGAGCGCCGGCCAGAGGGCCGCGTCCTTGGCCCCATTATAGACGACCGTGGTGGCTCCATTGGCCCACGGATCGGTCAGGCCAACGCCGAGCGTATAGGTCCAGTTGAAGGCGCCGGCATGCAGGATCACGTCATCGGGCCGGATGCCGTACCAGCCCTGATACATGGGCCGGCGTCCCCAGGCGGAGCGGTGCGCGTGGAGCACGCCCTTGGGCCGTCCGCTGGTGCCGCTCGTGTAGACCAGAAAGGCCGGATCCTCGGCGCCCGTGTCGGCATAGTCCGGCGCCGGATCATGGGCCTTCAGGGCCTCAAGCGCTGCGGCATCGAGAACGCGGATCCCGTCCGGCACCCGCTCCAGCGTCAAATCCGGCGCCGCCGCCAGAACCTGTGCCCCGGAGTCCTCCAGCACAAACCGGGCTTCTTTCTCGGTGAGCTGTGAAGACGTGGGCAGGGCCACGCAGCCTGCGGCCATGGCCCCAAAGAAAAGCAGGGGATAATCGCTGGTGTTCTCCAGGCGGATCATAATCCGTGTGCCCGGCGCGATGCCCATGGCCTGAAGCCCCGCCGCCACCCGGCGCACGCCCTCATCAAGCGCGCCATAGGTCCAGCGCTCGGCCGCCTCTGGCGGGGCCGCGCCGTCGCCCACGACGATCAGCGCCGTCTTGGCCGGGTCCCGGCGCGCCGCGTCCGGGCCCAGGCAGTAGCGGGCAATGTTGAAACGGCCGGGGACGGGAGCGTCGGTCATGGGCAGCGTCTCGCTGTTGGGGGGGGGCGGTGGTTGACATTTGGCGGCGTGCCAAGAGGATCTTAGGCGACTTACGCGCATCAAAAGACACGGGCCCTTGGGCGCCGTTCACAAAGACATACGGGAGAACGCCATGGCTGGTCCCCTTTCGGGCGTCAAGATTTTGGAATTTGCCGGCATCGGGCCCGGCCCATTCTGCGCCATGTTGCTGTCGGATCTGGGCGCCGAGATCGTGCGGATCGACCGGAAGGGAGCCAAGGGCGGCTCCAAATACGATGTCACCTCACGTGGGCGCCGGTCCGTCGCCATCGACCTGAAAAACCCAAAGGGTGTGGAGACGGTGCTCCAGCTCATCGATCAGGCCGACGCCCTGCTGGAGGGCTTTCGGCCCGGCGTCATGGAGCGTCTTGGGCTCGGCCCTGACGTGTGTCTGGCGCGCAATCCCAAGCTGGTCTTTGGGCGCATGACCGGCTGGGGCCAGACCGGCCCCCTGTCCCATGCGGCCGGCCATGATATCAACTACATCGCGGTCAGCGGCGCGCTCCATGCCATGGGCCGGCCCGACAGTCCGCCGCCGCCGCCGCTCAACCTGGTTGGCGATTTCGGGGGCGGCGCGCTTTACCTTGCCTTTGGCATCGCGGCGGGCCTGTTCGAGGCGCAGCGCTCGGGCCAGGGGCAGGTGATCGACGCGGCCATGACCGACGGCGCGGCCTCCCTGATGGCCATGTTCTACGGCATGAAGGCGAGCGGCCTGTGGACCGACCAACGGGATGTGAACCTGCTCGATGGCGGCGCCCACTTCTATGACACTTACGAGTGCGCCTGCGGACGGTTCGTGGCCGTCGGCTCCATCGAGCCCCAGTTCTACGGATTATTGCTTGAAAAGGCCGGCATCAACGACCCGGAGTTCTCCAAGCAGATGGAAAAGGACCACTGGCCCTCCCTGAGCGCCAAGCTGGCCACCCTGTTCCGATCGAAAGACCGCGACGCGTGGTGCAAGATCATGGAAGGCACGGACATCTGTTTCGCGCCGGTGCTCTCCCTCGAGGAGGCCCCAAAGCATCCCCACAACGCGGCCCGCGACACCTTTGTTGAGGTCGCCGGCGTGGTGCAGCCCAACGCGGCGCCCCGCTTCAGCCGCACCAAGGAGGCCGTCCAGGGACCGCCGCCCGCCATCGGAGAGCACACCGAAAGCGCGCTCATCGACTGGGGCTTCAAGGCGACCGAGGTCGCGGCCCTGCGCGCTGAAGGCGTGATCTGAGCCATGGCCGAACCCGCCGCGATCCCGGCCCTGCCCGGCACGAAAGGCCGCAGCCGGCTCTATCTCATGCGCCACGGCCATGTGGATTACTTCTCCGCGCCCCGGTTGACCGGCGGCGCGGACGCGGTGCCGTTGACCGAACGGGGGCGTGAGGAGGCCGCGGCCGCCGGGATCGCCCTGTCCCATGTAACCTTTGACCGGGCCATCTGCTCAGGGCTGCCGCGCACCCGCCAAACGGCCGAAATCGTGCTCTCCCATCAGATCGGTGAGTCTCCGGGGCTGGTCGACGATGGGCGTATCCGGGAACTGCGCGGCGGCGGCGCGCGGCTGCGGGCGCAGATCTTCGACTTGTCTGAACTGTCTCGGCAGATCTACGAGGCCTTCGCGGGCGCGGACCAGCCGGGGGCGTCCCTCGGCGAGGGGGGAGAGCCCTTCGTTGATGCCTATGCGCGGGTCTCGGCCTGGGCGGAAGAGTTTCTTGTGGCCCCGGACTGGACAACGGCGCTGGTCGTCGCCCATGAGGGGGTGAACCGCCTGCTGCTCGGCTGGGCCACGGGCGCTGGCCTGTCCGCCGTCGGACCGTTCGAACAGGACACGGCCTGTCTCAACGTCATCGACGTGGATGTGGCCGGCGATCCTCCGGTGATCACCCGGCGGATCATCAAGGCGGTCAATGTCACGCCCTATAACTACGTCAAGCATGGCATGAACCAGACGAGCCTGGAGGCGATCTTCAGCCGGCGCAGTTCTTGAGGCTGCCTACAAAGCGGCGCGGCCGTCTTACCACTCCAGGGTCAGGTTCTTGAATTTGCGTCGCACCACGTCGCGCATCACATCCGCGATGCGCTCATAGGCTTCGGCGCGGCCGGCGCTCTTGCGCCAGACGATGCCCACGGAGCGGCTGATCGTCCGCCCCTCAAGCGGGCGCACCACCACCTCGCTGCGCGAACCGATTTCAGAACGCACATAAAGGGCCGGCATGAAGCTGATACCCATTCCCATACCCACCATTTGCCGCAAGGCATCGAGGGTATTGCCCTCATAGCCGCGTTCCAGAATGGCGCCGAACTCGCGGCACAGGTCGTCGACCTGTTCGTGGAGCTGATACTGCGGTTCAAGCGAGAGGACCCGCAGCCCCTGAAGCGCCGAGGCGGCAATCGTCTCGCGGGAGGCCAGGGGATGATCGGCCGCCAGGACCACATAGAGCGGCTCGCGGAACAGGCGGTGGGCCACAAGCTCGGATCCGCTGATGGGCAGTTGGGCGAGGATCACGTCATGGACGCCCCGGGACAGCTCGCTTTCAAGATCGCGCGGTCCGCCTTCCCGAATGTGCAGATTGAGGTCCGGATATTGCCGATGGAGCCGGGCCACCACGTGGGGCAAAAGATAGGGGCCGAGGGTCGGCTTGGCGCCGAGGCGGATCGTGCCCACAAGGCCGTGGCGCGCAATGCCAGCATGGTCGATGACACCCTGGACATCTTCCAGGATGGCCCGGGATCGCGCCACGATGTCCCGGCCCACGGGCGTGAGCGCCACACCGGAGCGGCTGCGCTCCACCAGGGCAACGCCGAGGGCCTGCTCCAGGGCCTGGATCTGGGTGCTGAGAGAGGGCTGGGAGATGCCGCACCGCTCCGCGGCACGGCGGAAATGGCCCGTGTCCGACAGGGCAACGAAATAGCTCAGTTGGCGCAGTGTTATTGGAAGCTGGTCCATGGGCTCGATCTGATTTGCGCGAGGCGCACCCGGTCCGACCCACCAGCTGCGACCAGGTTCCGCGCACTTCGATAGGAAAATCCTATCATAACTTCGATGTCGATCATCTTTTCTAGGGGCGCGGGGCAATCAAGTTAAAAGGAAATGGGGAAATACGCCCCAAGGGCTAGGGAGACTCATATGCCTGCCACTCCGCGATCCACTGATCGGACCGCTGGCCGGCCCGAAACCTGGAGTGCCGCGCCGCAAGACGCCCCGCGGCGCATGCGCGAAGTGATCGTTCTGCCAGGCGATGGGATCGGCCCGGAGATCATGAAGGCCGCCTTGCGGGTCCTCAAGATCGTGTGTCCCGTGGTGGACTGGACGGTGGCGGATGGGGGCGGCGCGGCCCTGGAGCGGGGGGTGGCCTCGGGCCTGCCCAAGGATACCGTCGACACGATCGCGCGGCGACCCGTGGTGCTCAAGGGGCCCTTTTTGACGCCCGAGGGCCGGGGTTCCAGAAACATCAACGTCACCTTGCGGAGGATGTTCGAGCTTTACGGCAATATCCGTCCCATCCATCCCTTGCCCGGATTGACCTCGCCCTTTGCCGACCGCGACATCGATTTCTTCATTGTACGGGAGAATGTGGAAGATCTTTACGCGGGCATCGAATACATGCAGACGCCCGACGTGGCGCAAAGCCTTAAGCTGATCAGCCGGCGCGGATCAGAAAAAGTGATCAGGCTGGCCTACGGCCTTGCCGCACGGGAGCGGCGCAGGACCATCCATTGCGCCACCAAGTCCGACGTCATGCGCCTGACCGAAGGCATGTTCAAGGACGTCTTTGACGATGTGGGGGACGCCTTTGCCCGATTGGCGCGCAGCCACATCAAGATTGACGCCTGCGCTCACCAACTCGTGACCAATCCGGAGCAATTCGACGTCATCGTGACCACCAACATGCACGGCGACATTCTGGGAGACCTTGCCGCCGGCCTCGTCGGCGGCTTGATTTTGGCGCCGAGCGCCCAGGTGGGCGATCTGGTGAGTGTCTTCGAACCGGTACACGGCGCCGCGCCGGACCTCGCCGGTCGCCATGTGGCCAACCCGACCGCGATGATGCGCGCGGGGGCCATGATGCTCCGGCATATGGGCTTTCACGCCGAAGGAGAGCGGATCGATCAGGCCCTCCATCTGGCTTATGAGGACGGCCGGCGACTGACCGCCGACGTGGCGCGCGATGGCGACGGGGTCGGTACGGAAGCCTTCACCGATGCGGTGCTCGAAAAACTTGAAGAAGTTCCCGTCCCCGGTCTGCACCGGGCCATGGGTCTTGAGGCGCCAGGGGCCACCGCCCCCCGGCGCCGCAAGGCTGTGCGGTTCGAGGGCGTGGATGTATTCGTCGAATGGTCAGGCTCGGTCGATGCGCTGGCCACATTAATCAGCAGTCTGATCAAAGACCAGCCTTTCGACCTTGAGCTTATTTCCAACCGCTTCGCGCAGATGTATCCTGAAGGTGAGGTTTATGCCGACCCTGTGGATCACTGGCGCTGCCGCTTCTCCTACGCCAGCGATGGGCCCAATGGGGCCCAGGTGGTCGGCGCGCTCCTTGATCGTCTGGCGCCTTCGGTGCGCTGGATGCATGTGGAGCAATTGGTCTCCATCGACGGCACACCGGGATACAGTTCGCCGTCAGGTGTGTCTTGAACGGTGGAGACGTTAGAGAAAAGGGGAGACGGCTGCCGTGTTGTCCGCCCAATGCCGCTTTGTTCTGGTTCAGCGCCGGCGTGCCCTGGAGGTGCGCGGGGAGCGTTTGACCCGGCGGCTCGCGGGGATCAGCGGCACATCCGTGGTTCCGTTTGCCCTCGCCGCGCCCCTCCACCGGCGGCGCGAGCGCGACCGCCGGGAGATTGTGGCACTCGATCATCTTCTCGATGGGCTGGCCCTGCCGGGCGTTGCCTGAAAGATCATGCGAGCGTGGCCTTAAGCCATTGGCCCATGCGGTCGAGGGCCTGATTGCTGGACCGCATCACCGCGTTGAAATTGATGAAGCCGTGCACCTGCCCCCGTTCCTCTTCATAGGTCACAGGAACGCCCGCCGCTTCGAGTGCCCTGGCATAATCGTGGCCCTGGGGACGCAGCACATCATGGCCCGCCGTGATCACGAAGGCCGGCGGCTGACCGCCGAGATAGGGCGAATGGATCGGTGAAATCCGGGGATTGTCCAGATCCACGCCCGCCGGCAGATAGGTCTCCCGGAACCACGTGCACAGGGCCGGGGGCAGGACATAGGCATTGGGCAGATCCTCGAAAATCTGTCCGTCCATGCGGATGTCCACGGCCGGATAAATCAAGAGCTGTGCCCTGGGGAGCGTGCGCCCGGCAGCACGCAGATCATGCATCAGGACGGCCGTGAGATTCCCGCCGGCACTGTCCCCGCCAACGGCCAGGTGCGCCGGGTCCATGCCGTAGGTGGGCCCATGGCTTTCGATCCAGTCATAGGCGGCCAGAACATCGTCCGGTGCCGCTGGGAATTTGTGTTCTGGCGCGAGCCGGTAGGCCACCGACAAAACCCGTGCGCCCGAGGCCATCGCAAGGCGTCGGCAGGCCGCATCGTGGGTGTCGAGATCGCCGATCACCCAGCCGCCGCCATGGAGGAACATGAGGGTGGGGCGGCGGTCCGTGGTCATCAGGGCATTATCCTGGGCGTCATAGATGCGCACCGGGATGTCCCCGGCCGCGCCCTCCACCGCCATGTCCTGCACCAGGGCGAGATCCGAACCCGGATGATCGAGGACCTTGCGCCCCTGTGTATAGGCCTTGCGCATCACGGCCGGGTCGAGCCCTGCCTTCGGGTCCCGCATGGCTAGGCCAAGTTCGCCCAGCGCCTGCGCCTTGGCCTCGATGATACGCCCGTCGTAGCGACGGCGCCGGCCGGCAAACCAGACCGTGGCAATGGCGGGCGGCGTGCGGGTGAGGATCAGGGCAATGATGGATTTCAAGGCGCGGATCAAGGCCATGGGATCACCTCCGTCTGGCGGCAAATGGGCATACGGGCAAGGCGCGCGCCTTGTCGCGGGCGACGCGTCACGGGTCAAGGGGGAGGGGTCAGACCCGTCCTGTGATTGGGATCAGGGCGCCGGTGATGGAGCGGGCCTGGGCCGAGGACAGAAAAAGAATGAGATCGGCCACTTCCTCCGTTTTCACCCAGATCGAGGGATCCGTGTCGGGCATGTCGGCCCGGTTCGCCGGCGTGTCGAGGATCGAGGGGAGCACGGCGTTCACGGTGATGCCATCCCCCTTCACCTCTTCTGCGAGTGATTCGGTAAACCGCATCACGCCGGACTTGGAGGCTGCATAGGGGCCCATGCCGGCGCCCGCCTTCACGGCCGCGTTGGCGCCGATGGAGACGATGACCCCGGCTTTGGAGGCCTTGACGAAGGGCAGCGCCGCCTTGGTGGCGTTCACAGCCGTCTGCACATTCATGGCGAAAAGGCGGGTCCAGTCTTCCAGAACGCTGTCCTGGAACGGAATCCAGGTGAACCCGCCAGCCACGTTCACAAGCACGTCGATGCCGCCCAGACGGTCCGCAACGAGCGCGATGCCGTCGCGGGCGGCCGCCGGATCGACGAGATTGACGCCCGGCGCCATGGCGACGGGCTTTGAGAAGGGGGTGTGGGGCTCGGAGCCCATATCGACCACGCCCACATGGGCATCGGCGCGCAGAAAGCCCTCGCTGACAGCCGTACCGAGGCGCCCAAAGGCGCCGGTGATCACCACTTTCTTGTCGGCCAGTCCGGAGATCTGCATGGCTCCGCCTCCTTTAGCGCATAGGGATCGGTTTGAGACCGACTTTGCGCAGGCTCATAGCATGAGCGCCTCCCGCTTGGCCATGAGGGCGGCTGGCGGGGCCGCGGAGTCTGCATTGCCCTGGCCGTTTTTGGGGCCCGGTTCCGGTCAGGTGCGCGCGGCCTGTTCCTCGACCTGGCCCATGCGTTCCTTGCCGAAGAAGATTTCCGTGCCGACAAAAAAAGTCGGGATGCCGAAGGCGCCCCGGTCAACGGCCTGCTGGGTGTTGTCCATGAGTTTCTTCTTGATCGCCGGCTCCTGGGTGCGGGCGAGGATCCGCTCCGCGTCAAAGCCCGACTGGCTCAGCGCCGCCTTGGCAATCTCTGGATCGTCCATCTTTTTCGGCTCTTCCCACATGTGGTGCATCATCGCCTCCACATAGGCCGGCAGAAGACCTTCCTCTTCGGCAACGATGGCGCCGCGCATGATCAGCAGCGTGATCACCGGAAAATGCGGGTTCATGGTGAAATGGGCAAGACCGTGCCGTTCAATGAAGCGGCGCATTTCAAGCTGTTCGTAGACCAATTTGTTATGAATGTCCGCAAAGGCAATCATGGGCGCCTGATTGTTGGTCAATTTGAAGATGCCGCCGAGGAGGCAGGGCGTATAGCGGACGGTTGCGCCGGTGCGCTCGGCGATGCCCGGCAGGGTTCGGTGCGCCATGTAGGCGTTGGGACTGGCAAAGTCGAACAGGAACTCAATCTCGGCCATGGCGGTTTCCTTCCCCGAAGAGGATGATAAGGCGTGTAAAGACGGTCTCTATCTACCAGCGTTCCGACCAGGGACGCAGATCCATCTCATGGGTCCAGGCGGAGCGGGGCTGGCCGTGTAGCCACACATAGGTCTGTGCGATCCGGTCCGGCAACAGAAGGCCATCGCGCGCTCGCCGCTCATCCGCATCAGGAAAATTGTCGCGAATAAAGGCGCTGTCGATGGCCCCGTCGACAACCACATGGGCCACGTGAATGCCCTTCGGGCCGAGTTCGCGCGCCAGGCTTTGGGACAAAGCCCTCAAGGCATGCTTGGCGCCGGCGAAGGCGCTGTAACCCGGCCCGCCGCGCACGCTTGCCGTCGCGCCGGTGAAAATCATGGTGCCCCGGCCCCGCGCCATCATCGGCCCAGCCACTTCGCGGCCCATCAGGAAGCCCGACAGGCAGGCCATTTCCCAGACCTTGGAATAAACCCGTGTGGTGGTGTCCTGGATGGGAAAATTCACATTGGCGCCGATGTTGAAGACGGCAACTTCAATGGGCCCGACGGAGCTCTCAATGTCCTGAACGAGACCGGCCATGGCCGCCTCGTCCCGCGCGTCAACGCCGAAGGCCCGCGCCTTGCCACCATGGGCCCGGATATCGGCGGCAAGCTGCTCCACGGCGTCCACATTGCGCGGACGCCGGACCACGCAGGCGGTCAAGCCAAGGGCCGCAAAACCTCGGGCCACGGCGGCGCCGGTGGCATCGCCCGCGCCAATCACCAGGCAGGCGCCCGGGTGCTCGTCCGGTCTTTGTGACTGCGACATGCCCAAGGTCCTCCCGGCGGTTCCAAGCGTCTTGTTGCGCTGCCTCGTTCGCTCAAGAGGGTGAACCGCATTTGGGCCCGAGCGCAATAGCTGTACCTGCACATTTTTGCGGCACGCTGCGGCCGGCGGTCAGGCGCTTGACCGCTCCGCGTTCCAGCTTCCATCGTCAAAGCGGACAATGACAGGACGGGAAGGCAGACATGGCTCAGGACACGAATGCGGCGCCGCTGGAACTCATGGGGGCACCAGGATCTCCTTATACGCGAAAGCTGCTGGCGCTGCTGCGCTATCGCAGGATTGAACACAGAATCATCTGGGGCAGCTACAATCGGGGAACTTCCGCCTATCCCGAGCCCAAGGTCAAACTTCTGCCGACGGTCTATTTCCCCAAGGGAGACGGCACCCGGGAGGCCACCGTCGACACAACGCCCATCATCCGCAGGCTGGAGACAGACCATGCGGGCCGTAGCGCCGTGCCGGAGGATCCGGCCCTTGGCTTCGTGAATGATTTGATTGAGGATTATGCGGACGAATGGCTGACCAAGGCCATGTTCCACTATCGCTGGGCGTACCAGGACGATATCGCTAATGCCGGGCCGCTGCTGATTTTCTGGCAGGACCCGGGGCTCGCGCCGGATCAGGCCCGCGACCTTGCTCAAATGATTTCCGAACGGCAGATCAGCCGCCTCTATGTGGTCGGCTCTAACGAGACCACGGCGCAGACCATCGAGACAAGCTACAAACGGCTGCTGACACTTCTGGACACGCTGCTCCAGTCTTCGCCCTATGTGCTCGGGCAGCGCCCGTCATCGGCGGATTTCGCGCTTTATGGTCAACTGACCCAGCTCGTGCTGGTCGATCCGACCCCGGCACGGGTCGCCGCCGAAATCGCGCCGCGTATTCGCGGCTGGATCGACCGGATCGACGACCTGTCCGGGCTTGAGCCGGGTCCGTGGGACGGTTTGGAACAGGCCAGGGAGCGTCTGGGTCCGCTGCTCCACGAAATCGGACGGGTCTACGCCCCGTTCCTGATCGCCAACGCTTCCGCCGTCATGGCCGGCTCCGAAACAGTCGAGGCGACCATTGACGGGCGGCCCTGGACCCAGCCTGTCTTTGCCTATCAGGCAAAATGTCTTGGCTGGCTTCGGGAGGGCTATGCGGCCCTGCCGGCTTCCGCGCGCGCCAATGTCGACACGTTGCTGGCGGGCACGGGCTGCGAGGCTTTGTTCGCCGGCTGAGGAAAGCTCTTTTTAATGCCTAAGAAGACCCATTGCCCGGCCTTCATGAGCCGGGCGATGGGGTCAATGGCCTCCCCGGCTCAGAGCGATACCACCAGGCCGCGGTTCGGAGCGACTTTGTTATCCAGCATCGCTACCCACAGGTCGGCGGCCGCCTGTCGATCCGTGATGTGCTCGATCGTCAGGTGTTCGCGCATGCGGGTCGCAAGACGGGCGCTTGCTTCGGTTGCCTTGGCCATTACGACACCTGGCCCCCAGTCCCCGTCTCGCTTTGCGATCTGCGATGGCGCGAAGAAGAAGGCCGGCTTTGCCCCTGGAAGAGTGTCGAGCCGGCGATCCGCATTCCAATGGGTTGCACCCACCTGACAGCTCTCCACCATGTTGTCTGCGAGCATGGTGTGCAGCGTGACGGTCAACTGGCCATTGCCGGCCATGTCGACAAAGGCGGCGGGGAGTGTGGCATCGATTGCGCTTTCCGACCCATAAGTCACGATCTGGTCATAGGCGCCCAAGGTTTCCAGGAAAGACACATTGGCGGGCGACGTGACGCCCACGATCCGCTGGCTGACCTTCGGATCATCCGACAGCAGCATGGCAAGGCCGAGGGCTGTCTTCGAGGAAGCCGATCCGATGATCACCTGGCGGGCGCCAAAGAAATCATTGTCCGCCAGATAGTCCGCCAGCACGAAGGATGTAATGAACAGGGGAAAAAACAGGCAGCGCTCGTTGTCCATGCCCTTCAGGAGCGCGGGATCGCCGGCGGTGCGGGCATAGACATTGTAAAGACCCGGTAGGGCCTCCCGGTGTGCGGCCACATCCGTAAAGCTTCCCGGACGGATCTTGCCGGGTTGCAGAACGGTCTGATTGGCCATGGGGAAAAAGCCATAGATCCGGTCGCCCACGGGAACGCCCTCGCACCGGCTTTCGGTCACGTCGGCAAAGCCCCACACGGGCACTTTCCCCCAAGGCGCGTTGGCGGGATAGAAGTTCCAATAGCCGATCATGTCGCCCGCCGTTGCGTAGCTGACATTGTTTGCCGTCAGAGCGAAACGCTCAATGGCAACCCGGACCTCACCATCCTGGAGGGGCCGCGCCGGCGCATCGGACAGGTGCACCCGGCGCAGATCGCTCCGGTCCACCAGAATTTCGCGTAGACTTTCCATGGGTTGTCCTCCTTACCCGGTCAGTCCGGCGGGCAGGGCAACTCCGTCCTGCAGCACGGACTCGATGTTGAGCTGTCCCTTGAGACCGGCGGTGCGATGGACCGCGATCTCACGCCATGCGTCGGAGGTCGACATGGCGACAAGCGCTGCGCGATTGGGATAGGACGCGATGGCCACTTCGTCCCATAACTCCTCGACCTGCCCGATGGCCAGAAAGGTGATGTCGCTTGCGAAGATCGCGCGCCCGCCGAATTTCGGCAGCAAGTCCACGACGGCCCGCCCGTAGATCATATAGGCATCCCGCCCCGACAGGTCGGTCGGGCGTCCGTCTTCATATTCGGCCCTGTCTTTGAATTTCAGCAGATTGACCATGAAAATCGGGCCGTCTGGGCCCGGTTGCAGCAATTCCGCAAGCTGATCTGGATCGCTTGGGACGACCTCGTTCACGACTTCCATCGGGCACCACCTCCTCATTCCGGTTATAAGGCTCTTCGCTTAAAGCTTCGCACCGGGCTGATGGCCTTGCAATCGTGCGCCTCGGCCCCTGGCGCGGGCGCCCGTGGTTCAGCCCCATTCGTGGGCGTTTTGCGTTCGGGGTGGGCGTTTTCCATTTGTGTTGAGTGTTTCCCGTTCGGAAAGACACTGTCGCCGGGGACTGTCCTGGCGGTGCAGGGCGCCATGGCCATATCAGCGTCAAGCCAATTGCTTGGCACCTGGAAGAGGAGGCTAAGGCTATGATGTCTATTCGGTATGCGGACGAGCGCGGCCTTGCCGATTTCGGCTGGCTGAAGTCGCGGCACAGCTTCTCCTTTGGTCATTACCACGATCCGCAGCATATGGGCTTTGGGCCCTTGCGCGTGATCAATGAGGACCGGGTGATGGGCGGGGCCGGCTTCGACACCCACGGACACCGGGACATGGAAATCATTTCTTATGTCCTTGACGGCGCCCTTGAGCACAGGGACTCCATCGGTACGGGGTCTGTGATTACGCCGGGCGAAATCCAGCGTATGTCGGCGGGCACGGGCATTCGGCATTCGGAATTCAATCATTCCGCATCCGATCCGGTGCACTTTCTGCAGATCTGGATCATTCCGGAGCGGGAGGGTTTGGAGCCGAGCTATGAGCAGACGCCTATTCCGGAGGCGGATAAGCGTGGCCGCCTGGCCCTGATCGGGGCGCCGGCGGGTGAGGGCGGCAGCGTCCTCATCCACCAGGATGTGCGCCTTTACGCCGGCCTGTTCGATGGGGCCGAGGATGCCCGTCATGAAATCGCGCAAGGACGCCTTGCCTGGGTGCAGGTCGCCCGGGGCAGCATCGACGTGAACGGAACGCGCCTTTCCGCCGGCGACGGCGCGGCCCTGAGGGGCGAACCGTCCGTACATCTCTCCAAGGGGGAAGGCGCCGAAGTGCTCGTCTTCGACATGATCCCTTGAACCAAGCCAGTAAGGCGGCGTGAGAAAAGCCGGTGCGCCCTGGAGCGGTGCGCCGGCTTGTGCCGTATTGCGTGATCGTCCTTACGGGACCGGTTTTTAGCGCAAGGTGATCACGGACTGGTCGTCGCCGTCATCGTCCGGGACAAGCAGATCTTGAGCGTCGAGGGCCTGGCGCAGGACGGGATCGATCTGGCGCCGGTCTGCGTCATAGAGCGGGCGCCACCATTTCAGGCCCTCGCGCGCCAGTTCCACCTGCCCGACCGAGGGCGCCAGCGCCAGCTGCTCCGGATTGGTGGAATAGTGGGTGACAAGTTCCCGGACGCGGCGCAGCTTGTCCCGGAACTCTTTGCGGCGGCGATCCAGAAATCCAACGGGGGTGAGCGCGGGGTCTTCGGCCTCGATCAGGGCGCGCAGCCGGTCCAACTCCGACTGGATCGCTTCGATTTCCTCTGTTGTCGGACTGTGGCCTTGCGTGATCAGGCGGCGCAGCTCACGCAGGTCCGGCATGTTCATGCGCCCGGCGAAGAGTGGATTGTCGAGCGCGAAGACATCCATCAGGTCTGCCAGATCCTCGATCATGGAACTGTCAAGACCCAGTGCCCGGATCTGCGGCGCCAGGGATTGGGCGAGATAGCGCTCATCGCGCAGGGTGCCCAGGAAGTCTTCCATGCGCCGTTCGCGGAAGTGGTTTTGCATCTGATCGCGGTACGGACTGTCGTCCGCAAAACTGTCGATCACGGCTTCCTGGCGGGCAATCAGGGTGCGCATGTCGCGCAAGGACCGGGTTAAAACCCGGGCGATCTGCTCATCGAGATGGGGCACCACTTCGTGCGGGTCGAGCGGTGCCTCCGGATCGTTCGGCCGGGTTGCGTTCATGGCGTCAACCATGGTGCCCGCCTGGTCCCGTGCGGTGAGGGCCGTGCGGGCCGTCGCCTCAAGATCCGCGGCCCAGTCCAAGAGGGCTTTTGGCACGTCCTGGCGGGGCATGGTCCGGATTGCGGCGACGATCTCCTGCGCGGTCTGCGCCTCGTCCAGCGTGTCGGCCATGGCCGTTTCGAGACCTAATATGATGGTGTCGAGCTGGTGGATTGGATCGGAGACTTGCGCGCTCGCCGCCTTGGCATGGGCCGGCGTCACAAGCGCGGCCACGGCGTCAAGGGTCGCCTGTTGCTCTTCCCGGGCGGCGGTGGTCCGGAGCATGGAATATAGTCCCACACTGATATCGGGGCCGTGCTCTATGACGAAATCCACGAAGGCCGCCAGCAATTCGCCGGCCTGGCTTTGGAAAAAGGCATCGGGCAGGCCCCGGGTCGCCTCGCTCAACCGATCCAGGGTTGAATGCAGGGTGTCGCCGGTCTCGCGGTGGGGCTGGGCGGCCCCGATGCGATAGGCCTGTTCCACAAGGTCGAAGCTGGATTTCAGCACGTCCTCAAAGCCGCCGTCGACGGGCTCTTGGCCGTTGGCCTGGGCAAGGCGGTGGGCAAAGACCTGGAGCGCACTGCCCACATCATCCGTCCGCGTCACCCAATCCGCATGGATCCGCTCCAGGATCATCAAGACGGTATCGCTCAGGGTGGACCAGCGGCCCGCCCGACCGATCTGGCCCAAAGCGGCGGCGTCGACGGGCAATAGGGCATCGAAGGCGCCCAGTGTGGAGGCGCCGCCGCTGCGGCGGTTCCAGGCCGCCGCAAAGCGCACCCCTTCGACAAAGGCGCCGGCCATCTGCAAGGGGTTGTCGCCCTGCACATCATGGAGGAAGCGTTCGGCGATCTCGGTCCGCAGCACCGAGCCCTCGGGCAGGGTATCGACGACCAGGACAAGTTCGCGCCGATAGGCGTTGAGCGCGTCCTCGATCCGGGCGCAGCGTTGGGTGATGGTCTTCAGCCCGTCCCGGGTCACCGCACCGCCCTCGCGCGCCGGCCCGCGTCCATCGGCAAGATACCGGTTCACCGCGTCATCGAGGCCTGGCAGGCGCACAAGGGCCGTGAGCGTGTCGAGGTCACTGAGCTGATCGTCGGTCAGGTTGGGGTCGAAGGGAATTCGTGCCCGGATGAAGGGCGCCAGGGTGAGACCGGCACTGAAGGCCAAAAAGCCCATGGTCCGGTCCTCGCCCTCCAGGCTGCGCGTCCAGTCCAGGCCGCCGTCCACCTGGCGCTCCAACGTGACGCCCATGATGTCGAGGCAGGTCAGCGGCTCCTGCTGGGCTTCGAAGGCCCCCCGGTCGGCGGCATCCTGGGCCTGGAGACGCAGTTGGGGGTGGAGAAGGGCAAAGACGCTTTCGGCATTGGCAAGCACACTGCCAGCGTGGTGGAAATCGACGCCCAGCGCCTCCAGGCAGCGGCGATAACTGTCCACCCGTCCCGGCGGGGCATCCGGTCCGGCGATCCGATTGACGAAAATCTGATAGGCGGCTTCGGCAAGGAGGCCTTGGCCCGGCAGCGTCATGTCGAGGGCCCGTCCGGCCGCCACGGCCACATGACTGCCGTCCGCAAGCGTGCGCCGGTCCGGACCCGGACGACGCCGGCGGAAGGCCGCCAGCACGGCCTGGCCGGCCGCCTTGTCACGCAGGGCCCGGCGCCCCATGAACGCGAAGGCGTGGATAGCGGCTTCGTCGATATCCGCACTGCTGGAGCCCAGATAAAGGCGCGCGCCGCCCGCGTGCAGCACAAAGGCCCGATCCAGATGGGCCAGACCATGAAAGTCGCACTGGGCGATCCACCGGACCGTCCCGTGGTCGGATGAACCAAGGCGCCTTAAGGTGCGTGTGCAGCCAAAAGGCGTGCCGTCGTCCTCGCCGTAGACAAATGTGGGCTGTACACCGAACTGCTTGTCCCCGCTCCGGCGCCGCGCCCGGAAATCGACCGGGTCCGCATAGCGCTCGAACCCGAAGACGAGCCGGCGGTTGATTTCCACGGCCCGGGCCTCCTCGGGGCCCAGGTCAACCCAGATCTGCAAGGCCTCGCCGGCCCACGGGTTGCCCCGGTCCTCCAGATCCAATGTGGCGACGCCCGCGTGAAGCGGTTCCTGACTGCCCACATGTTCCCAGCACGGACCGACCGTCCCGCCCGAGGCTGGAGACAGGACCACCGTGCCGCCATTGAGCCTGGCCTCGGTGATCCTCGTGTCGGCCCCATGGCCCGCGCCGGCGAGCCCGCCCGGCAGGAGGACTTCCGTCAAGGGACCGTCATCGAGCGGATTGTAAAAGCGCGGCAAAGTGGCCGGATTGAGCACAATGGCGCGCGCGCCCGCGCCAAGCGGCTGGCCATGGCCTTCGCCCTCCGGCAGGGCCTGGAGCCGGTCCGGCGCGACGCCGGCATCAAACAGGAGCGTGTGCCGGTCGACGCGGCCATCCCGGCTCCAAAGCTCCAGATGGACCGCGAAACGATCGTCCGAGAGGGCCGGGATGAACAGGAACGGCGTGGCAAGCCCCAAGGGCGTGAGATCCAGGGGCGTAAGGGGAATCTGCGCGAGAATACGCTCCGGCATTTCAGTTTCGGCGCCCAGGATCAGTAGAAAGTCAGCGGAATTCGTGATTTTCTCGCGATTGACCACCAGAAACACGGTATCGGCCGCGCGATCCCAGAACGGAGTAACCCAGGGGGGCATAATGACACTCATCGAAAATCAGACTGTTACTGTCGTATAATGTTTCTCTAAAGATGTAAAATCAAGCAAGATTGAATTTGCGCTATGCGATTTCAAGTAATTTTACCTTTTTTCGTGAAGTTGCTAAATGTTCATCCCACTAATCAGGCGGTTAAATCAGTAAAGCGTTGTGTATCTCAGCGGTAATGGCGAGTTGATGTCCAATTCAGAAAAGATGATCAAAACCAACGACGGTGGAAAACTCGGAATCGCCCTCGTGGGTCAACGCCAATCGGGTAAAACTGCTCTCCTGTCGGCGACGCTGAAACTGGCGGACCAGAGTCTGCACAGCTTTCCCGAAGAACACCCGGTGTTCCTGTCCGATGAGCGGCCTCTGCCCGATTCGGCCGATCCAACCGGGACCATCGAACATGTCTCAACGCAGGTCATACAGTCCCTGACCAATGGTGGCCATTACGCGGCGACGCCGGAGGACCGGCCGCTGCATTATGATCTGCGCCTTGATTACTACGAGGACCCTGGTGCGAAAGCCAAGCGCCGGTCGGCCCGCAAAAGTGTTGAGGTCGGCGATCTGGGGGACCCGGCCGAACGCGGCGAGCTTGAGTCGATCCCCCTGACGATCACGGATCTGGCCGGCGGGCTGGCCTTTCCAGGGGTGGAGTCGGCCTTGCGGGCCGGCGCGCGCGAGCGGATCCGCATGCAGGAGGCGGAGGCCTGGATCTCCCGGGTGCGCCATTTGATGGTCTGTCTTCCCGCCACCTATCGCGCCGATGGCGACGCGAATGTGGTCTTGAACTATGTCCGGCTGTTCAACCGGTTGCGGTCGCCCGATTGCCGGGTCGAGCGGCTCGTCCTGTGTCTGACCAAATATGAGACCCGCTGGACCGCCTTTGGTCGGGAAGCCATCGAAGCCGCGCTCGATCCGCGGGAGTTTCAGCGTGCGGTGCTTGAAGTTGTCCTTGATGACGACGCGCTTCGGCGCTCGCTCCTTGGTCTCATGGGCAAGAAGACCGCGTCGGGACGGCCTGTCGAGATCTGCCTGTGCCCGGTGTCCGTCTACGGCTTCGTGATCAAGAATGGCTGCGCCAATTACGATCTGCACCGGGACGGCATGCTGATCCAGGCGCCCGGGGAGGGGGGGCTGAGTTTTCTGCAGCGCTCCTTTGCCCTTTACCCGGAAATGGAAGCCCGGCGCTATTGGCAGCCCTTCATGATCGTGGACCCGTTCATGTATCTCGTCACGGGGCGCCAGGGCCAACTCACCTATCCGTTGGACGCGTTCATGTGACGACATCACCGCCGGTCTTTCCGCGCGCCGTCCCGCCATTCGAAGGCGGCGTCAGGACCGGCGGATGTAGAGATTGTCGAGATTGGGATATGCGGCCTGCTGGCGCGGGGGCTCTGACGAGGATTGCCCCTGATCGGGGTTATCGTCCCGGAGATCGGCCCCATGAGCGGGGTCTTCACGGACGGAGCCGGTCTCGCGGACCAGATGCTCGCGGCTCTCGGGTTCCCTGAGGCTCCACTCTTGCCCGGCCGCCGTTCCGGCCGCGCGCGGGGGCATGCGGCGGGGATCGGCGGGGCGCGCCGTACCGCCCGAGGCGGGACGCGACTGCCCGCCCGCCGCATCCTGGGAATCATTGGCGGCGATGGAGGGCCAGCCCCTGAAAATGCGATCCGGGCCCTTGTCCGTGGTGCTGGGCGCGGCGCCCTTCGGCGTCCAGAAGGTAAAGTTGGCGCCAGGACCGTAGCGGCGATCGGCGGGGGAGGTGAAATCACGCCGTGCCCGTTGGCTCGGATCCCGCTGCAGCAAAGTCATCAGGCGCCGGTGGCCCGATTTGGTGATGGTGATCACCGAAGGCTGCTGCTCGTCCTGGATGAAGGCCTGACGGTTGGCCATCAGCATGTGCAGCGTACTGAGTGAGTCCCGGTACTCGTCACCGCTCAGCCCGTCGAGATTGACCCGGCCGCTGCCGTCGCCGCGGAAATGGCAGTGCTTCAGGAACATCTTGATGGACCGGGCCCGCGGGCTGTCGGTCTCCATCACGGTGAGATTGGCCATACCGTCCTTGAACAGGTCGGTTTTCCCCTCCCGGTGGAGGGTCTCGACCGATTGCATCTGCTGGCCGCCGATGGCCACGAGCAGCACCAGGAAGTCCATGACCAGCGCAATGCCAAAGGACATCAGGGCCGCCGTTTCCTTATCCTCGATCAGGGCCGTGTAGGCCTTGTCGGTTTTGCTGGCGGTCGGGCTCCAGCGCTGCATCTTGTTGCGCAAATCCGCCCACAGCCCATCGATTGCCGCCCCGCGCAGTCCCGATTCCTGGATACAGGTCGTCGTCAGGGCGAACATGTCATCAGCGGAGCGCAGCCGCGCCAGGGTCTGACCCAGACCCTCGTCGGTGCGCCCGCCACAGGTGGCGTCAAATCGCGCCCGCTGGGCATTGTAGCCCGCAAGGACCGCAAAGACCGGATTGTCCTGGACACCCGGGCACACATCATCGGGCGCACGACCACGGTGAACGAAGGCCCCGCCATCCATGGCCGCCACCCGGCGACACAGTTCGATGGCTTCATCGAAGGCGTCGAGATCCTGGTTTTTCTCGAACGCGTTGATGTTTTCGATAATGCGCGCGGAAATGGCCCGGACAGGATTGTTGCTGCCGTCAAAAAGCGCGATGCGGGCGTCGAGGAACGCGAGACGCTGGTCCTGGGCGTCAAGGATCGTTGCGGCGGGTACGGAGAGCCCGCCATCGGACCGGCTCTCAAGGGACCGCCCACCTGGCCCTTGTGCCATGGAGGTGGCGGTCGGCGGCGTTTCAGTGTCGGCCAGCAAGCCCCTGCGCTGTCCTTGGAGCCCGACAAGCTCCGTTTCGAGCGCATCGATTTTGCCTTGAAGCTCGCGTTCGCGGGCCGTGATCGTTTCGACAAGGATCTTGGCTTCTTGCACCTTCAGGCGCAGGGGGTTGAGTTCCCTTTGCAGTTCCTGGCACACGCGCCCGCATCCGGGGCGCCCCACGGTCTCGGCATATCGCGATCCGCGTCCGGCGATTTCATTCTCGACCTGCTGGGTGAGTGCGATCACGCGCGGCTCAAGCTGGACCAGTATTTTTTCCGCGCCGGCTTTCTGTTCGGCGTTGCTGTCCATATAGGCCATCAACTCGCCCTGGGCCTGGTTGATGGCCGTTTGGACCGCCGCGATGTCCTGGTCGACGCGGCTCAGGTCCACGGCGAGCGTGTTGCGCGCCTGGATGATGTCATCGCGTTCGGTCTTGTATTGAGCCAGTTGCCGTCGAAAGACGTCCGCGACCTCCGCCGGCGGATTGGTGGCGAGCTGGCGGATGCGATCTTCGGTTTCCTTGAAGGTCAGATAGGTGTCCTGGCTGCGGAAATCCTTGAAGATCCGGGTCCGCTGGGCGTCCATCTGCTCGCGCAAATCCAGGATCGTGTCGGTCGCGAGGCTGGTGGCCCGGCCCATGCGGCCCGCCTCCTGGGCCTCCACCGCGCCGCCGCCGGCCTTCAGGCGCCCGTCGTAAAGATCGACAAACGAGAAGCCGACCGAGACCGCCATGGAAATCGCCCAGATGATCGTAAAGCTGACCGTCTGAAACAGCCTGCGCTCAAAAATGGCATAGGCAATAAGCCAACTGACAATGAAAAGCAGGCTCTGGACCCCGAAGGTCAGCAAAAATGACAGGGCAAAGCCAAAGGGTGGTTCCGCGCCCAGATAATCCGTCATGCCCTGGAAAGTCGTCTTGAAAGAGACGATGGAGATGGCAAGACTGGCAAGGATGGCAATGATCGACCACGAGCTGCCCGTGATCGATTGGAAGAACCGGGTGACCGGCGTGCCGCGGGCAGGCGGCGGGGCAATATCCTCTTCGCCGTCCAGTCCTTCGGCGGCGAACAGGTCTTCACGCTCGCTCATGGCCCATCCTTCCCGTCATGGACGCGTCCGCCCACACCCTTTCGGCCGGCCCCGGGACCCAAGGGACAGGGCCCACCATGCGACGCATCGAAAGAACAATGGGGGCAACCCAGCCTGACCCAAAAAGGGTATATTGCTCGATCACGCCGGCGTGCCCAGCCCCGATGCGCCCAACCTATGACGCCTGGGCCATGACGCCTGGGCCAAGATCCTCGAGCATTGCGCCCGGCACCCCTATTACGCGACGTAAACTACCGGCATGTAACGGGAATGTCACCCGCATTGCCGGACCTGGCAAGCGGGGCCAGACCTGGCAAGCGGGGCCGGACCTGGCAAGCGGGGACTGGGGCCTTGCGCCCGGGCGGGCAAAGGTCCTCCAGGGGACGGAGCGGGCCGCGGCACCCAGTCGATGGCCAGCCCTTAAAGGGCCGCCGCAATGGTCAGGCTGGCCGAAAAGACATCGGTGTAAAAATGCGTCGGCGCGGGCTGCGGATGACTGGTGAGCTTCACGATCACCGTTTTCGTCGCCGGATGGCTCACAATTGTCTGTCCATGGATACCAATACAGATAATGAGGCCCAGATCTTTGTGGGCCCAGCACTGGTTTCGATAGTGACCGCCGGGCAGTCCCTCACCATACGCGCTGTTGGCAAAAGACCTGCGCAGATCATCATCGCCCGACAGTGTTCCGGCGACCCAGCCCGCCGGCACGACCTGGCGTCCATTCCAGGTCCCGCCATTCATCAGCATCAGGCCGAAGCGCGCAAGATCGCGGGCACACACACTCATGCCAGCGCCGATATAGGGAAAGCCCTGGCGATCCACCACGACAGTGCAGTCCTGTTCGAAGCCGAGCTTCTGGATCAACTCCTCTTCCATGAGATCTTGGAGCGGACGTCCGACGGCCCGTTCAATGACCATGCCGAGCACATTGGTAAGGAGCGTGCGGTACTTGAAACCCGCACCGTCCGCCTGGACCGTTTCGGTCCGCGACAGGGCGTAGTCGAACAAGGTATGCGGTGCCCCCGGCTTGACCAAGGCGGGACGCCATCCGACGACGGAGGTCTCGGTCCAGAAATCATCGTCCGGTGTGTCGTAGTCCTCGCCAAATTTCACGGCCGCCGTCATATCCAGAACCTCCCGAACCGTCGTGTGCGCGAAGGCATTGGCGGCGAATTCGGGGATGTAGGCGGACACCTTTTTCTCTGGATCGAGCAACCCCTGACCGGCGAGGATGCCTGCCAGCATGCCTAGGAAAGATTTTGAGATTGAGTTGATGAGGTGCAGGCTGTCCGGGCCCATGCCATTGTCGTAATGCTCGGCAATGATGGCGCCATCCTTCACAACCAGAAAAGCATCATTATAGGAGTTCTCGAGAAAATGGGCGATGGTCCGTTTTGATCCGTCCACACTATCATATTCAATTCGCGTAATGTCTTGTTGCCGCTGCGACAGCGCGCTTGGACCTTCTGCCCCGCGACGCAGACGTGCCGTGGGGAACAGGGACTGCACCTGCTGAAAGCTTTGCTGGTTGTGCGGAGCATCGCTCCAATTTTCCGTCGTAAAGTCGCGCACCGCTTCCCTCCGCTTTCGGCTCTGCCCGAAGGCCCGGATTGCCCCTTGACAGGGCTCGTGTCCTCACCGCTCAATAATGGGAGCAAATGCTCCGCTTTGTCGAGCGCGAACGGGACCGATGATGGACGAAACGCACGATCTTCTCAGGAGAACGCCTTCGCAGGCCCGGTCCAGAAAGACCTTCGACCATATACTGGCGACGGCGGCGGTCGTTCTGGATGAGGTTGGTTGGGATGGGCTGACCACGAATCTGGTCGCTGAACGGGCCGGTGTGGGCGTGCAAACCCTCTATCGCTATTTTCCAAACAAGCTTTCGATTGTTGCGACCCTTGCAGACCATCTGATTGCGGACTGGAACGTATGGGTGGAGGACTACGATGCAAAGGCGTCGCCCGACATACCGTCGGCGGGGTTCTGGGTCGGCACCGTCCGCGATCTCATCGGCTGGCTTAAGCAACGCCCGGGCGGCGTTGCGATCCGGCGCGCCATGAAGAGTTCGCCCCTCCTGCGGCGCATGGATCTGGACGATACCAAGCAGATCGCCATCCGCATTGCCGAACTCACCCATCACAGGGGCTTCGGTGCATCGCGAGCGGACCTTGAGCCGGCATTCCTGATGCTGACTGAAACCGCCGTATCGCTGATCGATCTTTATTTTGAGTGCGAGGGCGACCTGGCTGAACAAGTCTTGCAGCACGGTCTTGACATGCAGGCCGTCTATCTTGAACGCATTTTGACCGCCCCCAATAATCCGTCGACTTAACCGATATCCGGGACGAGGAGACCCATCATGACCGCGCGGACGTCCCGGACAAGGAAACCGATCTTGACCCTCATGATCCGTGTTTTGATCGTCCTTCTGGTCCTCCTGGCGGCGCTGACTGGTGCTGCGCTGTGGCAGGCTTCAATGGTGGCCGGAAACGCAACGACGGGCCCTGTGCGCAACAGTCCTTTCCCCGAAATGGCCCGGTCCACAACGTTAGATGATGCGGCTCCGGGGATGCGCTACTGGGCCTATGGCGTTGGTTCACCAAGTTTCGTGGATGGGCGCGCCTATCTTTACGACATCAATGCAAGGCGGTTGGGTCAACTCAGCACGGGATATTGGTTCACAAATCTTCTGCCGGCCGATCGTTATGGTGCAATCCTGACCGTTGAGACCTATTTGAGCCGAGGTACGCGCGGGGAGCGCACCGATATCGTCGCGGCCTATGACGATAAGACCCTTCGGCCCAGATACGAGATTGAAATTCCCGCCAAGCGGATGAACGCGACGCAGCCGAGCCAAATGATGCGTATGACCCCGGATCAGCGCTTCCTCGCCGTCGTGAATTATACACCCGCCCAATCGCTGAGCATCGTGGACCTGAAAGAGCGTCGCTTCGTTGAGGAGGTGGAAACGCCCGGATGCATGGGCGCCCATGAGGGCGGTGAACGCAGCTTTTACCTGATCTGCAGCAATGGATCCTTTATGCGCCTTCGTCTTGGTTCTGATGGCCGTGTCGTGGAGCGCGAACGCACCGGCGTCCTGTTCGATGCCATTGAGGATCCGCTGACGGCATCCCCGGTCAACGCTGGAGATACTTGGTACTTCCTGTCACGCCAGGCGCGGGTCCATGCCATTCGAATGACGGATACGCGGATCGATCATCTGGGCAGCTGGTCGCTCCTGAGCGACGGGGACCGCGGCGACCAGTGGACCATCGCCGGTCTTGGACATCTGGCGATCCACCGGGCGAGCGGACGATTGTTCGTTTTGATGCGGCAGGGCAAACCGGAAAAATTCGAGGATCCGGGCGAGGAGGTTTGGGTTGTCGATACGGCCAAGAGGCAACGAGTCCAACGCATCAAGATGAAGGATCTGACCGTTTCCATCGATGTGACGCAGGCAGAGCAGCCACGCCTTGTTACCATGGATCTCCACATTCCCGTGTCGTTTCTGGAGACCCTGTGGATCCTGGTCACCGAAGGCGAGGCCGGTTTCCGGGACCTGCTCCAATCCCGCGTCAATGTGTATGACGGGGACGATGGCACGCACCTGGTGCGTGGCCCGGTCAATCCGGGCGGGGCCCACATTGCGATCAAGGCATGGTGACGGCGATGGGGCTTGATCCGGTATTCGCGATGATCCTGACTTGGGCCTTTGCTCTATTATTCAGTGTGGGGGCCATCCACAAAGTAGCGCATGTGAGGCGTTTTCTCGGGACACTCAAGGCCTATCGCCTTGGGCCCGATCTCCTGGCGCCTGTTGTCGCAGGCCTTGTCGTCCTTATGGAGAGTTTTGCCGCTCTCCTCCTCCTGCTTGGGTCCGTTCGGGCCGGGGCGCTTCTCACCATGACCCTGTTGGCCATTTACGCAAGTGCAATAGGGATCAACCTGTTGCGCGGCAGAACGCAGATCGATTGCGGCTGCCATTTTGGGCGGGGAACGGGCCAGATCTCTGCGGCACTGGTGGTGCGGAACGGGGCGCTGTGTGTTGTTGCCGCTGTATTGCTGATGCCCACGGCCGTGCGCTCCTGGACCTGGCTTGATGGCGCGGCCTGCCTGTTCGGCATTTTGTCCGCCTGTGCCCTTTACCTCATGAGCGAAACATTGATCCGGAATAGGCAATTTTGGCGATGGAGCCAAGCATGATGGAAGCATTGACGGTTGCGGTGATCCTGTCCTGGATTGTCATCATCGCGCTTTGCGTTGTGGTGTATGCCCTGACGCGGCAGATCGGCCTTCTCCATGACCGGTTGAAGCCCGTTGGCGCTCTCTCCCTGGGCCAAGCCCTCCAGGTCGGTGATCCGGCGCCGGATTTTTCGCTGCCGTCCCTTAATGGCGGTGAGACACGCTTTGGCGCACAGTCTCAAAATGATCGAGAGACCCTTCTGTTCTTCCTGTCGAGCACGTGCCCGGTCTGCAAGGAATTGCTGCCGGCGCTTAAAAACATCGCTTCGGCCGAACAGGGGCGTTTGCGGGTTGTCTTCGCGAGCGATGGGGACGAGGCGGAACACCGGGCCTTCATTTCCCGCCACAGGCTCGAATTTTTTCCCTATGTTCTGTCGGCTGAGGCCGGCATGGCCTACCGGATCAGCAAACTGCCCTATGGCATCCTCATCGGGCGAAACGGTTCGGTGCTAAGCCATGGGCTTGTCAATTCCCGTGAACATATCGACAGCCTGGTTGAGGCGTCCGACACGCTAGGAGTTGCCGCATGATAGGCTCATTGGATCAGTTCGTTGAACGGATGACACGCCACCGGGCCCGCACATCCTCCCGGCGCGGATTTATGGGCAAGATGGGTGCGGCGCTGGTCGGCGCTTCACTCACGCCGCTGGTGCCGGTTTTCAGAAGCGGGGCCTTTGCGCAAGGCGCAAGCCAGTCCGTGCCCGAACGGGGAGATCCGAACGACTGCAATTACTGGCGTCACTGCGCCATTGATGGCTTTCTGTGTGGCTGCTGCGGAGGCTCGGCGAGCACATGCCCACCGGGGACGGTCGTCTCGGACATCACTTGGATCGGGACCTGTCGCAACCCGACCGATGGCAAGGATTACGTCATTTCCTATAACGACTGTTGCGGACTTTCGGCCTGTGGCTCCTGCTTTTGCAACACCAATAAGGGCGATACGCCCATTTATCGTCCGCAGACCTCTAACAACATCAACTGGTGTTCGGGAAGTCAGGCCAATGTGCCCTACCATTGTTCCTTGTCCGTCGTTGTGGCCGTGGCGGAGTAGGGCACTGTGAGGCGCGTATCGATCCTTTTGACGGTCCTTGCGGTCATCGCCCATGTGTCAACGGGTCAGGCGGATCCTGTACGGATCGACTACATGCTCAATTGCCAGGGGTGCCACTTGCCCGGCGGCGAAGGGTTTCCCGAGCGCGGCGTGCCGCGATTGCGGGGCGAAATGGCGGCGTTTCTGGGTGTCGAAGGCGGCCGGGCCTATCTCGTGCAGGTTCCGGGCGTTGCGCTGTCCGACCTGCCGGATGATCGGCTGGCCAGGGTTTTGAATTGGATGCTCACGCACTTCGATCCGGACGGTCTGCCCACCGGGTTCGTACCGTACACGGCGCAAGAGCTATCGATCCTGCGCCGGGATCCCCTGACGCAAGTGACGCCGGTGCGAGAGGCCCTGATCGCGCGGATCCGTGCCGCCGGACGAGAACAACAAGAGACCGCCCCCTCAAAGCGCCGCGGAGGAGAAGCAGAGCCATGACCAATAGGGCAAAAGGGGCACGTCCCGCGCTGGGCGCCATGCTCGCGCTCATCGCGCTCGCCGCGGCGTCGTCATCCAGGGCGCAAACGGTGGACGAAGCCGCCACTTGGGATGACACCATAGGCCTGTGCGCCTCATGCCACGGCGCGGATGGCATGGGCAATCCTGATTTGCAGGCGCCGCGGCTGGCGGGGCAGGGACAACGCTATCTGGCCGAACAACTGGCGCATTTTGCGCAAGGGCGCCGTGGCACGCACCCGCAGGACACTGCCGGCCAGACCATGGCGGCTTCGGCTGGCCTGCTCGATAATGCCGCGATTGTCCGCCTTGCCGCCTATTACGCGTCTTTGGGACCGCCAACGCCGGAAGTGGCCCAGGCCGACCGGACCGAAGAACCGGACATGCGGGGCGCGGCCTTTTATGCCGCAAATTGCGCCGCGTGCCATGGTCAGGTTGCCCAAGGATCGGACGTTCTCTACATCCCCAATCTGGCGCTGTTGGACGCGGACTATGTGCGTCGGCAGATCGAGGCCTACCAAAAGGGCTGGCGCGGGGGACCCAAGGCCTCGACCCGCGCCAAGGGCATGCGGCAGATGTCCTTCCAATTCACGTCCGAGGATGAAATTGACGATCTGGTTCAATACCTGACGAAAACACAAGAAAAACCCTCCGTCGGAGAGGTTGAACTCTAGGGGACGGCCCCGCCTTTTTGCTCTCCATGGTGACAAATTCAACGCCGCGCGGGTAATCCCTGGCGCAGCGACGGCGAATACTGTTCGTTCCGGCGCGAAATGGGCTTATAAAGCACTTTAAGACCATCCATCATCAGGCATCGCGACCGTTCGCCTTCCCTCAAGTGCCGGGCAGCGGCCGGGGAGTGGCACGACATGAGCGAGATCACCCAGCAAGAGGACATGCGCGGCGCGCCTGGCTCGCGCGCCTGGCGTCCCGGGCCCGGTGTGCTGGTGACGGCCGCCTTTGTCGGGCCCGGAACGGTGACGACCTGCACGGTGGCGGGCGCCGATTTCGGCTACGCCCTGACTTGGGCCCTGATTTTTGCCACCGTGGCCGCCGTTGTCCTGCAAACCATGGCCGGACGCCTCGGCATTCTGGCCCGCGCGGGCCTGGGCGAAACATTGGCCGGGCAGATGCCGGGGCCCGTGATGCGCCTTGCCATTTCCGCCCTCATGGTCATCGCCGTGGGCATCGGCGCCATGGCCTATGAGGCCGGCAACATCACGGGCAGTGCGGTAGGCCTTTCGCTTCTTTTCGGGCTTGATCGCATCGCGGGGATTGCTGTGACGGGTCTCGCCGCGGGGTTTTTGATGCTGACGGGCGGTGTACGTTTCATCACATGGGTCCTTGCCGCCCTTGTGGGTGCGATGATCCTCGCCTTTCTGGCCGGGCTTGCCCTTGTCGGGCCGGACTGGCCGGGCATCGTCTCGGGCCTGCGTCCCCGGGTGCCCGAGGGGGCGCTTCCGCTGATCATTGCACTGATCGGCACCACGATCGTGCCCTACAATCTGTTTCTCCATGCCGCCGCCGCCCGGGACCACTGGCCCGTGCCGTCGCCCGGGGCCTTGCGCCATGTGGCCCTGGATACGGCGGTCACCATAGCGGTGGGCGGTCTCATTTCCGCGGCCATCATGGTGATGGCCGCCGCCGGTTTGGCCGAAGCGGTGGGCGGTGAGGGGGGCAGCCGGGTCACCGGCCCGGCCGATTTCGCCCGCAGCCTGGAGCCCGTGTACGGCACCTGGGCAAAGACGATCATCGGTGTAGGCCTGTTCGCGGCGGCGCTGACTTCCGCCGTGGCCGCGCCGCTCGCAACCGCCTACCTGGTCCAGGAGATCGTGCCCGACAAACACCTTCCCCTGTCCCGCGCATTGCGGTTTCGCGCGGTGATGCTGCTGGTCCTGGCCGTGGGTCTTATCGTGGCCAGTCTTGACATCAATGTGGTGCGGGTCATCGTGACGGCCCAGATCGCCAATGGGTTCATGTTGCCGGTGGTTGCCATGTTGTTGCTTTGGGCCATGAACCAGCGGCGGATCCTCGGTATCCACACCAATGGCCCCATAGCCAATGGGGTTGGCGCCGTGGTGATCGCGATTACGATCATGCTGGGTGCGCGTTCGCTTGCCCGAGCTCTGGGGATTGATCTGTTCGGCTAGGGCGCGCAGGCGACTATCGCAGCGGCATGCTGAACTCTAACTGATCCGCTAACTGATCGGATATCTCGCCCGCTGCTTTAAACAAGGAAGGGACCAGGAGCCATGACCACGCGCGAGCAGGCGGCCAGCGACGCGGTGAGCATTGTGCCCGTGTCCGGTGGAGAAGATCTCCTGGCTGTCCAGGACCTGGTGCGCGGCTTCATGGAGTGGGTGCGCATGCGCTACGCCGACGAGCTATGGCTCGTGGACGGACATTATGCGCCGGCGACGGTGGATACCATGATCCGTGATCTGGCGGATATGCATCGGCCGCCGGAGGGATGTCTCCTGCTGGCGCGCCTCGACGGCCGGCCTGCGGGCTGCACGATGGCACAGCGCTTCACGCCGGAATGCGCGGAGATGAAGCGCCTGTTCGTGGCCGATTTTGCCCGGGGGCATGGTCTTGCCGCACGCCTGTGCACGCAGCTTCGGGACGAAACGGCGGGGCTTGGCTACAGCCGGCTTCTCCTGGAAACCGGCCATCGCCAGACCGAGGCGATCGCGCTTTATGACCGGCTTGGCTTTCGCCGGATCGATCTGTACAGGTCCTATGACGAGGCCATGGCCTCCCGCATGATGGCCATGGAACTCGACCTCGCCTGATCGGTATGCCTTACACCCGGCATGCCCCGTTCCCTGGCATGCCCAGTGTCTTGGTCTGCCCAGTGTCTTGGTCTGCCCAGTGTCTTGGTCTGCCCAGTGCCTTGGTATGCGGTTCGGGGGTAGGCGGGTCAGGCCAATGTGGGTCAGGCCAATGCGGATCAGGGCGGCGGCGGTCTTGGGCGACTGGGACGGCCCACACGGCGGTTCCCTTGTGCAAGGGCGTCCAGGCGGTGCGCCAGCCGGTCCAGATCGCGCTTCGTCCGGCGCCTGCAATGGCAGGTCACGAACGCGTATCGGGCCCGCATTTGCCAGCCGGCCGGTTTGTGGTCGCTGATCCGGACACGCAAGACCAGCGGAGCGTCATCCCCCATGGAGTGGGGCCATATCGCCGTAAAGTATATGGAGCCAGTATCCGCGGTCACCATATCATCAATATGCCAGCCGCGGGTTTCAGCAAGACCGCGTGCATCCCAATAGGCCGCATCATGGGCACTGGATTTGAAGTCGGCCATGGCTGGCTCGTGTGCCCTGCGGGGCCGGTCAGGAGATGGCGACCGGCCCTGCGAGGGGGCTCGCGTTAGCGTTGCAGGTCAAGCACGGCCTGGCGCAATTCCACCGCGTCCGGAGCGCTCACCTCATTACCGATGAGAATGTCGCGCGGGCGGATGCCGGAGCGGCCGTAATAGTCCGCATTATAATCATTCCGGATCTTGATGACGGCGCCTTCCAGATTGATGCCGCCGTAAAGGCCTTTTGACCGGGCGAAGGCCAGCACATCGACCGTTTGCGCCTTGGCGCCCGCTCCTACCGGGCCGGCGGCGACACTGAGATCCGCGCCGAGTTTGAAGGACGAGGTCATCAGGCGTTCAACACCCCGGTCAGTCATCACAAGAAGCAGGATTTCGGAGACCTCGCCGCCGATCTGGAAGCCGATCGTCACGGAACCGATGGTATAAAAGGCCGGGTTCGACCAGTCCCGGTCGCGGCGCTTCAAGAGGACCCCGGTGCCCCCGGACCCGCCAATGATGAAGCCGCCCTTCACGCTTTGCGGCACGATCATTGCGGCCTTGGCATAGCTGACATTGTCCCGGACCCACTGCATGTTGGAGTCGTTGCGGAAATTCTCAACGGTCGCCTGGGCACGCAGGATCAGGGTGCGCGCTTCCAATTTGCGGTCCGCGAGGGCCTGCCCGGGGGCAAGGCACACGGCACCAAGGGCAGTGGCACCACCGGTCAGGATAGCCCGGCGCGACGTGGTCTGATGGCTCATAACAATAACCCTCCGTGTCTCACGAGGTCCCCCCCGCGTCATTGTACTTCCAGAAGGCCGTGCCCAACCCATGCGGCCCGGCCCGATTTACCGCTGCGTAACGAACTTCAGAACCGTGTCATGCGCGCGGTGGTCCCAAGGCGATAACGCCTTGGTCTGGGCAAAGTTCCGGCACGGGAAACCTGACGCCTCGCTCGCTGTTGTTTGCCATTAACGGCACTTTCACAGGCAAAGCGATACGGTCCCTCCGTCAGCACCACGCCGAGTAAGGCGTTTTTTTGGACGAGATGGACAGCATGATCGCCCCTGACGAGATCCGTCATCCGGCCTCCAGCGCCCCTGTACAAGACCATGAGTCCGCACCGGACGCCACGGTGCGCCTTCCGGCCGTCCTTGACATGCACGCGGTGCAGGAACTCGCCGCCGAACTTCAGACCCGGGATTGGGCGCAGCGTCCATGCATCGTCCAGGGCGAAGATGTGGCCCGCGTCGGGACCCCCGGTCTCCAATTGCTGTGCGTGCTGGCGGCCCATGTGGCGGCACTCGGCCAGCCTTTTCGCCTCGAAGCCCCCTCCACGGTGCTTCGGGAATCCCTGATCCGTGTGGGTCTTGAACATAATCTTTCTGTATGGGAAGCGACTCCATGACACGCAAGATCCTTGCCGTCGATGATTCTCGCACGATGCGGGACATGGTCACCTTCACGCTCAAGCGTGCCGGGTTTGAGGTCATCGAGGCCCAGGACGGGGTCGACGCCCTTGAAAAATGTGAAAGCGCGGCTTTCGACCTTGTCATCACGGATGTGAACATGCCGAACATGGACGGCATTACGTTCATTCGCAAACTGAGGGAGCAGGATCGCTTCAAGGGCATGCCAGTTCTGATCCTGACCACGGAATCGGAGGATTCCAAACGTCAGGAGGGGCGTTCGGCCGGTGCGACCGGATGGATCGTGAAGCCTTTCGATCCGGAAAAACTTCTTCAGGTCGTCAACAAAGTCTGTCATTGAGGGGTGCCCATGAATTCCCCCGACAGTCAGGACCCATTCCAGCACCTCCAGCAGACCTATTTCGATGAGTGTGCGGAGCTTCTTGATGTATTGGTCGAGCAATCGGCCACGCTGGTCCCCGATGATCCCGACCGGGAAAAACTGAACACGATTTTTCGTGCCGTTCACTCCATCAAGGCCGGTGCGGGAGCCTTCCGGTTCACACGGCTCGTGGCCTTCTCCCACAGTTTCGAGGCCGTGCTTGAACGGGTGCGCAGCGCGGAACTGCGCCTGACGCCGGACCTGATCGATGTTCTGATCCGCTCGGCCGATATCCTGCTGGATTTGGTGGCGGCGGCACAGACCGGTACGGAAAACGTTTCGGAGGCCGAAGAAAGCCTGCGCCAACGCTTGGACGAGTTCGTCGGGATCCGCTCTTGTGGGCAAGACACGGGCGAGGGGACCGGGGCAGGGGCCGCCGGATCGTGCACGATCCGCTTCACACCCCGGGATGGGTTTCTCGCAAGCGGTAACGATCCCCTGCTGATCATCGCGGAACTCGCCACCCTCGGCGATCTGAAGCTTGAAGTGCTCGTCGGTGATCTGCCCGCCTTGGCTGACTTCGATGGGAGCGCCTGCGCATTTTCCTGGACGATCGATCTGACAACGGACGCGCCCTTGGACGATGTCCGGGCCGTCTTCGAATTCGTCACGGATGTCTGCGATCTTGAGATCGACGTCGCGTCGGAGAGCGCGGGCGCGAGCGCAAATGACGGCGCGGATGCCGGGATGGACGGCGCGGGCCTGTTCGAGGCGTCGTCGGCCCCGCCCGCGATGGAAGGCGCTGCTCCGGGTGCGGGCATGCGCCCGGCGACAACGGACGACGCGGCGCCGGCGCGCCCACGGACGTCCTCGATCCGGGTCGATCTGCAACGTGTCGACCGGCTCGTGAACATGGTGGGCGAATTGGTCATTGCCCAGTCCATGGTGTTGCAGAACATCCGTGACAAGACCGCGAGCCATGAGCTGTCGCAGCTGCGCGGCCTTGAGGATCTTACCTTGCGCACCCGCGAGTTGCAGGAAAGCGTCATGGCGATCCGCATGCAGCCTGTGAAATCGGTGTTCTCCCGCATGCCCCGGGTCGTTCGCGATCTCGCAGACCAGCTTGGCAAAAAGGTTCGCCTTGTGACGAGTGGCGAGGAGACCGAAGTCGACAAGACGGTGATCGAGGAACTAAGCGATCCGCTGACCCACATGATCCGCAATGCCCTCGACCATGGCCTTGAAAGCCCTGAAGACCGCCAGGCCAAGGGCAAGGATGAGACCGGGACCATCGAGTTGACGGCGGCGCATCGGGGCGGCCGGATCCTGATCTGTATCAGCGATGACGGCCGCGGCATCAACCGCGAGCGGGTGCGTGCGAAGGCCGTGGAGCGGCGCATCATCAGCGAAGATGTCGCCCAATCCCTCAGTGCGCCCGAGGTCGACCAACTGATTTTCTCGCCCGGCTTTTCGACGGCGCAATCGGTCAGTGAAATTTCCGGACGCGGGGTCGGCATGGATGTCGTGCGCCGGAACATCCAGAGCCTGGGGGGCCGGATCACCACCGAGTCAGCCCCGGGCAAGGGAACCAAATTCATCCTGACCCTGCCTTTGACCCTGGCCGTCCTCGACGGCATGGTCATCAGCCTGGCGGGAGAGCGCTTCATCCTGCCACTGACGGGCATTCTTGAATGTGTCCGCCCCCAAAAGCAGGACCTGCGGATGTTGACCGGCGGTTCGGAAGTTCTGTCGATCCGCGGGGCCTTCATTCCGCTCGTCAATCTTGCCGACCGGTTGGGCATCGCCACATGCCGCGCAAGCGCGGCGGATGCCCTGGTCGTCTTGGTAGAGATGGACTCTGGGCGCAAAGTCGGCCTCGTGGTCGATGATCTGATCGGCCAGCAGCAGGTCGTCATCAAGAGCCTTGAGGAAAACTACCACAGCATACCCGGGATTTCCGGTGCCACGATCCTCGGTGATGGGCGCGTTGCTCTGATCATTGATGTCGACAGCGTCAGCACCGCCACGACGCTCCAGGGAAATCTTGGACTTCCTCCCGTGGAGGACGATCCCCTTGGCCCCGGGGCGGGCCTTTTTTGTGACCCAACAACAGAACATCGCGAGGTGGCCGCATGAGCGCCGTGAACACCGCCCTCAAGGACACACAAGACGCAGCCGTCGCCGCTGCGCCGACGCCGGGGACCGGGGCGTCGACGTCTGCCCAATTCGTCAGCTTTGCCATTGATGACGAATATTACTGCGTGGACATCATTGCGGTGCGTGAGATCAAGGGGTGGACCGCCGTCACGAAGCTGCCGAACCAGCCTGAATTCGTCCGTGGGGTGCTGAACCTGCGCGGTGTCGTGGTGCCGATCATTGATCTGCGTTGCAAGTTCGGCCACGGCCTGACGGACGCGACGCCCACCCATGTGGTCATCATTGTCCAGATCGGTCCGCGCCTCGTCGGTCTCCTCGTGGACCGGGTGTCGGACATTCTCCAGGTCGACACGCAGCAGTTCCAGCCCGTGCCGGAAGCCTGCGGTCTGACGGGTGTGGAATATCTGTCCGGGCTCGTCACGGTGAACGACCAGATGATCGCCCTGCTCGCGCTTGAGCATCTCGCCGGGCGCGCTTCCGGCTTTTGAAGGGGCAACGGGTCCAGCCCGGTCTGACCGGAGGACCCGCGCACCGCAAGCCCCCGACTGCGCCGGGCGCCGGCCGGGGAGAGACGCATAGAGTTTTCATTGACCTGAAGAGGTGTCCTGGGTGGTCCGGGACGCAAGGAGGAAGCCATGTCTGCCGTAACCCCTGCCACGTCGGGCGCCGTTCCGGCTGTCCTGACCGAGATGATCAAGGCCATTCCGACACGCCATTTGATGGGGGGCGCGGTCCTCGTCGCGGCTCTGGCCGCCGGCCCTGTCTTGGTCGGCGCAATCGGCCCCCTGGAGACGGCCCTCGCACAAGGTCTTGTGGGCCTTTTTGTCCTCTATGGCGTCCTGTCGGACCGTGTGGACCTGGTGCGGCGCCTGGGGCAGGCGAGCAAGGCAAAGGCCAACATAGATGCCATTGGCGACGTGAAAGCCGTCGTGGAACTTGGTCTTGATGGGACGGTCCTCAATGCCAACGAGATTTTCCTGTCTCTCACCGGCTACCGGCTCGATGAGGTACAGGGTCGCCACCATTCGGTCTTTGTGCGGCCGGAAGTTGCTGAGAGTGCTGAATATCAGTCATTCTGGAGGGCGTTGGCGCGCGGCGAGCAGGTCACCGGCCGGTTCGAACGGCGCCGCAAGTCTGGCGACGCGGTGTGGATCGAAGGCAGTTACCTTGCCGTGCCGGGTGCGGACGGAAAGCCGGAACGGGTTCTCAAGATTGCATCGGACGTGACCGAAGCCGTGCTCCGCGAACAGGCTGCCGCCCAAACGACCCTTGAGTCGGAGCGGATCCGCGCGGCCCTCGAGACCTGCCAGACCAACATCATGGTTGCGGACGAAGACCTGAACATTGTCTACACGAACCGGACCATGATGGAACTGCTGCGCAATGCGGAAGCCGACCTGAGGCGCGATCTGCCCGCGTTCAGCACGCAGACGGTGCTTGGCGCCAATATCGACATCTTCCATAAGAACCCGGCGCACCAGCGCTCCATGCTGGCGAACATGACCGACCCGACGACAGTCGCCCTTTCGGTGGGTGGCCGGTCCATGCGCCTTGTGGTCACGCCGGTCTTCGGCGAGAACCGCACACGCATCGGTACGGTCGTGGAATGGGTCGATCAGACGGCTGAGAAGGCCATTCAGGGCGAGATCGACTCCGTGGTGGGCGCGGTCGCCCGAGGTGACTTCCAGCAGCGCATCGATCTGAGCGGCAAGGAAGGCTTCACGCTCAATCTTGCCAAATCGATCAATGAGCTTTGCGACAAGACCGGTGCCGCGCTGGGTGACTTCGAGACGGTCCTGGGTGCGCTCTCGGGCGGTGACCTGACCCAGCGCTTGACCGGCACCTATGAAGGCATCTTCGACACGCTCGCCTCGAACGCCAACGGCATGTCGGCGACCTTGAGCGAGATTGTCGGTGAGATCAAATACGCCTCGACCGAAGTGGCCAGCGCCGCCGCAGAGATCAATACGGGTACGACGGACCTGTCGCAGCGTACGGAACACCAGGCCTCCAGCCTAGAGGAGACGGCCGCGGCCATGCAGGAGATTTCAAGCACGGTGAAGCGCAACGCGGAAAGCGCCACCCAGGCCAATGAACTGGCGCGCGGGGCCCGCGATGCGGCGAGCCAGGGCGGCACGGTGGTCGCCGATGCGGTCCAGGCCATGTCCGGGATCGAGCGCTCCTCGGCCAAGATCGCGGAGATCATCACCGTGATCGACGAAATCGCCTTCCAGACGAACCTCCTGGCTCTTAACGCAGCCGTCGAGGCGGCACGGGCCGGCGACGCGGGACGCGGTTTCGCGGTGGTCGCTTCGGAGGTTCGCAATCTTGCCCAGCGCTCCTCCCAGGCCGCCAAAGACATCAGCGACTTGATCAATCACAGTACGGATCAGGTCGCTGGCGGTGTCGCGCTTGTGAACAAGACGGGCGAGAGCCTGGAGCAGATCCTGTCGGCGATCCAACGCGTCGCGGACATTGTCTCCAACATTTCCGATGCCAGCCGCGCCCAGGCCACCGGTATCCAGGAAATCAACACGGCGATTTCCTCGATGGATCAAATGACCCAGCAGAACTCTGCCCTGGTCGAGGAAAGCGCCGCGGCGGCCAAGAACCTCGCCGATCAGGCCATCATGATGCAGCGGCGGATGGAGTTCTTCACCCTGGAGAACGGTGGGCAGGTTGAGCGCGGCCCCCGCGTGGCCGATCCGGCACCGGCCTCCAAGCCGGCCCCGCGCAAGGGGGCGGCGAGCCCCGCACTGCAGATGCAAAGTGCGCTTGCGGTGGCCGTCCAGGACGATCCGGACTGGAAGGAATTCTGATGAGCCTGTCCGCGTCACGCCTTGAGCAGGGTTCCGATCTCAAGGGAGGTCATCTGTCCAGTGAGTATGAGCTTACAGATGAGGACTTCCGGGAGCTTGTGCGGCTGGCTTACAAAACGGTCGGTTTGCACATCACCGAGGCCAGGCGCGGGCTTGTTTACACGCGCCTTGCGCGCCGGATCCGCACCCTGAACTTGGCGAGCTTCGCTGAGTACCGGGAGCACCTGAAACACGATGCCGGCGAGCTGGACAAGCTCGTCGACAGCCTCACGACGAACCATACGGACTTTTTTCGCGAGCCCCACCATTTCGAGCACCTGAAAGAGACTGTGCTGGACCCATGGTTTAAGTCCGCGCGGTCCGGGTCGGGCGCGCGCCTGCGGATCTGGTCCGCCGGCTGCTCGAGCGGACAGGAACCCTATTCGATTGCCCTGACGCTGGCGGGGCTTCTTGCCGGCGCGCCCAAATCGGTGAGCTTTGATGCCCGTATCCTTGCCACCGACATCGACACGCAGGTCCTGCGCACCGCCGAGGCCGGGTCCTATGATGCCGAAAGTGCCGCCACGATCCCGGAGGCCTTCAAGTCCTGCCTGGAGCGTGGGCCGGACAGTGCGGTGACGATGGGGCGGGCGGCCAAGGCGCATTTGACGTTCAAGCGGCTCAACCTGCTGGAGGATTGGCCCTTCGCCGGACCGTTCGACGCCATTTTCTGCCGTAACGTGATGATTTATTTCGACGTGCCGACCAAGCGCTCCCTGGCGGAAAAGTTCATCTCGCGGCTCGCGCCGGGTGGGATCCTGTATATCGGGCACTCCGAACATCTCGATACGGCGGACTTGCCCCTGCGGCCCGAGGGACGCACCACGTATAGAAAGCTGACCTGATGGCGCTCCCACGGCCTGAGCGAGTTTCCGCGCCAAACGTGCCCAAATCCACCGCAAGGCTCGGCGGCAGGGGAACGGCACGTCACCGGTTTTTCGATGCGCAGGAACATGCTTGGGTCATCAAGGTTTTGCACGGGGAATTCTACGTCACCGGGGAGGCCAATGAGATTGTTGCGACTGTCCTGGGGTCCTGTGTTTCGGCGTGCATCCGCGATTCGGAGACTGGGTTCGGGGGCCTCAATCATTTCATGCTGCCCGAGGAAAAGGGGAGCGGCTGGGATGGGGCCGATGCGGCGCTGCGCTATGGGACGTTCGCGATGGAGCGGCTTCTCAACGAAGTTCTTCGTACAGGCTGCCCCCGCGAGCGTTTGGAGATCAAGGTGTTCGGCGGGAGCATTCTGAGGGGCAACCAAGGGGGCATAGGCGACATGAATGCGCGCTTTGTGCTGCATTATCTTGAGCAGGAGCGCCTGCTTGCGCAGGTGGCCGATCTTGGCGGGCCCAAGGCACGCAGGATCAACTATTATCCCACTGATGGCCGTGTGCGGCGCAAATTCGTTGCGGAAGTCGAAGCAGATCTTGTGAAGTCTGAAGATAAGTACAAGGACGAAATTTCACAACAAGTGGATGGGGGTATCGAACTGTTCGGGTCCGCGCCGCGGAACAAAGGAGAGCGCCGATGACCATTAAGGTGTTGATCGTCGATGATTCTCTCCTGATGCGAGGGATGTTGTCGAACGTGCTGGGCGCCGATCCGGAAATCGAGGTTGTCGGCACGGCTGCCGATCCCTTCGACGCACGGGAAAAAATCAAATCGCTCAATCCCGATGTCCTGACGCTGGATGTCGAGATGCCCCGCATGGACGGCCTGGAGTTCCTGCGCAAGATCATGGCCCTGCGGCCCATGCCGGTCGTGATGGTCTCGTCCCTGACGGTCTCGGGAAGCGATGTGACCGTTGCCGCGCTTGAAATCGGCGCGGTCGATGTGGCGGCCAAACCCGGGCAGGACACCCAGGCGATGGCCGACCTTGCCCGTGATCTGCCTGAGAAGGTCAAGATGGCCGCGAAGGTGAAGGTGCGGGGTCGTCCGTCTGGGGCGCAAAATCCGGGCACGCTGGCCATGCCAACGGGTGGGGCCGGTCGCGACACCGTCATTGCCATGGGCGCATCCACAGGCGGGGTCGAAACGCTGCTGCAGATCCTGCGGCGCCTGCCGGACAATGCCCCTTGCGTGATGATCACACAGCACATGCCGCCGGTCTTTACGACCGGCTTTGCCCGCAGGCTCGATGCGGCCTGCGCGGCCACAGTGCGCGAGGCGCAGGATTTCGCCCCCGTTCGTCCGGGCCATGTGTATGTGGCGCCTGGCGATCAGCATATGGAACTGGCCCGCGACGCCTCCGGGCTCGTCTGCCGACTGCGCGGTGGAGGCAAGGTAAGCGGGCACAAGCCGTCCGTCGACGTCCTGTTTTCGTCCGTGGCGCGCGTTGTAGGCGCCAAGAGCGTCGGCGTCATCTTAACGGGTATGGGGCGCGATGGCGCCGATGGTTTGCTGGCCATGCGCCGGGCCGGCGCCGCCACCTTGGGTCAGGACGAGGCGAGCTGTCTTGTCTATGGCATGCCGCGCGCGGCCAAAGGCGCCGGAGCGGTCGAGCGGGAAGTGTCCGCGGAACGCATGGCGACGGCCATGCTGGAGGCTGCGGGGGCAGGTCCCCGGGCCCGTCTTGCGGGTTGAGCGCGTGCTTTTGGGCCGCACGGAGCTG
>CAYYTT010000003.1:0-11539 GCA_964474635.1 uncultured Alphaproteobacteria bacterium | reverse complement strand
GACAAAGGCTCGGCCGGTGACAAAGGCCCGGCTGGTGACCAAAGAATGCCGCGCACCATTGGTGCTGGATCGGCGGGGAGCGGACGATGGCAAATTCAATGTCCAAGGCGGAACCGGCCACCGGGGCGGCGACCTGTGACGGCGGGGCGTCTTCACATGCCGGCGATGGGGCCGAAGCCGTCTCACGTCTTGAGCGCCTGCATCATGAGAACCGCGCCGCGTTGGGGCGCTCCCTGACGGCTCGAAACGTGCTGATGGCGCTCACGCAGGAAATCGATCTGGCGTCATCGAGCATGGAAGAAGGCATGCTGGACGTCTCGGTCCAGTTCAGGAGCCTTGCCGAGCGGGCTCTGCGCCAGGCGGAAGATCTCCAGGCCATCGCCCAGGGCGCCCACATGATCGAGAAGGCGCCGGAACAGGCCAGCGTCGCTGACTTGATCGACGCCTATGTCGCCGGAATGGTCGAAAGCATTGGCGTGATGGCTGAGCAAAGCGCGCTGATCGGCTCGGTGTTGCAAGATCTCGCGGCCGACCAGCCAAGCCATGTCCTGGAGGTCGAAAGCTTGATCGAGCAGATCCGCAGCGGCGCAAAGACCATCGAAAAGGTCGGCGAAGCCCTTTCGGATGCCTGGATGCCGGGCCAGCCGGAACAATCGGGGGATCAGGCCCCGTCCGTCCGGCCGGCCCTCGATACGGAGCAGCGCGAGGACCTGACCAAGGGCAAGGCCCGTATTGCGCAAGGGCAAGCCACGATTGCGGGCGCGCTCGCCCGGTCCGCCGAGGTGTCTGCCCTGGTCACCCAGTCCGTGCCCAGCGTGACCCAAGCCATCCAATTCCAGGACACCGCCAAACAGCGCATCGACAATGTGCGAGGCGCCCTCGACATCGTGGCCGCCAGCCTTGGAGAGAGCGCGGCCGAGCTCAATCTTGAAGCCGCGATGGAAAACGATCTCGTGGCCGACCATGCCGAAATGCTGGAGCGCGTGGTGGGATCGGTCACCCTGGGCGATATGGCCGCGCGGCTGTCCGAGACCTTGCTCGGGCGCGCCGTGTCCCAGCGCGATCCGGATGCGGACACTGAGATCGAGCTTTTCTGACCGCTTGCCCAAGTCTGACCGCTTGATGAAGTCTGGCCGCTTGATGAAGTCTGACCGGTTCGTGGACCGCGAGGAAGTCTTGCGCGCATGTCTTGCGCGGCTCCGGATTTGTTGCCTTCAGCCCCTTCCAAAGCCTACCATCACGGCAAATCAAACGTGAGAGGTGCTGTCTGTCGACAGCCAGGGCGAGAGGAAGCAGGTCATGCGGAACGTCATCGCACTCTTGCTGATCATGGGCGCCGTGATCGGTTTTGTCGTTTTTGGGATGGAGAATCACTGGTTCGCCCGCTCGCGCGGCGCGGGCGAGTTGTCCATGCCCTCCGTGCCCGCCGAAGTCATTCTGGCGCGCCAGGGCGTTCAAGACGAAGCCCGCGATGCCGTCGGCGCGGCTGACGACGATGTCATCCTGTTCGGCGATCTTCATGTGCACACGACATTTTCGACGGACGCCTTCTTGTGGGCGCTGCCCATGAATGGCGGCCAGGGCATTCATCCCCTGGCCGAGGCCTGCGATTTTGCCCGCTATTGCTCCAGCATCGATTTTTTCGCAGCCACCGATCATGCCGAGGCGCAGACGCCCACGCGTTGGGAGGAGACCAAGCGGTCCATCCGCATGTGCCAGGCCATGTCGGACAATGAGGCCGAGCCCGATCTTGTGCCCTTCATTGGTTTTGAGTGGACGCAAGTGGGCCGGGTGCCTGAGGAGCACTACGGGCACAAGAACGTCATCTTCCGCGATCTGGAGGAAGAGAAAGTCGCCGCCCGTCCCATCGCCGCCAGCGGCGTGGCAACCGAGACCTTGCGCAATCGCGCGGCCGGTCTTCCCCTGGGCGCGATCCTTCTCGATCCGCTGAACGCCAGGGACTATCTGGACTTCAATTTATTTTTGAGCGAAGTGCGCGACGTGCCGGAATGCGCCGCCGATGTTCCCTCGAACGAGTTGCCCCGCAGCTGTTTCGAGCATGCGGCGACGCCCGGAGAGCTTGTGCAGCGGCTGAGCGACCAGGGGCTTGATCCGTTGATCATTCCCCACGGTTCGGCCTGGGGCTTTTACACGCCGGCCGCCACCACATGGGACAAGCAACTCGTGCCGGAGATGCGGCCCGAAATGTTCCCCATGATCGAGGTTTATTCGGGACACGGAAATTCCGAGGAGTATCGCTCCTGGAAAGCCATCGAATATGATCAGGAAACCCAGAGGGGGACCTGTGTGGCGCCAACGGAAAATTATCTTCCCTCCTGCTGGCGCGCCGGGGAAATCATCCGTGAGCGCTGCCTTGCCATCGGCGAGAGCGACCAAGAATGTGATGATCGCGCCGCCCAGGCCCGCGACGACTACGCCGATATGGGCATTGCCGGGCACCTGGCGATCCAGGGTGAAGCGCCGCAGGACTGGCTGAATTCCGGTCAGTGCCAGGATTGTTTCCAGCCGGCCTTCAATTTACGGCCCGGAACCTCCGTGCAATACGGTCTTGCCGTGTCGCATTTCGGCGAAGACGGCGCGGGGGAGCCCAGCAATTTCACCTGGGGCTTCATTGCCTCCTCCGACAGTCACCGGGCCCGTCCCGGTACGGGCTACAAGGAATATCAGCGTCGGTTGAGCACGGAGGCCGGCGGGCCCGTGAACGAGGCGTGGTTCCGGCGCTTTTTCGGCGAGCCGCAGGAACCCGATGCCCAATCCCATCCGCGTTCGCGCGAGGAACTGCTGACGACAGCCGGGTTCCAGGCCACCGAGTTGGAGCGCCAGTCCTCCTTCTGGTTGACGGGGGGGCTCGCGGCGGTCCACGCGGAAGGGCGCACCCGCGCGCAGATCTGGGACGCCATGCAGCGGCGTGAAACCTACGGCACCTCGGGGCCGCGCATTCTGCTGTGGTTCGACATGATCGATGGGGCGGGAGAGCGCCGGCCCATGGGCAGTGTGGTCGACAGCGGCATTGCCGAACCGCGCTTTGAAGTGAAGGCGCTGGGGGCCTTTGTGCAAAAGCCGGGCTGCCCCGAGACGCGGCGCGGTGTTGAACAGGCCGATCTCGACCGGCTGTGTGGCGGTGAATGCTACAATCCCGGCGACGAGCGCCATGCCATCACCCGGATCGAAATCGTCCGTATTCGTCGCCAAAAGGATGCCGGCGAAGATATTGCCACCCTCATTGAGGACCCGTTCCTGACCCATGCGTGCGATGGGGACGGCACGGGATGCCAGTTTGCGTTTACAGATCCGGATTTCGCCGATGCGGCCTATGACACCCTATATTATGCCCGGGCGGTTCAGGAGGCGACGCCGACCATCAACGGGGCCAATCTGCGCTGTCAGTACGATGAGAACGGCACCTGCATCAAAGTCGATCCGTGCTTTGGCGACTACCGCGTGGACGGGTCCGATGACTGTCTCGCCCCATCCGAACACAGGGCCTGGTCCTCGCCGATTTATGTCAATCACGATCCTTCCGTGATCCCCGTGCCGGAACCGGACGGGGAAGACAGTGGCGACGCGTCGGGCTCGGACGAGCCGGTTCCAGGGGACAGCGGAGCGGACGACGCCCGTGAGGAACCGGACCTTGAGGTTGATGGGCCGGATCTTGAGCCTGATCTTGAGCCTGATCTTGAGCCCAATCTTGAGGATGTGCGCCGGTGACATCACGGTGGCGGGAGATGCTGTTGGCGGCGGCGGGCTTTGTCGGGCTTGCCGCCGCGCTCTGGTCGGCGCTGGGCTCACCGGTCCCCCGTGGGGATCGCTCTCAAGTCGACGTGGCCGCCGTCGTAGACGGCATCGCGATCAGCCGGCTCGATTTTGAGCGGGCCGTGGCCGCCGTCTCCGGCGACCGCCGCGAGCCTTTAGGCCGCACGGACCGGGAACGCATCCTGGACACTCTCATCACCGAGGAACTGCTCGTGGCGCGCGCGCTCGAGCTTGATCTGGTGCGGGCCGACAACGCACTGCGCAAGGCGGCCGTCCAGGCAAGCCTGCGCACGGCGGGGGCCGGGGCCGCCGATGAGCCGCCCACGGATGAGGATCTGCGCGGCCTCTACGACGGCAACCCGACACTGTTTTCCCCATCGCCCCGCATCCGTGTCCGGCATGTCCGCCTAGCAAGCGAACAACAGGCCGCGCGCCTCGCCTCGGCCGTCAAGGGGGGACGCGATCTTGCCCAAGCCGTGCGTGCCGAGGGCGGCACGTGGGACGCGGCGGTGCCCAACCGGCTCCTGGAGGCCACGAAGCTGAGCGACTACCTGCCGGCCAGGCTCGCCCAAACGGCCGAACGCCTGCCGGCGGGCACCGTGGCCGGTCCCTTCGCCGTGGCGCGGGGACACTCGATCCTCTGGGTGGTGGAGCGGGAGGATCCGTCCCGCCGATCCTTTGAAGACGTGAAACCGGCCCTTGCCGATATCTGGCAACGGCGCCGGGACGAGGCGCGGGCCGCCGCAATGGTCGATCGTCTGCGCGCCCGCGCTGATGTGGACATTGTCGTGGATCTTGAGCCATGACGTCGGGCATGGCGGGCGCCGCCCGCTGGGGCGGGACCGTCTTCCTGTTGCTGATTTTTTTGTCCGGCGCGCTTCAGCCGGCCAATGCACACACACGCAGTCAATCCGCCTCCGAATGGATCCTGTCGGGGTCGTCGGTGACCGGTGTTTTCGCCATCGACCGGCGCCGGGCGACGTTGCTCCATGGCCTGTGGCCCGAGGGACGGCTTGAGGATCTGCTGGTCCGCCATCTGGCTGGCACGATTGCGGTCTCCGGTCCCGAAGGACCATGCCCCCTTGAGCCTCCATCCATTCTGGCGGCGACGCCGTCAACGCTGCGGGTGGGGCTCTCCGCTGTCTGCGCCGCGCCCCCCGTTCGAGACTCCGGTGAGAGCGCGCTCGAAACCGTTCTAACGATCCGTACGGACGCCTTTTTCAACCTCTCTGCCAGCCACCTGCACATCATTCGTGTGGTCGCGGACGACCCCCACGGCGCGGGCGAAACGGTGCTGGCGGAGACCGTCCTGAATGGCGGACGGCGGGTCCTTGAGATCGGCTGGGGCCGGACCGCTTCGGGGCCGTCCGCCTGGGGACAATTCTTCGGCTCGGGGCTCGGCCATGTGCTTGGGGGGATGGACCATCTTGCATTTCTTGTCGGCCTGATGCTGCTGGCGCACGGGGTCCGAGCGCTCGCGCTCATGATCACCGGCTTTACCCTGGGCCACAGCATCACCCTGGCGCTCGCCAGCTTTGGGGTCATCGAGCCCCATGCGGCGGCGGTCGAGGCGCTGATTGGCTTCACCATTGCTTTTGCCGCCCTGGAGGCAGCCCAACTGCCGCACGCGGCGCGGCGCCGGCTCATGGGCGTTGGCGCAGGACTTTTGGCGCTCGGAACGGGCGCGGCGATCCTCGGCGGCGGTTCGGTGTTGCCGCCCGTTGTGCTGGGCGGGCTCGCGGTGTTCCTGGCGGCCCGGGCGGCGGAGCAAGAGACGGGCGCCGGCATGCGGCAGGGGGCAGGCGCGATGGCCCTGACCATGGCCTTTGGTCTTGTTCACGGTGCGGGCTTTGCCGGATCGATCCGGGACCTCGGCCTGGAGCCCATGGCGCTGATCGCGCCCCTGGTCGCGTTCAATCTCGGCGTTGAGGCCGCGCAGGTGGGCATGGTGCTGCTGGTCTTTGCGGTGGCGGTGCTGTTCCGTCCCCTGCCGGAGCGGATTGAAACGGCCTTGCGCGATGGTGCCGTGGCGGGCCTTCTGGCACTGGGCCTGTTCTGGTTCGCCGCGCGCAGCGTGGGTGCGTGAACGATGGCGAAGGGGCGGGGGATTTTGCTGCGCCTGTGTGCGGCCCAGGACGGGGCCTGCTTTTACTGCGGCCGGACCATGACCTTGTCCATCGGCAATCGGCGCGCGACCATCGACCATCGCGTCCCCCTGTCCCGGGGTGGTCGTCACGATCCGGATAATCTCGTTGCGGCCTGCTATCGCTGCAATCAGTGGAAGGGCGATGAGGAAGAAGAGACCTTCCTTGCCCGTATGCGCCCCCGGCGCGCGAAATCCTGAGCCATCAACCATTTGGAAACCAGGACGCGGCCTATCCTGGCACAGATGTGCTGGGCTTGGTGAGCGCCGGCACGTCCGCCGGGCGCGTGGCCGCGCCGCCCTGATCTCTCCTTTTTTCTCGTGCGAGCCCCCCTGTAGCGAAGGTTAGGACGCGATGAGCGCTTCTTCGATGGTCCCGGATAAGGCCACCATTGGCTTTGTCTGCCTGGAGATTTATCCGACCACGGCCGGAGGCGTGGGCATCCTGCTGTTTCACACCATTTCACGGCTGCTGGAGGATGGCCACGCGGTGGCGCTGCTCGTCGACTTGAGCGCCGAAGAGGTGGAGCGCTTGAAGACTGGCGACAAGCTCGCCTTTGCGAATTCGGAGCGTCTGCACATTTTCAGTGTTGCCGAACTGGCGTGCGATCCCATGCTCAACGAGGTCGTCTTTCCGGATGCGGAGATCGAGCGCGCCGCTCGGATCGCCAGTGCCGCCGAAGCCCTGCTTGAGCGTATGCCGCTCGACCTGTTGGAATTTTATGACTATTGCGGCCCGGCGTCCTCCTTTCTGGGGCGCATGGGGTCGCTTTCCACGCGGACGGTCGTGCGCCTGCACAACACCATCGAGTTGATCGACCGCAAGATCCGCAATGCGCCGGCGCCGGAACGCCTATATCACTATGCCATGGAGCGGGCGCAATTGGCCGCCGCCGATGGCCTCTTGACGCCTGGGCACCAGTATTTCCGGCAAGAGATCAAACCGCTTTACGGTCCGCTAGCGGAGCATAAAACGGTCATGGTCTCGCCGCCCATCACACGCTCCATCGGCGAAGTGGATTATGATGGCCAGGGTCGCGACATTGTCTTTTACGGACGCCTGTCGACCTTCAAGGGGCTTGATACCTTCCTGTTTGGGGCATGCCTTGCGCTCCAGGATGAGGCCTTTGCGGCATGGGCCGGGGATTTTCTGATTATCGGGCCTGAGGAGACGGTGGCCGGGTCCATGACCCTTGAAGACCTCAAGGCCGCCATTCCCGAAGCCCATGCGCAGCGGTTCCGGTTCCTGGGACGCCAGTCCCACAAGGATCTTCTTCGGCACCTGTCCAATGCGGCCTTTGCCTGTTTTGCCAACCGCATGGAATCCTATTGCTACGCCGCCCATGAGCTTCACCTGGCCGGCATCCCGCTCATCCTGCGGGACACCGCGGCCTTCCGCGACCATTTCAAGGAGGGTGAGAACGCGGTCTTTTTCGACGGTACCGCCGCAGATCTTGCCCAGACGATGACGACCCTGTCCCGCGATCCGCAGTTGCGATTGCGCCTGTCGAACAGCCGTGTGCGGAATGGCCCGCGCTATCGGCGCAATGCCTACCCGGATCATCTGACTACGCTCCTGCCGCGCCAGACCGGCGTTGTGGAGGGGCAAGTGCGCGCCCTGGCCGTAACAGCGTTCATTTTGTCGGCTGAGGGCGAGGATGGGGGCAGTGTGGAGCGCACGGTCCGGTCGGCGTCCCCCTTTGTTGAGCGCATCGCCATTTTGCGGCCCGATGCGCCTGCCGGCGTGTCGGCCGAATCGGCTCCCGGACGGGTGAGGTTTGCCGGATCGTTTTGGCGTGCGACCTCGCCTGAGGGGGCCAGTCCCCTGCTGGAGGGTGCGGGTGACGCTCTGATCGTGCTGCGCGCCGGCGATGAGCTGGAGAGCGGCTGGTTTGAGGAGGCAAGGACTGTTCTCGCGCGGCGGCCGGGCCTTGCCGGCATCGGCGGTTGGATCGCCACGGGGGAGGCGGTCCAGTTCAATCTTTCCGCGATCCTGCCGGAGGCGGCCCTGACAGAGCCCGCCGGCATGCGCGTCCTCATGCGCCTGCCGCCCACATTGCGGATTGGTGAAGTCCTGGCCCTCGGCGGGGGCGGCGGGGACATGTCCATCGCCCTGGCCCATCGCAAGGCGGGGCGGGTGACCCTCGACATGGGCCGTGTCGCGGTGGACGCAACGCAAGCCTGCAGCCCGCCCTATTTGGCCATCGATGACGTGATCCGTATCGAGGCGGACCGTCTGGACGGCGCCTATCTGTCGATGGTGCGCCACCTGAGGGAAACGGTCGGTGCGCCGGCCGCGTCGTTGATACCGGGGCGCGCGGACGAAGATCTTCTTCTCCAGACCCGCATGACGCCCGGCCTTGCCATTCTCCGCACCCGCCCGGACCGGCGCAGTGGCGAGGTGACGCTCCGGCGTTTGTTCCGTGAGGGCAAGGGCATGAGCGAGCCCTGGTCGGCCGTGACATTGTCCGGTCCGTGGGAGGAGCGCCGCGAACCAACCGATCCAAGTGGCGGCAGCTACCGGACCATTGGCAGCGCCCAGGCTGTTTTCCATGCGGATGGTCGCTCGCATCTTGAGGTCCTCGCCGGCCCGTTCTGCGGCGCGTTGGAGGTCTATTTCAAGGGCACCCGCACCAGCATTGATCTACATGCAGCAACGGTCAAATCCGGGTTTCTCGATTTCGCCCGCCTCGCGCGGGGTCTCATTGACCAAGAGGCCATTGCGGGCGGACATGGCGGCGAAGGGCGCATGCCGACGGCCTTGCGCGCGCTTCTGGCTCAAGGAGACGGGCGGGCCCGGACGATCGCCGTGCAATGCAAGGCACAAGGACCACTGGCCGCGTCCATCGCCTTGTCGCCCGGCGTTCTTGCCGTAAACACCGACGACCTGGGCCTCATGGATGGGGCTGTGCCGCCGGCCACGGCGAAGGCCTTGCGCTTTCTTGCCGAACAAAAGGCCTGGGACCGCTTGATCGTTCCAGTCAGCCTTAAAGGAGGGCCGGTCCTGGTGCGGGCCGTGTCTGAATGGAAGGCGCCTGTACGGATTTGCGTTGTGCTTGAGGCCGGTCCTGTTCAAGGACTTGCGCCCCTTGAAGCCGATGACAGTGTCTATGCAGATGATATGAAGCGCCTTGCGGACTGGTTCGGTGTCGCGCGCCGGTTGGGTCCGCGCCTGGAGGTGGTCGCACAGAACCAGGCCTATCTGCCCCTGTTCGAGGCCCAGGGGTGCACAACACGGTGTCTGCCGGCGCCTTTGGAAAGCCCGGCTGTTTTGTCCGAAGACGCATCCGATGGGACGGAGCTGCTTATCCTTCCAGGCAGCGGCCTGTTGCCGAGCCTGACCCATATGATTGCGGCCTGGATGCTCTTTGAGGTCCGTGTCGGACCCGTGGACCAGGTCTGGATCCCATCGCAGGCCGCGACCCATGCTGAACTGTGGCAATCCTTCGCGCCGAGGGGGCCGGTTACCCTGTACGATGCCGTGCCCGAAGTCATGTTCGCTCCACGCTATGCCAAGGCCATCGCCCTTGGCGTCTATCCCGATACGGAGTTACCTGCGGATCTACCGGAGGCCATTGCCGGGGGCTTCATCCCGATCCTGGGGCCGGGCCGGGATCACTTGCGCCTTGCCTGCGGGACCGGTGTCGGCGGCCATGTCACTTATTGGGACAATGCGCGTGACATTGCCCTGGAACTTGAGCGTGTGGTGGGGGATGTGGCCCGGGAAGCAGAACGTCTTCGCCTCCTTACGGAGGAACGTAGGCGGATCTTCGCGGATGCTCTGAGCGACTGGTTTGGGCCGTCCACCGTGCCAGGAGCAGAAGCGCCCCCCGAGGACTCCCCCGAGGACCCCAGCGAAACCATCGAGGCTCCCGTTCTCTCCTTGCCGGAGCCCGCGAAGCCGGTCCCTGACGCGGGCCCCTCGGATCTCGATCAAGCCAGGAGCGCCTGATGGCCCGCCATACTATCCATTTGACGTCCACCGGTCGGCGCAACCCTTCCGCCCAGGGCGATGATGTCTTCCTGCTCCAGATCCGCCCTGATGGGGACACGGATGGTTTGGCCCTTGACACGCCCCGGGTGCGCAAGAACCGGACCATGGTGCCCAACATTCGCGCGGGCGAGGGGCTGGAGGCCCCTAGGGCTTTACGCCTGGGACACGCGCCCCTGAAAGTGAAGGGGCGGTCGCCTTCCTGTGTCGTGCTGCGCCATCCCTGGAGCGGGCTTGCCGAAGTCACACGGAAGGGCGCACCGGTCCTGGAGGTCGATCTTTATGCACCTGAGACCTGCGTGTCGGTGCTCGACCTCATCACTGGCGACCTGACGGACCTGTCACGGGCACAGACAATCACATTGATCGCGGCGATGCGCGCTGAGCTGCGGGACGGAGCGACCCGCGAGCGGGTGAGTATTCGCGTAACCGGAAAGCGGCATGCGAAGAGTCTGGGGGCGGAGGTCATTATCCTGGCGGCGGAACCCGAACCCGAGGCCCGGCCCATCAACCTTGCGCTTGCGTGCGACGGGCGGAACTGGGCCCATGTGCCCACCATCATGGTGGACGAGGTGCCCTGGCGGGACTGCGCCAAGGGTCTGAAGGGTGAGTTGTGCCTGGAAATGTCGGTGCTGGGCCGACTGACCTTCCTGACCCATGAATGGAGCGGCGTTGCTGAGGTTTCGTTCCGGGATAAGACGGTCTGGATTGATCTGCATGCCGCTAGAATGGGCTCGCGCGATGTGATCCTCGCCGAACTGTTCGATGTGCCCCTGGCGGAGACCGACGGGCGCGCGCGCAATTGGATGACCGCGCCGGTGCGCGAGCCCGCGGACTTGCGCAGCCGGATCAGCCCTTATCCGGGCCTGATCGCCAGCTTCAATCCGCGCAAGCCCATTGCGCTTTATGTGCCGCGCTGGGCCGGCGTTGCCACCTCGACGCGAAACCTGTTTGACCAGGCTCTGCCCATTCCGGAGGATCCCACGATCCACCCAGATGATCTGACACAGGACGATCTTGACCGTTATGCCCGTATTTTGCTCGCAAGCGGCGCAACGCGGTTTGTGATTTCCGGCGGGGATACGTTCTTTATCGATCTGATCCGCCAGGTCCAACGCTATGAGCGAGCCGCCCGCTTCGACCTCCTCTGGCACAGCAATTTCCTGCAGATGGGCGAGGCGCACGACTGGTCACTGCTGCGCGCCTGGTTGCGCGCCGCCGAGGACGGTTTGATCCGGCGGATCGGCGTCGTCAAGGACGGGCTCGACGAGTTTCTGCGGGCCATGGGCTTTGACTGCGTTTTTGTGCCCAATGTGTTGCGGAGCGACCCGGACGATATCGCCGTGAGCCGCAATGAGGACACCGTCGGCCTGTGGCTGTCGGGCTCTTCAAGCTACCGCAAGGTGCCCTATGCGGCCATTATGGCGGTCAAATCCGTGGAGGGACTGTCCCTGAAAGGATCAGGGCTTGACCCGGTGGCCCATGGGCTCGTGGCGAGCCTTGATGTGCCGTTCACCCGCCTGTGGTCCGAAGTCCTTCCCCAGCAGCAACTGTACCAGCAGATGCGCTCAACGGCTCTGACGCTGAAAGTGACCCTCTCGGCAAGCTCACCCATGTTCCCGATGGATATT
>CAYYTT010000002.1:0-114892 GCA_964474635.1 uncultured Alphaproteobacteria bacterium | reverse complement strand
GCTTCGACCCCGCCCATCCCATGGCGGCCACTCTTATCGCGGCCAGTCTCATCGCCGCCAGTCTCATCGCCGCCAGTCTCATAATCGCCGTCCGGGACGCCGCGATCCTGAAACTCATGATCCCGGACATCATCGTCCGAGGGCTTAAAATGTCCCGCGTCTCGATCCGTTTCCTCGTCATAGGTGGTATCGGCCCAGGACGGGCGCGCGTCCGCATCGCCTTCGCCGTGATCGGCGGGCTCGGCAGCGGCCGGCTCATCGGGGCGGGCCGCCCAGTCATGGCGGGTCCAGCCGTCCGCATCCGGTTCGATCGCATCATCGGCCGCGCGGCCCGAGGGCTCTGCCTGCAGGGAGGCCGCGTCGTGCCTGTCGATATCGCTGTCGGGCCTGACGTCGATGGTCATGTCGGCGCGCGAGCGCACCATGCCCCGGCGCTTCAGATCCTCATCCTCCGGCTCCGGACCGATGATCTCCCCTTCGATCTCGTCACTCGGCCAGCGGCCGCGGCCACCGGCCGGCGGGTTGCTGTCTGGTGTGTCACCCATGTTCCTCGCTCCCAAGGTCCCAATTGGTTCCCCCTCGCAAGGGGGTGAAGAACGGTGCCGCCGTGATGCCCTTTCGCGCGATCTTCATTTTTCTTAATCCGCCCTTGTTCCTAGAAGCGGTCCGGGGCGGTTACGGAAGGGTTAACGGGCCGGCCGGAGGCACCCAATGCCCTTAGCGTCGGTCAAACAGGGGCATCAAAAAAAGGCCGGCGAAAAATCCGCCCAAATGGGCCTCCCAGGCGATCATCATGGCCTGGCCGCCAAAGCCCAGCCCGATAAAGCCCATCAACACATTGATCAGAACAAAGACGCCCGCAAAGCCCAGCACGCGCTGATCGGTCAGCGCGGTGAGCGGCGGATTGGCCGGCCGGCCCCAGCGCAGGAACGCCATGCGCGGTTCGGCAAACATGAAGCGCGTGGCCGCGCCCATGAGCCCGGCAATCGCGCCGGAGGCCCCCACCACCGGAATTTGGCCTTGCGGATTGAAGAGCAGAAACAACGCGGCCCCCGCGATGGCCGAGGCAACAAACAGGCCGGCAAAGCGCAGATCACCGATCCGCCGCGCCACCGGCGCTCCGAAGGCCAAAAGCCAGACACAGTTGAAGATCAGATGCATGGCATCGCCGTGCAGCAGCGCGTGGCTGACAAAGGTCATCACGCCGCCCAAGGGATCGGGCACGAAGAAGATGGATGAACCGTCCGGCAGACGCGCGAAGGCATCATCGCCCTGGGTGACCCGGGCCGGCAAAAAGCCGAATTCGATCAACAGACGGATCGCATCGCGCGGCGCCATGGACACGCGCAGAAAATGCGCCACGGCCAGAAGGCCGATCAGCCACAACACCACCGATGGCGCGTTGAAGACTGGCTGGCGCGGCCGCTCGCCATATCCAAAGCCCGTGTTGTCCGAACCGCCGAAGCGGTCCGGCCCTGTCCTGTGCTGGTGCATGTCACGCTCCCGCGGCGAGCAGGGCCCGCCGGACCAATGGCAATCGATCATTGCCGAAATACATGTCGCTCGCGTTCACAAAAAATGTGGGCGATCCGAACCCGCCCCGTGCGATCAGCGCGTCCGTGTTGTCCCGCAGGCGCGCCTTGACGCCCGCATCGTCCAGAGAGCCGAGCAGGTGGGCCGGATCAAGGCCGACATCCCGCGCAAGCTCGGCCAAAACGTCCCGCTGCGACACATCTTTGTCTTGCGCCCAGTAGGCCTCAAAGGCACGCCGGGCAAAGGGCGCGATCCGGCCCCCGATCTGCGCCACCACCACGGCCCGCATCAGGTCGACGGCACGCACCGGAAAGACACTGGGCCAACGGATCGTCAGGCCATAGGCCCTCGCCCAGTCCTGGAGGTCCTTGCGGGTGTAATCGGCCTTGCGCGGTTCGGGATTGGCCCGGGCGTCATAGACCCCCTGATTGACCGCGTTAAAGACGCCGCCGACCAGGATCGGGCACCAGATCAGCTCCGCACCGGTCTTCTCCGCCAGGGCCTCGATTTGGGAAAATGCCAGATAGGTCCACGGGCTTGAGCAGTCGAAAAAGAATTCCAAGCGGGCCATCGGTGTCCGGGCGCGCGAGGGCCCGCCTCTTTGAAGCCGGGGCGGCCTCGCCCCGTCCATCGCTTGACCAAGAGTAGGCCGCTCCGGTGTCAGCGTCGACCGCCGGACTTTGCGCCGCGGGACTTTGCACCCCCGGAGTTGGCATGGCCGGAGTTGGCATGGTTCGTGCTGTGTTTAACCCCAACAGGGGGACCGGCACGCGGGCGAGCGTTATCTCGACATCCAGATTTGCGTGCCAGTGTCCCCACCACGGGTTGACCCGGGCTCCGGGTAAGGCCTGCCCATGGCGGGGCAGAAGACGGCTTTCGCGGCCGGGTGGGGACCATGCGCAATGTGAAGACAAAACGGGTGTTCGATTACTGGACATCCCTGAGAGACGGGCGGCCCGCCCCTCACCGCCGTGATGTCTCGCCCCGGGACCTGAAAGGTTTGTTGCCTTTTGTCTTTCTGGCCGAGCGCATGGGGCCTGGGCTGACGGTGTTCCGCCTTGCCGGTACGGGCCTGTGCGAGCGCTATGGCCGGGAACTGCGCGATCACAATCTGGACGCCCTCTGGTCGGCCCCCGACCGGCCGACTTTGCGCCATTTCATCGACCGCGTCCTTGAAACGCCGGCCCCTGGGCTTGCTGTGTTTCGGGCCGAGACCATCGACCGGCGCACCGTTTCGGGCGAAATGCTGCTTCTGCCGCTCAGCGATGGCGAGGGTCCGGGCACAATGACCCGTCTGCTGGGCTGCGCTTTCGCCACCCAGAGCACGAGTTGGCTAGGGCAACGCCCCTTGGTGCATCAATTCCTGGAGGGCACCCGCCTCCTGGCCACGCCGGGCGAGACCCATCTCAACGCGGCTGTTGGGACCGCACCTTTGGCGAACGGGGTTGAGGCTGGCGAGCCCCCGATTGCCGCCCCCCCGGGTTGGCGAACGGCCAGCGAAGACCTGCCCGTCGTGCGACAGCGCAAGCATTTGCGGCTTGTGGTGTCCCAGGATGCACCGCCCCCCATCGCCCCGCACCAAAAGTCCCAAAGCTCCATCGGCTAACTGGCTCCCGGCCGCACAACACTGGCCCCACCATACGGGGCCTTGTGCACCCCATAGCGTGCCGCCGCGGAGGCGGTTCTTGCTTGCGGAGTCCGGTTTGCGGCAAGGTGCGCCCCAACGGCACATCAGTCTGTGCCGCAGCCAACCATCTCTATCGATCGGGCACATCACAGTCATTTTGCGCGTGCGGGCCGCTTTTTTTCGGCCGCGCCGCCCAGAATCGGGAGCGTTCCATGGCACCACAGCAACCGCGGGTTCTGATCCTCTCCCAGCGGGCCGCGGCCCCACGGGTGGGCTTTGCCCACTTGTACGAATTCGAGAACCTGATTGGCGGCTGGGGCGAAACGGACATTCTTGCCCCGCCCAGCCCCACCATTCCCCTGCGCCGGACCGTGAATTCCATGCTCCACACGGTCACCCGCGTGCCGCGCATCGCCAATGTGCTCACCCCGCCAAAGCCGGCGGCGTGGCGTCCCAAAAAGGAATACGACCTCTTCCTGGCCGTGCTTCCCACGGTGGCGACCATCTTCGCCTTGCGGGACCTCGCCCGCATTAAGGAAAACTGCCTGAAGACGGCGGCCTATGTGCCTGAAGTCTGGGGGCACCGCATGCGCGCCGACCGCCACCTGCTCGACATCCTGAAGCAGTTCGACACGCTCTATGTCAGCACTCGCCAGGGCGTTGGCGGCCTCGCCGAGTTGACCGGACGTCCGGTGCATTACCTGCCCTACGGCATCGACGCCCTTCGGTTTGCGCCCGGGCCCAATGGCCCGGTTCGAAGCATCGATGTGCTGAACCTTGATCGCACGGCCGGAAAGACTCACGCCGCGCTGCTCTCTACCGCCGAGGAAAAAGGCCTGTTCTACTACGCCGATCTCGGCCAGGCGGCGACCACGGACAATGTGGACGGCGCCCGTCACATGCTCTCTGAGCTGATGAAGCGCAGCCGCTATGTGATCGCCGATGGCGCCCGCCCGGAAGGCCCCGAGGCAAGCGGCGGCGATTTGAGCCCGCGCCTGTTCGAGGCCGCGGCGGCTGGGGCGGTGATCCTTGGCGACGTGGCCAAGACGTCCGACCGGTCGGACGTGTTCGACTGGGACGATGCCATTGTGGATCTGGGGCTCGACGCCGAGGACGTGACGGGCGCCTTCCAAGCCATTGAATCCGATCCCGCGCGCGAAGCCCTGATCCGCCGCACCGGGCCCGTCCAGGCCCTGCGCCGCCATGACTGGGCCTATCGCTGGCAGACCATCATGGGCCACGCGGGCCTTGAGGTGCCCGCCGAAGTCAGCGAACGGATCGATGCCCTGGAAGCGGCCGCCAACACCTATGAAGGCCCGCGCCTGGAAGCCGCGCCGCAGCCGGCCGAATGGGCCCCGCGGGAGACGCCCGACATGGGGGCGCCGTATGGTGATGGCAACGACGCGGAGCAAACCGACCGGATCGAGACCCGCTACGTCCCGCCGGGTTTTTCGAACGACGGCCCCTGATCGGGCATCGCCGCCCATAACTTAAAAAAAAGCGCGGGGCGATAAATCCGCACCGCGCTCAAGGCCGCGCCGGCCCCGCCGCACCATATTTTTCTTTATCTGCACCAGGATTGCTGATCACTCTGGACGCGGACGGCCCGGCGTTTTGTCTTCCGGGTACTCCGGCATGGGCATCCGGTCGAGCAGGCGATCGTCCCGCGCGAAGACGGCATGGTGCACAGGCATGCCCCACAGGCGCAGGAAGGCCTGATCCTGGGTACAGAACCGCTGCACACGGTCGATCTGGCCCTCGGCAAGATCGTCGCAGGCGCTCGCCAGCCCGGTGATGAGGGACAAGACGCCCTGTTCCTTCGGGTTGCCCAGCCACATGCTGCGGCTGGCCGTTAAGGCCCCCAGTGCGCGCAGCGCCGCAGCGGCGGCCTGAAACCGGTTGTCCTCGGGCAGTTCGCAGCAGTCGTCGGCGGCGCCCATGGCCGCGTCGATCAGGGCTCCGATCTCCGCCGCGCCGCTCAGGTGCCCCGTGTAATAGACCGGCGCGCCGGTGGCATGGGCGAGCGCGGCACGGGCCAGATGCCCATCGCGCCGGGCGACCTCATTGCCGCCCGCCCCTGGCAGAGCCTCGAAGGGCGGATGATAGGACGGCGCGCTGGCCCGAATGGCGAGACCGACGTCAGCCGCCTTGCGCGTGACCTCGCCCGGATCGATCAGGCGGCCAAGCCGCGCGGACGGGTCCAGCAGATGACCGGTCACCCACGCCATGAAATGCCGTCCGGAGCCCTGACCATCCCATTTCGCCATCATAAGAGTGCGCGCCGTCTCCGGCAGGGGCCGCCCGCTGCGCGAGGCGATCCCGGCGACAAGCGCGCGGATCATGGTTTCGACAAAGGCGCCCCGGCGCGCAAAATAGGACATCTGCACAAAGCCATCGCGGGCCGTGAGGTCCCTCAGGGTGCCAAGGGCCGGCTCCATATCCGGGCCCGCCATGGCGCAGCGCTCCGCCAGGACCCAGTCATACCCGTTCGTATTGGTGGCCAGACCCGTCATCAGCCCGTCAAACACCTCCTCAAGGCCGAATTGGCGGAAGGCGGCGCTCGGCGTCACGGACTGCTGCACCCCGTCAAAGCCCAACAGGGTGACCCGCGCGCCCCACCGGGCACAGGCGAGCGCCGAGGGCAGCGACGGACCGCCAAGGGCGGCAAGGCGCAGGCCCCGCATCAATCGGGTGGGCAGGCCAAGCCGGCGTTCCATCAGGTCTCGGCGTTGGCCCTCAAAGGCCCGAAAAGCGCTTTCCCCTGTCAAGGCCGGCTCGATGAGCGCCTTGTCGGCCGCCTCAAACAGGCGGTCCCAGGGCACCGGGTCCTGGCCCGGGCGTGTGGCACTGGGATCGGCGGCGATGGCGGCCTCATCATCGATGTCGGAGCGCAAGGCGGCGGTGCTCATGGGGGACCCTTGTGTGGCGGATGGATCGGGGGGACAACGCACTCGGAACGGCGGTGCCGGATGTGCCCGTCAAGATTTGGGTCAAAGCTCTTAAGGGCCTGTAAAGCCGGGTTTGCGCGCAAGGACGCGAGGTGAGGAGACAGCGTGGATGGACATGCTTTTGGCATGGGCACATGGGCCTGCGGGCGGAACACTCGCCTTCACGCTCCTCGTCTTCGCGCCTTTCCTGGGCAGCTTCGCCGCCCTGGTGGCCGAACGGGTATCCGATGGCCGTCCTTTCCTGCTGGCACGCTCGCAGTGTGCCGGGTGCCAAAAGGTGCTCGCGCCGGCCGAGCTTGTGCCCCTGGTGAGCTATGCGCTGTTGCGCGGGCGTTGCCGGAGCTGCGATGCGGGCATTCCATGGACCCTGCCGGCCATCGAGGTCCTGGCCCTGGGCCTTGCCCTGTGGGCCGGGCTTGCCCTGGGGGCCGAGGCTCCGCGTCTTGCCATGCTTGCCACCGTGGGGCTGGGTCTTGTGCTTTTGATCCTATCGCTGATCGACGTGCGGACGTTTTTGCTGCCCGATACCCTGACCCTGCCGCTGATCCTGGCGGGACTTGGCGTCACGGCGGTGCTGGCCCCGGCGCAGCTTGGCCCCCATGCCATGACGGCAGCGGCCGGTTTTGGCCTGTTTTGGGCCCTGAATGAGGGCTACCGGCTGTGGCGCGGGCAGGACGGGTTGGGCCTTGGCGATGCCAAGCTGCTGGCCGGCGCGGGGGCCTGGCTTGGCCCGCTGGCTCTGCCTTCGGTCATTTTGATTGCGGCGCTCGCCGGGCTCATCGCCGCCGGAGCAGCCCGGCTGGCCGGCCATGCGGTGGATCGGACCACGGCGCTGCCCTTTGGTCCCTTTCTGGCGCTCGGATTCTGGATTGTCTGGTTGCACGGGCCTCTGACGGCCCTGCCGCGGGGATGAGGTTTGCCCCCTCCCCCCTCCCCGTGCGGGCGAAAGCTGCTTGGGAGCAAAAGCCTTGTGGGCCTTCAGGGCTGACCTCCGGCGAGGAAGCGGGTGATCCGCATCAGTTCACCGCGCACCGCCGGATCGGAAATAGTGAGAAAATCTCGTAAGAGCGTCAGGCCATCCTGGGCCAGATCGCTGGTGTTGCCTGTCCCAGGCGAGGGCCCGGCCGGTTCCCCCGGGGCGCCGGGCGGCCAGTGGAACAGATCGCTGAGCTGGCAGGAAAACAGTGTCGCGGCACGATAGAGCGTATTGGCCGACGCGAGCGCCGAGCCGTCCTCAATCGCGGTCAAATCCGACACGCTCAAACCCAGGCGGGCGGCGACGCTCTGCGCACTCCACCCCTTCGCCTTGCGCAGATATTTCAGCTTTGCCCCGAAAACGAGGCCCAGCCGCATGAACGGCTCAGCCATGCGGGTTTCCCCTCTCCCCAGACTTATCCACAGAGCTATCCACAAGAAAAACACATTTCAGAGAACTGAAATCGTGAGAAGGCCGCAAATATCTGGATATGGGGATAAGCACGTTGTGCTGCAAATGAATATCCCGTGTTCATCCTTACACCACGAGAACAGCCTTCCTGCCCTTCCACTTTTGCTAGAAATTCACATCTCCAGACTGCACAAAACAACCTCTGTTAGCAAGAAGTGTGGATATCCCAAGCACGTCGACCCATTTTTTGCACAGTCTTGCGCACCGTTCCCCAAAAGACATTGAACCGGTTCACACACGGGTGAAGGGCATTTTTCAAACCGCAACCCAGCCCTGTAGCGCCGTCGTCTGGCGTGTCCTGTCCCCTTGATCCGGCTCAAATCTATCGGCTCTGAGTCTCGTCACGGCTTCAACAGGGACGCCGAGCTTGGGGGGCGCGTCTTGGAAATTCCATGGAAAGAGCCGTGGTCGGAACACATGGCTTGGGCTTGCGGTGCTGGATTTCGGCGGCGGCACCTTAAAAGTCGCGGGGATGAATAAAGGCCTCGGCGAACCAGGGCATCCGATGCTTATCGACCATGTCGCTGATCCATTCGATCACGGCACGAATGCGGGCCAACTGATCGAGGCGCCGTTCATAAACGAGCCAGAAATGGGCCTGTGCTTTGTACTCGAAATCGAGCAGCACGAGGCTGGGATCATTGAAGGTTGAGAAGTAGGACGGCAGCATGCCGATCCCAACGCCCGCCCGTACGGCCTCAACAAGGGCCCCGCTTGAATTGGTGACGGCGGCGATGGGCATCAGTTGGCTGATCGCCAGAACTTCCTTATCCCAACGATCCGTCTGATGCTTTTGTGAGGTGTGGTAAACATAGCGATGCTGAACAAGATCGCTCACCGTCGCGGGCTTGCCGAAAACACTGATATATTCACGCGATGCGTAGGGCAGATGGTGCATCGCGCCCAAGGGCAACGCCGTGAAATTCGGTGGCACGCGGTCGGAAAACTGAATGGACATATGCGCCGGAGATTCGCCGACATCGACATCGTCGAGACCGCAGATGAACTCCAGCGTCAGGGTCGGATAGGCCCGGTGAAAGGCGCACAGCCGCGGCATCAACCAGAACGTCAGAAGACCGTCAGGCACGCCAAGGCGCACCGACCCCTCGATTGCCTCATCGCTGCGCCGGACCTTGCGGGTCAATTCCTTCACGGATGTCTGCATCATCTGTGCGTGTTCAAGCACCAGACGGCCATAATCCGTAGGCGTCACACCGATGGGAGAGCGCACAAGAAGCTGCGTGCCCAGCATGCGCTCAAGCCCGTCGATGCGCCGGCTTACCGTGGGCTGTGTCAGCCCGAGTGCCTCGGCCGCCTTTGAGAACGAGCCGCTATGGCACACGGCGAAGAAGATGCGCAAGTCGTCCCAGTTGGGACCGGGCGTATCCGGCAGCGCCGGAAGGTTGGCCTGCTGATCGAATGTCTCCGGCAGGGACAGCCGACCCGCCCGGATCTCCGTATCGCTTTGTCCTCTGCCCATTTCCGCATACCCCCCCTTGCACTGCCGGGTGATGTGATCGGGCACGACTCGCCCCAGTGTTTCGAAAATGCACGCATCGGGCGTGCCGTTGACCAGCGAGAGTTTAGGAAATGCACGGGGCGGTGACTAGAGACACTGGATTTTACTTGCCTGCAGAACGACTTGCGGCGCTCGGCGCCGAGCGGGCGAGCCCGCAGGATGTGTCCCACGTGCATAACCTCGCAATGCAGCTACTTGGAGACGGTATTGCGTCACCGTCCATGCTTGCAGCCATGCAGGCACACAACGAAGACACGGTCTTCGTCGTGCGACGCCCTGAGCGCCCCGAGGATCTTCAAGGCTCCGGTGACGACGCGGCACAGGCCGTAAAGGCCTTTCTGGCGCTCCTTCCCCTGACGGATGCGGGGATCGAGGCCCTGTGGGCGGATCATTTCGATCCAATTGATGTGAAATACAACTGGGTCAGCGCCCTGACGAAACAGACCAAAGGCGTTTATGTCTGGGGCGTGGGCGGCTCGGACCGGCTCAGCCGCCGGGACATCTGGGGCTTGGCCCGCCATCTTGAGAGAGACGTTTTCGGCGATCTGCCCCATTTCGCTCGCCCCGCCACCCCGCGCGGGCAAACCCTGATGCGACAGCATGGATACACGCCGCTCGCGGCCCTGCGCCCCGGCGCGCCGCAGCGCTTCTGGATGCGCCCACCCCTGGCACGGGAGCGCGCCACCATGCAGATCGCACACTGACCGTTCGCCCCCCACCCCACCAGTCGCTTAACCATTGAAGGGAGCCGTTCCATGACCGCATCCGCAGCAAACGCCAAGGCTGTCACGACCGCCAAAACGACGCCCGCCACCACGAGCTTGCCCAAAGCGCGCAAGCGCCGCGCGTCCAAGTCCATCGGAAGCACGCGGACAGCCTCGAACAGCCTGACCAACGCTCCGACATTGCACCTCGAAGTCGTCTCCAATATGGAGCATATGATGAAAGTTGTGACCGTCCGCTCGCTCGTCTATATGGCTGACCAGGAATGCCCCTTCGAGGAAGAGTTCGACGGCAATGATTTTGTCGGCATGCATGTCCTGGCGACCCTGGGTTCAGAGCCCGTGGGCACATTACGACTGCGCTTTTTCGCCGGCTTCGCCAAGCTGGAGCGGGTCGCGCTGCGCAAGGAGTTCCGCCAGTCGGACATCACCAAGAAAATGGTGCACTTCGCCCTCGATATCTGCCGACGCAAGGGCTACCGCATGGTCTATGGCCATGCCCAGGTCCGTCTTTTGCGCTTTTGGCGGTCTTACGGGTTCCGTGAGATGGAAAACCGGGACCGGTTCGTGTTTTCCGACCACGAATATACCGAAATCGTCTGTGAACTGAGCGAGCATCCCCAGGCCGTAACCCTCGACTCCGATCCCATGATGCTGATCCGGCCAGAGGGACGGTGGGACGAGATGGGCGTGCTGGAGTTCTCGGCCGCGCGCGAAGCCACCAATCCAAACTTCGTGTAACGGGGGCAGAAAATGGGTTTTCCCCTGACATCCCTTGCCCGGGGCACGCGGGCAAGCCAGGCCCTCGTCGTGCTCGATGCGTTCCAAAACCGTTTCCTGGAGGAGCGCGACCCGACGGGCCTCGCCATGGCCCATGCCATCGTCGGCTTTGCCCGCGAAAATGGCTGGCCGGTCTGCCACGTCCTGCGCCGTCCGCCGGAAAGCCTCTTCGATCCGGAGGATGCGTCGTGGCATCCGATCGAGGGCCTCGCCCCGGCGCCCACGGATATGACGTTCGTGACCGTGGGCGACACGCCCTTCGCCAGCCGCCCGTTCACGGAAAGATTGTGCCAGAGCAGACCCGACACGGTTCTGTATCTTTCTCTCGCATTGCCTGTGAATAGAGAGAGAACACTTGCCGAGGCACAAAGCAGGGGTCTATCTTTCCTCCAAGTCACCGACCAACATATTATTGGTGTATGTCACCCTTTAACAAATCCGTATATGGTTCGGGATGGCGTGGATGTTCGAAACACCGGGGCGGCGGCCCACCCCGTGTTCGGCGGCGGTTCTCTTCGGGAAGCAGTCTCGTGATGCCGGCGGCCACATGACGCTAGGGCCCTGATACTCAAGAGGACCCCATGACGGTGACCCGGCACACCGGAGCGCCCCATACCCGGCAGGACACCCTAATCGGCATGCGCAATTGCCTTGAGTTCTTGTGTCAGGAAGCAAAGACACAAGAACTCAACCTGACCCAGTGGCTCTTGCGCATGGCTATCGCCTCCCTGGACGAGGAACTGCCCGGTGCGAAGGCGCGGCCCGATGTCGTCCCTGCCCCGCCCCAGGCCGATGAAAAGGCCGTGGCCGCAGGCACCGGGAGGGCATCCGCGGATCAGCCGGCGTCCGACAAAGCCGTGCGAGATCCGCAGGGCCAACGGCGAAAGGCACCACACCGTCCGCGGAGCGCCGCCGATTAAGACCCCCACACGCCCACACCCCCAACCGGCACACTCCCAACCGGCACACCAACGGGCCGACGAGGGCGCCGGACCGTGGGCCGGCGCGCGCCCATCGCGCATGCGCATAACCATGGTTAAGCTTGTGCGGACACAATTGTTGCGAGGAGTCGGGTCATGGGATGCATCGCGCGCCGGATTTTCGGTTTTTTTGTCATTTTTGGACTGATCGGCGCGGTTTCGCAGATCTCGCCCGCGAAGGCGCAAGACACGCCCGAGCCGCCCCGTGTGACGCTCGCCGTCCCGGCGCTGATCCTTGGGGGCGTGCCCGTGGATATCGAGGCGAGCGGCCTTGAAGGCGCGCGAGCCGCGGGGCCCTTCCGCCTTGAAGGGGCCCGGGCGCCCGTGACGGGCACACGCGAGGGCGAAAAGCTGATCTTTAAGGATGTCGTGGTCGATCAGGGCCCGGTCGAACTGGTGCTGCGCGGCGCCGGCGGCGAACAGCTCGCAGCCGCGACGGCCACGACCGCGCCGGGTTGGGTCTCGATCCTGCCGGCCGTCCTTGCCATCGTCTGCGTGATCCTGGTGCGTCAGGTCGTGCCCGCACTGGTCCTGGGCATCTGGCTCGGCGCGGCGCTCGCCTATGGCGTCGGCGCTTTGGGCCTCGCTTACGGCTTTCTCGATATTCTGCCGGTCTATGCCCTCACCGCCCTGACCAATCCGGACCATGTGGCCATCGTGATTTTCACGGTGATGATCGGCGGCATGATTGGCATCCTCAGTGCGAACGGCTCCATGGGCGCGGTGGCGCGGCGTATTGCCGCTCTCGCCCACAGTCCGCGCGGCGGACAGACCGCCAGCGGCAGCCTCGGGCTCCTCATTTTTATCGATGACTACGCCAACGCCCTGGTGGGCGGCAACACCATGCGCCCGATCACGGACCGGCTGCGCGTGTCCCGCGAAAAGCTCGCCTATATCGTCGACTCGACTGCGGCGCCCGTGTCCATCATCGCCATCGTGACGACCTGGATCGGCTTCATGGTCAGTGTCATTCAGGAGGGAGTAAAGGAGATCGATGGTCTGGAGGCCAATGGATACAGCCTCTTCCTTGACAGCCTGCCTTACGGTTTCTATCCGCTGATCGCCATCGGGCTCGTGTGGCTCGTCGCCTTGAGTGGCCGTGATTTCGGTCCCATGCTGACGGCCGAACGCAAGGCGCGCCGGGACGGCGTCCAGACGCGTGTCGGCGCCGTGGCCGCCGAACCGAGCGATGCGGCCCCGGATGCGGGCGCCCCGCTTCTCGCGGCGCTGGTGCCGCTCGTGATCCTGGTGGCGGGCACCTTTTTGGGGATTATCGCGACCGGCCTCGCGGCGGAGCCCGAGGCGGAAAGCCTGCGCGCGATCCTGGGGGCCGGCAATCCGTTCACGGCCATGATGTGGGCGTCTCTGGGGGGCGCCCTGTCCGCCGCGGTTCTGGGGCACTTCTTCAGCGGTCAGACCCTGGAGGGCAGCATGGAAGCCTGGCTTGAGGGCGCCAAATCCATGGTGTTGCCGGTCGTGGTGCTGACCCTGGCCTGGAGCCTGGCGGAAGTGAACGAGCGGGTGCAGACGGACGATTATCTGATCACGCTGCTCGGCGATGCCCTGCCCCGCTGGCTTTTGCCCATCACGGTGTTCGTGCTGTCGGCCGGCATGGCCTTCACGACGGGAACGAGTTGGGGGGTGATGGGCATCATGACGCCGCTCGTGATGCCCCTGGCCTGGGCGCTGACGGGTACGGATATGGTGGCGGGCGACCCGGTGGCCAGCGCGATCTTTTCCGCCACGCTCGCCTCCGTGCTTGGCGGGGCGGTGTGGGGCGACCACTGTTCGCCGATCTCGGACACCACCGTGATGTCATCCCTCGCCGCGGGATGCGACCACGTGGAGCATGTGCGCACCCAGTTGCCTTACGCCCTGCTGGGCGGGGCCGCGACGATTGTCTTTGGCCTTCTGCCGGTGGGTTTGGGCGCGCCCTGGTGGCTCGCCCTCCCCCTTTCGGCCGGGGTCACCGCGGGCGCCTTCTATTATCTCTCATCGCCAGTGGAAGAGGCCGGCACGGCCGCGCACGCCGGCCCGATCAGAGGACCCGAAGCAACCTGACGCGTACGGACTTTCACGCGCTCAGGCGTTTTCAATCATGCCCGTGGCCAGCGCCGTACCCGTGCCGAACAGGAAATCCTGAAACGACTGCCATTCCTGGTCGGTCATTTTGGTGTCGAGATAGCGCTGCATCACCGCGATTTCGATGGGCGCGAGCCAGCCAGCCTGTCCGGCGTCAATCTGCGACTGCTTGCGGATCATCCGGTCTTGGATGATCTGCAGCCCCCTTGCCCGCCCGCGATCCATCAGATCGTCGAGATTGTCCCAAAGGGCATCCTCCAGGAAGCGCAGCACGAAGGGCAAAATCCAGTTCTTCATGGATGGTCTCCTCGGTCATGGCCTGAAAATCAGGCCGTGGGCGGAACGAGCCGGCGCCAAGCGCCGCTGTCCCAATCGAAAGCCCGGTCCCAGCAATACCGCCGGCTTGCCCAGGCCCAGGGCAGGATGCGGTCATGGCGGTTGTCGAGCACGAACCACAGACCGCCGGCGGTGCGGGCCGTCAGAACGCAGTGATACGCGCCGTCCAATGTCCAGCAGAGCACGAGGCGCAAGTGCTCCGCAGGCACACCGTGCGCCGCAAGGCGGGCCCATTTTTCAAGCGCGTAGTCCTCGCAATCACCCACAAGGCCGCTCGGGCGCATCCAGACATCGGGCCGCCGATAGGTGATGGCGTCGGGCTGATAACGAACCAGATCGTTGACCTCGCGGTTCACTCGCTCAAGATCTTCCGGGGACACCATGGTCTCGGCCTCACCGAACAGGCGCGGCGGCACAGGGCCTCCCGCGGATGGGTCATGCAATAGGCCAACCAGGCCCTGGGCGCCGGAACCTCCTCGCCGAGCGCTGGCGGCACTGGGGGCACTGGCGGCACCGGGGGCGCGCCGCAGGACGAAAGCCCGAGGGCCATGACCATCAGCGCCATACTCCTCATGTGGAGAGCGCCGGGATCGTAATGCCCCGGCGGGCGCACCGGGTGCGCATCCGTCCGTACAGGGCCGCCATCTCACTGCCACTCAGGGCAGTTGTGTAGACATGGGCCTCGGCAATATCGACCGGATTGTCCCAACCGGCGACGCGCAGGTCCGAATTGCCCACATGCACCGTTTTGCTGCCCGTGAACGCATCGGACGCGCTCAGTTCGCCGCTGTCCTGGGTACTGCGGAAACTGATGATATTGCGATCGCCCCCCGCGCCGCGCCGCGCCACAACGCAGACCCAGAGATTGGCGGTGAGGCCATCCACGGTCGCGGTGGCATTGGCCTGGTTGCCGACGGTCACGTCGTTGGTCGCCACCCAGATGCCGAACCGGTCCGCACTCGTGCCCGTGGAAATGCCGCCCAGCACGCCCCGGCTTTGTCCGCTGGTTACATCGGGAACGCGGAAGACGGCCGCGAGGGTCATCTCCGTTTGAAGGGCGATGCCCGTATCGGCGCTGTTGTCATAACCGGACAACGTGGCATAGCCTTCAAACAGGGAGGGGACGGAGGGATCCTCGGTGAGGTCGTTGCTTCCGCTGGCGGAGTAATCATTACGCCAATTGGCCACGTCCGCCCCTAGCAGATAGGATCCCGCCGCGCCGGTTTCCCCGACAAGGGCTCCAAAGGTAATGGCCTCATTGACGCCGGGAAGATTGGCGTTGGTAAATTCCGTGTTTAGCCGAATGATCGCGCTCATTGTGGGGTGTCCTGTTCAAAATGGATCAGCCAGTTGTGCACCGGGTCGGAGATTCCGGGGATGTCGTGGGGTAAGGCCGCGCTGTCCCGAACCGTTCCGCCCAGGGCACCGGCAAAACCCGAATTGGTGCCGTCAAGCGCCGCATTCGTGTAGTCGAGGCCGTAGCGCACCGTCACGGGGCCGCCCGGGTCCGATCCCAGTTGCAGGGCCAGTTCATGTCCGGAAATCGCAGTGACGCTGTTGATCGTGTACTGAGTGGCTCCGGCCGAAACCTTGAAACCCTCCTTCCACACCGCTCCAAAAAAGGCCGGATCGATCACCACCGGCGGAACCGGCACATGAAGGTCGATCACGATGACCGCCCCGAACCGGCGCAGGGCGCGGGGCGACAGGGGCCGAAACGGAATGCCGTCGATCCGTGTTCGTTTTATCGCCTGGGCCATGTAGAGCCCGAAGACGTAAGACCCCTCCGCCGTCATGTGCAAGGCATCCGTATCGGCCAGTTTCGCGGCCGCATAGGTGGGAAATGCGAGCACGACTTTGCTCGATTGGGCGGAAGCGTCCCATTGGGCAAGGGCGACCGCTTCACCGGTATCGCCCCCCGTCTTAAGGCCGGAAAGCTGATAGCTGTAGACGATAACGTCCTCGCTCTGCCCAAGGACCGTCTTGGCATCCGCGTTCAAGTCCGACACCAGTTGCAAGAAGCGGGACAGATAGGTGCTCCGGTCCGTGAGAAGCTTCGCGTCCCGTTCTCCTTGGATCCAGGTCATGGCCTGGAGTTTGGCTGTTTTGCGTTGCGCGGCCGCGATGTCCCGCAGGGCCGTCATGCCCCCCAGAATGCCGTCGTCATAAAGGCCCGACGCATCCCCCTTGCTTAACGCCGCCACGTCCGTCCCGCTTTGTCCAGGGGTCCAGATGACCGGCGTGGCAAACCCCACATCCGGCAACCCGCGCCCATTCTCCCGGTCCAGAAGATCTCCCAACCCGTAGAGTGTGCCGGAGGACGGACTTTCCCGAGAGGTGCTCTCGGCGAGGGCAATAAAGGAGCCGGCATTTTCCGTCGCGCCTCCAAGGCCAGTATTGGGCATGAGCGCGCCATAGCGCTGCGCCGTGCTCACCCGCCGGCTGTCCGTCGAGCCGACCGAGAGAGACTGACCATACCCGATGATGAAATCGTAATGGCTGAGCGGCGTGCCAAGCGTCAGATTGCGCCCGCCCACCCGAATGGCGCCAGTCACATTCAAACTGCCTGGGACCGTCACATCGCCGCCCGGTGTGATCCCAAGGGCAATGCGGTAGACCGCGTCGGCCACCGCCCAAAGATAATCCGACCGCGGCGGCATATCCACGAGAATGCCCTGTTTGGACAGGGCCAGGGCCACGGCATCCTTGTGCATGTCAAAGTAAAGCTGCCCGTCCTCCGTCAGCCCCACGATGATCTGATCATTGAGACCGGAGACAAGCGGCGTAAGCGGCACATCGGTCGAAAAACTTTCCAGTCTCAGGGCGCCGCCGACCACCACATCGCCCTCCGCCTCGGCCACGCCTAGGGCAATTTTGTCCACCGCATCGACCACAACAGGCAAAATCAGATCACTGGGCGATCCGCTCACATCATAGACCTCGATATCCCTTGGCGTGCCACCGAAGGCAAGTTCCACGGCCGTAGAAGCCGCGATGACCTGATCGATATTGGTCGAGACTGTTGCCACCTGCAGGTCGCGCGCCGCGACCGTGGCGATGTCCGGATCCCGTGCGGCCACGGTGGCAAGTTCGCTCACGGAGCCCGCGAGCGTCGCAATATCGTCCGCAGCCCCGCCAAGTGTGCCCATGGCCGTGGCTTGCGGGGCCAGGGTGGCCAGATCGTCCGCACGGGGCGCCAGGGTCCCCAAGTCAGCCTCGCGCGCACCCAGGGCCGCGATTTCGGTGTTCACGGCGGCCAGGGAGGAAACCTGCGCCGTGATGGCCGCCACGGACTTCACGTCCTCGCTGACAAGCGCGCTCGTCAGTTCCGTGACGGTTGGTCCCAGTTGGAATGCATCGCCATCGGGCGAAAAGGCCAGCAAACGGTCGGTCCGCGTGGCGGCGGCGGGAAAGTCCGGGGCCGTCTCGCCCACGGGGAAGGACGGGCGGCGCTTCATTCCCGCATCGGTTTCCTGGGCGATCCGGGTCAGGCGATCGATCCCATCTTCAATGGCGGTGCTGGAAAACGGGCCGGCCTGTTCCAGCGTCAGGCCTGAGCTGATCGGTGTCGCGGCAACAAGGTGCACGGTCTCACCGGTCTGCGGCGCGGCCGCGAGGGTGACCGAGCCTCCCGACACCTGACCCGTGCCGGACAAGGTATAATCCGCACCCGCTGCAAGCGTCTGGGGTGTGCCGTCCACCGCCACCTTTATCACCGACAGGTCTGCGGCGTCCTGAATGTAAAAATCGAAGGAGAAAACCGTTGTGGTGCCGTCGCCCTGATAGGACTGGACACGGCTCTGCACGGGCACGGCCATGGGCGCACCTTCCTTTGTAACGGAAACGACAATGAAATTGGACGGTCGGTCGGGCGCGCCACACGGACTGCCCGATACGCTTTAAACTCTTGGTACGGAAAACGGTGACGCACCCCCTTCAGATACCGCGCCCTGCCCCCGCGACAAAAGGTTTGTCGCCGCGCCAAGGCCCGCCTGCACGAGGCCTGCGCGCCCCTGTGCACGCAGGCGCCCCGCCTGATCGGTCAATTGGCCGGCCTGACGCTCAAACCGGGTCCGCGTCGCAAGGCTTTCCGCCTCAAGATCTTCCGCAAGTGCCGCGGCGGCATCGAGATTGGAGCCTTGCGACGCCCGGGTGCCGCTCGCCGATTGGCGGTTGGCCAAGCGGCCCAGACGGGCGCGGGCCCTCCGCCTCGTCCGCTCCTCCGCCGCCGCCCCGTCGGAGCGGGCATTGCGTGCAGCGACCTCGGCCTGGCGCGCCCGGGCCCGGGCATCGGCATCGCGTGAGACCGCACCGATGAGCGGACGCGCCGTTTGGGCCGCCGTGAGCGCAGCCGTTAAAAGGGATGTGGGTTCGCACATGGGTCACCTCGTCATTGCGCACCGACGCTGGGGCACCGTCTGCCCGTCAACGGCCGGGCTGGGAACTTGCAACGGTGATGGCCTCGATGGTCATGGGATAGGGTTGATCCGTGAGGATCACGATCCGCCCGTCCGTGTCCCAAACCTGATCGACACTGATCGATACGGTTCCGGTAAAGGGTGCCGGCGGCGCGTCGAACCGGTCCGTAACCCGCCGGTCGAGCAGGGGATCGGTCGCATCGTCCGTCCGCCCGGCACGCCCGCCGATACTCTCGCGCATGTCGACCCGGACATCGGTGATCGCCCGCGCGCGGGCCGATGCCACGCCGTCGCGGGCCGGGCGCGGCAGAGGGCGCGCCTCAAGAAGCGCACGGAACGCCAGCCCCACATGGACTTTCGCCGCCGGCGCCTCCAGCACGATCTGGCCGCCGGACACGGTGTAGGGCCCGCGCGCCAAACCATCCGCCAGCACCTCGACCGCCTCCCCTTCCAAATGCCCGAGGCCTGAAAAGGTCGTGGCCGGATCGCCCTCATAGGTGAGGGAGGAATCCAGAAATACGCAATCGCTCGGGTCCGTCCCAGCCGGGCCCTCCGGATCACAGGCCATGACCTCCACCATGCGGCGCACCATGCCCGCGATCGTTCGCTCCACAACGAGCCAGACTTCATCGGTCTTGCCATCCGCGGCCGGAATGACGGCGATATCGCGAACCTTTCCGGCCCGGGGATGTCGGTGCCAGGCCCAGACATCCTGGTCGAGACGATAGGTTAGACCGCACAGCACGCCGTCGGCCCGGACGGCCCACAGGACGCGCAAGGGCTCACGCTGAAACGCGAGACGCACGAAGCCGCTTCGGGCCGGGATGACGAGGGCATCCGGCGCCGCGAGGGCCGCACCGGAACCCAGGAATGGAACCGAACCGCTCACAGGGCGAACACTCCCGACGGGGACCATGTGAGGATGATATCGCCGCCGTCCGGCGTAACCGGAAAGCCCACAAGGTCCGTATCAAAATAAGCGATAAGCGGGGAAAGGGTATCGCTTGCCCCTTCAGCCCAGAGGAGCACCGCGCCAACCGCATCGCCGGTGACGGCGCCGAAAGTAACATCGGCGGCGGCAAACACGCCGCCCGTGACCGTCTTGGCGCTTAAGGTGACCGTTGCCACCCGGGCCGCCGCCGGAACATCGGCGAGGCTGGCATGTCCAGCATCAAGCGTGTAGTCAGCCGTATCGATCAGACCCACACGAATGGTCTGTGCAGTCAAGTCGAGGGCACCGCGCAGAAATGCTTCGCGGGCACTTGCAAACAAAAGATTGGCCATGGACAGAATACCCCTTCGCAGTCAGGCGGTGAGCGCAATATGATCGGCAAGGATTGTCAAATCTCGCGCGGAATAGCCGCCACTTGCCCCGTCGACGGTCAACTCCATCACCCGCCGTCCCGTGTGGGACAGGTAAAGCACGGCGGAGCCGACAATCACCGGTCGGACCGGGGCAACGCCGTCCTCCGTTGCCGGACGGACGCGCACGCCGAGCGGAGACAAAGGGGCTTCGAAATCACTGCCCGTCGCGATCCACACCCGTTCCGCCGACCCCAGAAGAAGTACCGGCGCGGTCACGAGCCAACGGATCGGATTGACCTGGCCCGAGGCGAGCGTGTAGCGAAAGGCCAAATCCTCCTCAACGCCTGCTTCAAATCGTTCATAATTACCGGCCGCCACCGAGCCCCAAAAGGTGGTGGGGCGATCCCGGCTTCCGGCGACGACCAGTCTTTGGTCCGCGAAGGTCGCCGCGCCCGGATAGCCCCGACGCGGTGACCACGCCCCTTCGGCCCAGCGCCATGTGCCCGATGCCACGCAACTGTCCGGCAGGCGCGAGAGCACATCGCCCGTTGCGGTGCGCGGGCCGGTGACGGCCGTGATGCGGACAACGCCGCCGCCATTGTGCCGGTAGAGCCATTGAACACTGCCCGCTGCCTGCCCGTCCCAGGCCCGCCCCTCCCCATGGATCGGCGGTACACTGCCGGAATTTCCCGTAGCCGCCACGGCCTCGTAGATCCGGCCGTCATAGCGCACCTGTTCGCCGACGCCGAAGGCGCGGGCCGGCTCCCAGGGCTGCACGGCATCGGGCTCGGGCTCGCTCAAGCGCATAAGAGAGCCCACATGGCCCGGATCCCACAGGTCCGCACCGCTTACCGTCAGTGTGATGCCCGTGCCCATCACCGCACTTGCGGTGATAGTGTGGGTTTCATCAAAATTTTCATCCAGAAACGGACCGTCCTCGGGACGAACCTCCGACAGCACCCAATTGGCGTGCCCAAGGCGAGCCAGTTTGTATACGGGCACATCGGGATGGAACAGGTAGAGCACGTCCGCTTCCTGAACCCAGGTGAGCGCGGAAAGCTGATAGGCCGCCCAGGGTGCGCTCACCTCATAGGGCGCGCCGCCCGTTTCGATCCGCCCCCGGTTCATATAAAAACGCACATAGCCGTCGCCGAATTCAAGAACATAGGCCTGACCGCGCGCATAAACAAACGGCACCAGGACCACGGCCGAGGCCCCCACCTTGGCCTCGGCCACGAAGCGGGTGCCCGGACTGCGCGTCAGGCCGCCGGTGACTTCGACAACGAAATTTTCGATGCGATCCGCACCGGCCTCGAAGGCGGCGATGTCCTGGCGTGCAAGGGCGCGGGGCGAGAGTTCGCCTTTCGCGAAACTTCTTTTGTCTGTGTAGATCACAAGCGACTCCCGATCCAGGATCCCTGGGGCAGGTTTTCGCCCACGGTGCCTTCCCGGCTGTCGGCGAGCTGCGCCTCCTCAAGGCGTATCAGGGCCAGGCGGCTTAGCCCCTCGTAAATGGTGCGGGTCTGGGTGACGGGCATGGCGAGATCGGCGGCAAGGCGCGTGATAAGCGCATCGGTGAACAGAGCATCGAAGCTTGAAACCTGGGTCACTCGCGCCGTGTACAAAAGCTTCACAGGCGCGGCCCGATCAGTGAGCAGAACCCGTCGCCCGTCCTGGCCCTCAATCACGAAGCGGACGGATGGCCTGGCCCCGCCTTCGATGGCCCGCAGACGCAGAAAGTCGGCCGGCAGAGGATAGGCGAACGCATAGCCCCATTCGGGCGGTGTGCTTGCCGCCGCCAGGCTTGCCCGCCGCGCCGCAAAGTTCCATGGATGGGCACACAGCAGCGCATCGCGCGCGGGCGGCAGCGCAAGCCGGCACCGGCGCGCATTGATGGTGTCGTCACTGGAGACATCCGCCAGACGCTCGGCGACACCGAGGAGCGCCAGCGCGCCATTGCACAGGTCGGTCTGCGTTACCGGGCCGGACAGGGTCATCGCCAGATCCTCCAAGGGTTAAACCGGAGGCGGAAAATACCGCCTCCGATCCATGAGTCCCGTTCGTCAGTCGAGGGCATAAAGAAGCGACAGGGACAGCGTGCCGCCGCCGGTCACATCGGCCCCGGCAAGGGTCGCCATGATGTCAAGCTCGCCCCCCGGATCGCTCGCCTGACCCGCCACGAAGGCCCAGAAGGGGCGCCCGATATCGGCGATATCCCCGATCAGGGCCGTTCCGCTGCCCGCCTGCGCCACGTCGAGATCCGTCCAGAAGGCGTTGTCGTCGTCGCTGATCTGCGCGCCGAAGAGCCCCAGCTTGAGCACAGGGCTGCCTGAAGTGGAAAGATCGTCCCAATAGAGACGACTTTGGGGTAAGGGATAGGCATTCGCCGGCACACGGGCCAGCAGATAGGTGGAGTTGACGCTGGCGGCCGCGTCGACCTCGAGCGTTTCGAGAAATGAGCGCACCCGGCCACCCATCAGGCCCGCCGGGACGATGCCCGGCGGATTGGCGCCAATCGAGGTCATCACTCGGGCACCGCTGATCGTTTCCACAGCCATGGACTATTCTCCGTCAGATGATCATGAAAAGGGCGGATCAGGCTTCCACGCACAAGATGTCGACCACTTTGCGCTTGTCGGTCCGCGTTGCCCCGAAGGAGCCGTGGACATAAACCTGCGTGGCATAGCCCTTGTCGGGACGTTCCGTGATGCGCGCCTCAATATCGTTCCACAGGCCCAGATGCATACCGGAGCGGACATAGAGCGGCACCCGGCGGTCGTCCCCCTCAAGGGGCAAACGTTCACAGTGTTTGAACTGGATGCCGGCCCATTCGATGACCTTGCCGTTGCGCAGCGTTGGCTTCATGTTGTACTCGGACGACATGATTTCCATCTGCTCGAGCAGATTGGCATTCTGCCTCGCCGTGATCACGCAGACCATCTGGTCATTGTCCAGGTCCACCTCATTGCCCATGAGGATGGCCTGCGCATCCTTCAGCTTAGAGACGGTCAAGCCCGTCGTGCCGGCGGCAATGCGCTGATTAGTCGTGTCGAAGCTTTCGGTTGCGGTACCTTCGGCGCCGATCCGGGCGGGGCCGAAATAGGCGGTGATGATCTCGTCATCCATACCGCGCCCCAGGGCATAGGACCCGTTCTGGGCATAGGCGCCTTCAATCTGAATGCCTGTCTTGAGCTTGTCGAAATTATCGACGAGATCAGCCCATTCGTAGTCGGACGGGTAGACCCAGCGCCGCTCGTGGGGCGTTTCGATCAAGGGCGTGTCCGCATGGCGCGCGCCCTTCTTACGGGCCATCACGGGGCCGATCTGTTCCACGGGCACGCCGGCCTTGCCGCGATAAAACCCGGTCGAAACCGTATCGCGCAGCATGGAGCCTCGCTGCTGCAGGAGCATTTCCACATTGGCCTTGTATTCCACCACGAAGGCCGTGGAGACTTGGTTGGACATGGGTGTCCTCCGTTTCAGAGACGATCAGTAGGGGATGTGATCAGGCGGAATAGGCCCGGGCGAGCAGTTTGCGCCGCTGATCCTCCAGGGCGAGACGCTCACGCCGGCTGCCCGCATCCGGCCGGTCGAGGAGACCCGCGATGCGGGTTTCAAGGCGCTCGGCTTCGGCCCGCGCCGCGGCCGGCGAAAAGCCCGCCCCCCCGTTACCCAGACCGGCGAGACTGTCTTCAGCCATCATGGCGCCGATCCGCTGGAAGAGCTTCACGACACGGATGTCGCCCATGGCCCCCTCCAGGGCCGCGAGCGTCTCATCATCGCCGGCCAGGGCCTGGCTTGCCCGCCGCGCCTCGTCGAGCCGGGTTTCAAAATCCCGGCCCCACTCTTCCCGCAAGCTCGTCTCGAGGGTTTCCTGGGCCTTGAGACCAACCTCTTCGCCGGCCCGCGCCTCCCCCATATGCGAGGCCGACTGGTAGGCGGCGAAACTGTCGATGAGGCCCTGAAGCTGGAGCGTCGTCAGGCCGAGGGCATGGGCCTGCTCGCGGATGGAGGTCTCCAGCGCCTCGTCATAGGCGAGGCCTTGGGGAAGGTCGGGCCGGGTCAGGCTGTAGCCGTCGGGCGTGTCCGGAACATTGACGGGTGCGCCCGCCTCCGCCCCATCGCCGGGGCCGGCATCGGGGTTTGGTGCCACGCCATCAGGGGGCGTCATGTCTGTCGCTGGGCCCGTGTCCATAGGCTGATCGTTCATGGTGAAGCATGTCCTTTACGGTTTGAAGGTCCTCAGGACTGCACTCCAGCATCCGCATGATGTGGAGCCAGACGGCACGCCGCCCCTCATTGAAGGCGGTGCCCTGGGCATCGCCGGGGACATAGGTTTCGGCCCAGGCGTGACACAGCACGGCAAGATCGGCGAGAACGGCCCGATTGCCGGAAAAGGCCCTCGAATAAGCGGCAAGCAGATCATCCGCCTGCCCCTGCCGGGCCCAGGGAAGAAGCCAGTCCAGAAGTGGTTTCATGCCCCCCCTCCGCCCTGGCCGAGTGCGGCCGTCAACACCGATGACAGTCTGTGCGCAGCCGTTTGCTCCGCCGAGCGAAGCACCCGCGCCGGGATCGAAAAGCCTTCCGCGAGGGTCTCCACGACCGCGTCAGCATCGATCCGGTCCAGGATTTCCGGCCGCCGGGCGGCCAGGGGTTCAAGCGCCGTCAACCAGCGGGAAATCGCCGCGGCCTCGCCCATGCGCACGGCCTTGGCAAGCGGCGAAACATAGTCGATGTCGAGGGGAAGGCCCTGCAGCGCCTCGGGCGCCGGCGGGATCAGCCCCTTGCGCTGCAGGATGGCGAAACGCCGCTTGATCAGGGGCGAGAGGAAGTCCGTCTGCAGGCGCCCCAGATTGGGGCCCATCAGGCGGAGTTTTTCCTCCTGCCGTTCCAGAACTTCGGTGGCGGTCATGTTCGGCCGCTCCACGAGTTGGAGCAGGGAAAAGAACAGGGCACTGCGCACCGCATCCCGGCGCTGGGCCACGAGTTCGGCCGTGATGTCGAGCCGCGCGCCGGACTGGAAGGGTTGGATCAGGCCGCGCCCTTCCGCGCTCACCGCTCCATAGGTGATCCCGCCGGGGAACATCCGGATGGGGCTCGTCCGGTTCTCCTTATAGGCCAAGATTGGCGGTTCAGCCGCGTGCTGGGCGGAGACCAGCATGGTGCGCGACATCTCCTGGAGCATTTTGACATCGGCCAGAATATCCTTGGGCCGCCCATAGGTCTCCCCGGCAGCGACCATCCAGCGGGGCACCTGATAGGGAAACTCGGCAAAGCCGCCCGTACCCAGAACTGTGCCACTGGCACGGTCCAGGTGGACCGACCGCCATGGTTTGATCCGCCCCGGGATGGCTCCGGGCCGAAACCGTGGATCGGGCTCGACGGCGTGGAGCACCTCGAAACGCGCCTCCCGGTCTCCTTTCTCAAGGGCGGCCGCCACCGCATCGGGCAGCGTCCGGGGAAAACGGGTCGCAATCGCACCCGCCGTCATGCGCACAAGCCGATAGACCGTGTCGATCTCCTCATAAGGATCGGTGCCAAGATAGCATTCCGCGAGGGGCCGGACACTGTCATAGATCCGCCGTGTACCCGGAATATCCTCCGTATAGAAAATTCCAGTTCCGAAAGCGGCCCAGTCGAGATAAAGGCTGGGCACGACAGCATAAAAGCGGGAGACGCCAGGCTGGAAACTGTCCCGCAGGACCCGTCCCGCACCATCGAGCCAGTCGGCCGCGCCGTCGAGGCGGGCCATGTCCGGATCGGCGAGTTTGAGGCTGAACCAGGCATTGGCCGGATTGGTCAAGAGCCCATAGATCCCGCCGCCGAAGGTCTCCAGGGCATCGGCCGGCGCGCTGTCGAAAATCTTGCGCCCACGGCGGCCTCCAGCGGGCTGAGTGGCCGTGAACTCGGCCCTCAGGGGACGGATGTGATCGGCAATATCCTGCCAAAGACTGTCCCAGGTGGAGCGTTCGGAGCGCAGACAGTCGAACCGCTCCAGAATTTCAGTGGCCAGAACGGACATGGCGCCTCCTTCCTGTCATGGACCCGGTGCATGGCGCGATCATTCGCCCAAAAGACGGCGCACGGCACTGGGCGCGGCCGTCAGGACACCGCGCGGGCCCGTCAACCGGGTGCGGGCGGCACCGGCGCGCAGGCGGCGGCGACGTTCCGCATCACCGGCACGTGCGGTGTCCTGGATGCGGGGTGCAGGCACGGGTGCGGCCACGCGGGGCCGCGGCGGGACAAAGCACATGGGCCGTCTCCTCGGGTTGGACAGGGGTCTGGGAAACAATTTGGCGCGCGCGGGCGCCGGCGCGGTCACGGATCGAGGATCAACGCATACTGAACGAAGGTCTCTCCGTTTCGTCCGAAGGCGGGCAGGACGCATTCCCGATGGGCGCCGAGCCCGGTCAACCAGCGCCGGGCATCGCCGTGGGAGGCCATGGACCGGGCCTCCAGACGGCGCACGCCCACGGACCGAAGGGCCGGCAGGGCTTCGCGGAAGACCCAGCGCGTAAAGGGGCCCGAGACCTCCCGCCAGCGATCGGTTGCGAACAGCGCGCAGTCGGCGGCCCCGGGCGTGCGCCCGAACACCCCGAAATAACCAATGCCCGCCCCGCGATCGTCACGGATCAGACCGGAGAGCAACGCCAGCGACTGGCAGGCAAGAATTTCGTCCGTCAGCGCCTCTTCATCGTTACAGGGCCGGCAAGCGAAGATTTCCCGCCGGTCCCGCTCTCGCATGGCCTTGACCACGCCCAAAAGGTCCGCGCGGTCCATGGGATCAAGGTCAACTCTCATGGCCATGGCATGCTCCTTGTCGGGATCGGGGTATCAGCCGAACGGGTCGGCCCGGATTTCGGCGCGGGGTTCGGCCCAAAGGCCTGTTTGCGGTTGTTCAAGCCCCATGGCGCCAGTGCGGAAGGCATCGGCGGCATGGCTGGCCCAATCATGGCGCGGCCGGTCCCGGAACATCTGCCGAGCCCCGTCCCATTCGCGGGCATAGGCCTGCAGCGCTTGAAGGCCGTTGGCGCAGGCCTGCTCGTCGAACCAGCATCGTGGCAGCAGCGAGCGCACCGCCTGGATCCCATCGCCCAAGGGCGCGGCCGGAACAATGCGGATGGGGCGGATGCCGAGATCCTCCGCCACCATCCGCCGGCTGCGTCCCGTGCCCAGCTCTCGGTGGGCGCCGTCATGGGGCCAAAGATGCTCCCGGTAGGGATAAGGCCGTGCCAGGAGTACCTTCGCATAGGCCTCCAGCCCCTCACCCCGGCCGGCATGGAAATCCACCACGCGGATTTCCCGGCCCACCTGTTGCACGAACCAGATGACGGTCTCATCGCCCACACCCAAGTCCCACCAGGTTTCAACGGGCACGGACGGCTCCCAGGGGACCCGCCCAATGCGTCCAGCCTCCTGGGCCTGGGCCAGCAGTTTGGCATAGAAGGTGCCCTCGCTTGGCGCCTCGAAGGAGCAATGGAATTCCTGATCGATCATGCTGTCGGACATGCCGGCCGCGCGCTCCTCCTCGATGACGTCCATGCCGATCACACCGGTTTGACGCAGGCCAAGACGCTCGCAGAACCAGGCGTCATGCTGCATTGCCTGTTCAAAGAGGGCATGGGCGTGGTTGCGTCCCCGGGGTGTGAAAATGAACAGGGCCCAGCCACCATTCTCGGCCAGGATGGGGCGGATATAGTCCCAGGCTCCCGGGGCCGCGAGGGCATATTCGCTGAACACCACGCCAACTGGATTGGCGCCCACGAGGCTGTCGTAATTGTCCGAACCCACCACCTGCCAGATGGAGCCGTTCTTGAGGCTGATTTTCATATCGGTGGTATTGGTGCGTTCCCGGATGGCCTTTGGCCAAACCTGATCGAGCAGTCGGCGCCCACGCCCGTCCACCCCGTCCCAAACCACCTTTCGGCCCTGCGCCGCTTCGGGCAGCATGTGCCAATAGAGGCCGACACGTTGCAGCGCCGAGACGGCGGTCCAGTTCAGGGCAACCGAGTCCTTGCCGGACCGGCGGTGCCAGACGGCCACGGCCCGCCGGCCGCCGCCTTCGAGATACCGCCAGAGTTTCAGTTGATAGGATCGCGGATGCCAGTCATTGGGTATCGTGATCGTCGCCATATTGAACAATCGTCACCTTGACAGGGGACGTCTCGTTCGTCCCCAGGCTGAGACTGTCGCCAAACTGGCCCGGCAGGAGCTTGGACAGGAGCCATTTGCGGGCATCGACCCGCAATTTAGCTCGTTGAATATGGTCCGTATCGGCACTGTATCCCCGTGCCGTTTCCTTCCAGTCGCCATGGCCGTTGTCGGCGATGTCGAGGATTTCATCGGCCCAGGCAAAGGCCTGCACCCGGCGCGCCCGTTCATAGGCGCCGGCAAAGCCTTCCGTATCCTCCAGAACCCAGGAGGATACGGTTGCCAGTGTGGGCATGGACGGATCTTCGCAGATCGTCTTGAGGCGCTCCCCGCTTGCCAGGCGATGGCAGATCCGCTCCGCCAGATCGGCGCCGAATTCCGCCGGGCGTTCCGGAGCATTGACCAGGTGGGGTCTGGCGCCGGGCACGGCCTGATCCTGTGGTGAGCGCATGGTGGCTGCTCCCCCGAAAAAAGGCGTTGTTGTGGTTTGGAGTGAAGAGACGAAAAAAGCGCCCGAGGCCGATGCCTGGGCGCTTTTCGTCAGCGTTGAGTAAATGATAGCCGAATTCGCCACGGATGGCAACACTGCATTTCATCCGGATCGGACTTTTTTCTCAAGTTCGGCCATTCCAGTGGATCTGGATGCCATGGAAGCCATAAGCAGACGGACCTTCCGGCGCCAGAATTCATCCGAGCGCCCCCGCAGACGGGAAATTTGGGCAAAGCTGTGGCCATAGGCCCGCAGGCGCAGCAGCCAGAGCCAGGGTTTCTCATCCGGGCCGATGAGGCTCAAGGCCGGCAACAGATCATCGACCTCGGCCGGTGTGGGGCGGAACCGGGTCAAGCGCGCGCGCTCCCGCGCCAGGCCCTGCCTGTCCAGAACACCGTCCATATCCCGCACCACCACGGGCCAGGCTGTGGTCGCACCGTACAGAAACCGCCGATCCGGATCGGCGATAGCGTCAAGCGTCTTCAGGGCCGTCAGGACACGGTCCTCAACGGCGTGCAGGGTGTCTGGGTTCGGGGGCATGGTCCGTCTCCTCAACGGTGTCATGGTCCTGGCACTTTAAACCCGCCCGCGGGCACGGGCATTTCAGGCTCCATGGCGGCGGGTTATGCCCAACCTGCCGGCCTTTGGGGTGCGGGATTGGCGCGCCGCGTACCCCAACATCCGCAGATCCGTCCCCGGCATAGTTTGTGGCTCTATCATAGGCTCACGGAAGATCGTATTTCTCGGCCCAGGGAGGATGACATGGGTTTCCGCGACGCCTTCAGCCATCAGGAAGCCGTCAAGGCGCTGCATGCCCTTGAGGAGGGACGCGGCGCACTGGAACAGGCGCAGGCCGCCTTTGAAGATGCCGCCCAATATGACGAGGCCACGCGGCCCGCAGAGGTGGCCCTCCGATCACTTGAGGAGCTTTTGTCCGACCTCGACATGGCAAGCGAACCCTTGCGCGAACGCCTGGACCGGTTCGACGAGTATGACCGCGCCACTTGGGGCGAGGATGGGTAAGGCCGCATGACCCGGGGCGGGACGGTCCCGGCAGCCATGGCGCTTTGGGAACCGGGGGAGTAGGCTCGGGCAACTTGGAAGCCCCGCGTCTTGTAAGGAGGCCCAGAATGGTTGCCCGTAAGTCCCCCCGTCCCGCCCCCCGGTTTCGCAAGCGCCCGTTGGCCGCGCTCGTACTCGGGGCGCTCCTTGTGCCCGGGCCCGCCTTCGCCCAGGACGCCCCGGCCGATGCGACCATCGCCCAGGCACGCGGCGCAGAAGGGCTGACCGAGCGCCAGCATGCGATCCTGCGCCTTGTGCTGGAAGCGGATGGTTTTCTTAACGAGGACATGCACGAGACGTTCTGGTCGCAGGAGAATAACGACGCCATCGCCCGCCTGCGGACGGATATCACGGCCGGCCTTACCTTCCAGCGGGAGGTCTGGCGCAGCGCGGCCTTGAGCCTGGAGGCGGCCACAGTGACCAAAACACCCGCCTATGCCTTGGCGGCGCGGGCCGCGGCGAATGCCCATTTGCGGGCCGTAACCCGGACCGGCACGGGCGGCCCCGCCCGTGACGCGGATCCGCTGGCCCTGGCAGACCGGCTCTTGGACGCCGCGGCCAAGGGCGGGGCCTACAGCGCCTCGGGCACGCCGGTGCCGCTGACGCAAGATCGGATCGCCATGGCGCTCTCCAGTATCGAGGCCTCGCTGGAGCGCGCCGAAGGCCTGCTGCGTCCCAACTGGCAGCGTACGGAGCGGTCACGACGGTTCGAGGATGCCGGCATCGCGCTTGACTGGCCCGTGCCCTTTACCCTTGAGATCCGGCGCCGGATTGGGGCGGACGGTGCGTCCCGGGCCACATGGGCCCTGTCCGCACGGGGCGATTTGCAAGCCTTCGTGATCATCACCGTGATTGAGTTTTCAGGGCCCTGGCGCGATCCCGGCGCGGGCCTCGCCCGTCTTGCCCGCGAGGCGCTGGCGTCGGCCGGGCTGCCGGATGCCACCGTGTCGCCCCGGCCCTGGAAATCCCCCGATGGGACCACGCGGACGGGCGTTGCCGGGTCCGGATCCGCGATGCTGTCGGTTCCCCAGAGTCTGCCCGACGAGGACGGACAATCGGAAGACACGACCCCTCTTCATGCCGCAATTCAGGTGATCGATGTGGCCGAGCGGCGCCGCGCCGTGTCCGTCCTGACCCTGTCGACCACATCCGCCCTGGACGCCAAGGCGACCTTGGAGCGCGTGCGTGGCCGGCTCACTCTGCTGGCCCACACTGCGGGCGAAGACGCCGGCCCAGGACGCTAAATCCCAGGGCCCAAAATCCCACGGCGCAAGACCGTAAGAGCAGATCGGGCCGGTCAGCCCGGCGTTGTTCCGCCCAGGAACCAGGACACATACCATCCGGGCAACTCGCGGCTGTCCTCCGCTCCCGGATGGGTTGAAAAGATGCAGCGTCCCAGATTGGTTTCCACGCCAAAATCGAGTGGCGCCGGTCCAAGATTGGCAACCAGCGTGTAACTTGCGTTGTCGCCGAGGATCCAGCGCAGCATGAGACCCGTTTCCTGCTCGCCTTGCGCCCCCAGAATGCGCGCTTCGACGGCCGGGTTCACCATGCCCTCAAGGCGCGGCATCAGCAGGCGGTGGCGCAAGGCCAAAAGGCCACTAACATAGGCCAGACGATCCGCATACCCCGGATCGGTCCGCTTGCACCAGTCGAGAGTGGCGCTGTCAAAGGTCTCCACGGCACACGGGTCCGGCCGCCCCAGACGCATGGAGGCGTCCAGGACGAGGCCCGGAAAGTCAAAGAACAGCGGGAAAGGTTCCTCCGCGCCCCATTCCTCCCCCATAAAGAGTTGCGGCGGCATGGGCGCGAGCAGCAAAAGGCCAAGGGCCGCCTGCATTGTGAGCGGTTCGGTGCGCGCCGTCAAACGCTCCCCGCCCGGACGGGCGCCAAGCCAGTCGGCGCAATCGAGATGATTGATAAAGGCGGCCGGCGGCAGACCACCAGAGGGCTCGCCCCGCGCCCGGCCCGTGCTTGGCGAGATTTCACCCTGGAAGGCAAAGCCCTGGGCAAGGCATCGGCCGAGCATGGCCACGGGCCGCTCCAGAAAATCCGGACTGGGATGATCGGGGCCATTCGCAAGCACCGCATGCATCGCATGGTGAAAGTCGTCGTTGCGCTGGCCTGTGAAAACATCCACCCGGCCGCCCGATCCACGCTCCAGATAGCGCGCCTCGTTCTCGGCATTTTCCAGGATCAGGTGGGTCATGCGCGAACCGCCCACGCGTTCATCGACCCGGCGGCGCAGCTCATAAAGGATATGCTCAAGGCTTGGATCATCGATGGCATGGGCGCCATGGACGCGCAGCCCGTCCATGCGAAACTCTTCAATCCATGTCAGGGCGTTGCGCAGGAAAAACTCGCGCACCGGCCGCTGACCGAAATCGATCGCTGGCTGAGCATTTTCGTCATCCGCGGGCAGAAAGAAGGACGGGGCATACCGGCTCAGATAATTTCCATCCGGCCCCAACCGATCAAAGGTCACATCGAGCAAGACCATCAGTCCGTGACCGTGGGCGCTGTCCACAAGGCGCTTGAGATCGTCGGGCAGACCGTAATTGGCACTGGTGGCATAGGGCAGAACGCTGTCATAGCCCCAATTGCGCTCCCCTGGACAGGCCCCGACGGGCAGAAGCACGATGCCTGTCACGCCGGTTTCGGCAAGGCGCCCCAGGCGGCGGCGCACCCCTTCGAAACTGCCCTCGGGCGAAAAGGCCCCCACATGAATTTCGCTGAGCACCGCCTCATGCCAGGCGCGGCCCGTCCAGCCCGTATGGGTCCAGCGGTAGGCATGCGGATTAACAAGCGCGCTGAACCCGTGGACGTCGCGCGGCTGATAGCGGGAGGCGGGATCGGGCACGGTGGTGCCGTCCTCAAGGCGGAAGCCGTATAGCATGCCGGCCGGAACATCGCTGACGAACAGGGAAAACCAGCCCTCCCCGTCGCCCTCCATGTCCAGGGCCCGTTCGCCCACCTTGCGTTCCGGCAGCAGCAATGTGACCGCCGCCTGCCCCGGGGCCCAAAGCCGGAAGACCACGCCGTCGCCCTGCCATACCGGGCCGAAACCGCGGTCGCCGCGCAGGGTGCGGGCCACGTCTATCCGCCGTTGGGTCGCGGCGGGCTGGGCATCCGCCTGGCCTCCAGGGCCAAAACGCATGTCTTGTTGGTGATCGGCCATGTCCCCGGCCCTCCCCTCACGCCATTCCGGTCCGCCGCCTTTCCGGCCGGCGATCTTACGCGAGGGGGACTATGACACAGGCGCCCCAGGCAACCCAGGGTCGGCGAAGGCATTTGGCGGATCGGTCGGTCAGGCTCCCAGGAGGCGCGCGCGGTCTTTTTCAAACCGGCTCCCGGCGAAATAGAACATGGGGATCGACAGGCCCGACAGGCCCGTGAACACAACGAGGGTTGCCGTCAGGGGCTGTTCGACGCCGTTGGCCTGCAGAAGATCGATCACGATGCCACTCGCCGTGATGCCGACCCCAAGGCCCACCACATTGAGCAACAGGATATAAAAGGCCACGACGGTGGACCGAATCCGCGCCGGCACCAGTTCCTGCACGGTCGCAAAGGTCGGCCCGTAAAAGACGCCGAGTTGGAAAAAGGCCATACCGTAAAAGATGTAAAACCAGATGCTGGACGGATCCATCAGGCGAAACGCAATGCCCACGGGCGCAAGCAGCAGGAACGTCCAGCACAGGAAAAGGGGACGCCCGGTGCCCGTCACCCGTTGCCACAGATCCGAAAGAAGGCCGCCGGCAAGATTGCCGGACACCCCGCCGATCAGAGCAAGAAAGCCGCTGATCTGGGCGATTTCGGCCCGGTCGAAACCGCGTTCCTTCACCAGCCAGACCTGATCGAAGGCCGCCGCGCCAAGCACGAAATGGGCCGTCACCCCGCCGGCCATGGTCAGGGCAAGGGCCGGCGACTTCGACAAAGTGTCCCCCAGAAGACGGACAATCTGACCAAGGCGCATGCGCTCCCCACCGTTGCCATCCGTGGGCAGACTGCCCCCCAGGCCGGCCGCATGGGCCGTGCGCGGCGTTTCCTTGATAAACAGCAGGATCACCGCGAAGACGAGCCCGATGGCACCGAGGAGGTAGAAGCAATTCCGCCATCCGATGGCGGGCCCGAGATAGCCCGCCACCAGCAGGCTGGCCCCGACGCCAAGCGGCACGCCCATGTAGTAAAAGCCGGCCGCAAAGCCCAGACGATGGGCGGGAAAACGGTCCGCCAACATGGACATGGAGGCCGGCGTGAGCACCGATTCGCCAATACCGATCAACATGCGCGGCACGGCCAGCGAGACGAATCCGCGAGCCGCCCCCGACAGGGCCGTGAACACACTCCATAGCGCAAGACCCGCCGCCACAAGGCGCGGCCGGTGCACAAGATCGGCAAGCGCGCCCGCGAAAAGCCCCATGGTCGCGTAGAACACGATGAAGAGCAGGCCCGTGAGAAGGCCGAATTCGGTGTTGGTGAGGTTGAGATCAGGGATAATGAAATTGGCGAAACTGGCCAGCAATTGACGGTCAACGAAGTTCAGAACATTCAACGTCGTCAAGAACACCAGGAAGGCATATTGCCGGCTGGTGATCCCATCCTCCGGCACACCTGCGCCCTGCCCGCCGACGCCGCCGGCCAGCTTGCCATCCGCCATGATCACACTCTCCCCAGACCCAGGCCCTACGGGCTCTTCGGCATTGTTTGGGGCAACGTGCCATAGCATCAGCCCCGATCGTTCAGTCTAGACATACCCGCTCGGGCCTGTCGATGGGCGCGCGAGGGGGGCCAGCCGCCCCCGAGGTCGCCCTTCATGGGGGCCACGAACACAAATCCCCCGCGACTTGCGTCGCCGACCGATTTTCTGCCGAAGTTCCGCCACACATTGCTTTGCCGGCACGGCAACACGGGCCCATCACGACACCTTGGGGCCCGCCACGGCGATACGGGGATCTGCATTCATATGGAAAGGACCGGGCAGGAGACGCTTCGCCTTGCGCCGAATGATCGGTCCATAAGGCGCGGACCGGACGGTGCACCAGGCGTGTCCATGGTGGCGGCGGCGATCCTGTTCCACGGCGTGCTCGCCGTCGCACTGGTGTTGTGGCGTGTGGACGATGAAGCCGTGCGGCTCGATCTGCGGCCTGAAACCGCCGTCATGGTGGACCTTGTCCCCCTCGAGGCCCCTCCCGATGCCCCGTCCGCGGATGCCGGGCAACCCGCGGCGGCAAAGCCCCTGCCCCCTGAAGCGATGCCATCGAGTGGTGCGCAGGACGATGCCGCCCCCCCATCCGCGAGCGCCCCACCTGTGAGCGCCCCGGTTGGGAGCGCTCCTGCTGTGAGCGCTTTGGGGAACGCGCCCGAGCCGGCCGCCAACACGGCCGAGACCGGGGCGCCGTCGGCGACCCTTATGACGCCTGCCCCGCCATCCGACTATGGGTTCGCCGCCCGACGGTCCCCGGGGGATGCGTCAGGGCCCGGGTCCAAGGCGGCTTCCCGGGCGTTGTGGTCACTCGTGTGCCAAAAACTCGATCCGTCCGTGTTTGGTGCAATCCGAGACTGTCCTGAGACGCAAGATTGGCGCCCGCCCAACGGAACGGGCACCGCCCTTGCCGGCGTGCGGGACGGGGCCGAACTCGTTGATCCGAACGTCTTGCTGCGCCAGGTGCTGGGCCCGCGCTATCTCGACATGAGTTTGGAGGAGATCCATGAGGCGCTGGCGGGGGCGCCCCTTTTTGACGCGCCAGGCCTTAACGCTCTGCCGGGCCCACCCGCCGATATCGGCCATTTGTCCGCGGCGGACGGCGCGCGTGATCGTCTGCCGCCCAGTCAGCCGGATCCGTATTTGGAAAAGCCCCGCTGAGCCTCAGGCCTCACTCGAGGGCACTGACCGTGTCCGTGATCCAGCCGCCGCCGAGCACGCGGCTCGCTTCGGAGCCCGCGTAAAACACGGCCGCCTGGCCCGGCGCCACGCCCTCTTCGGGCTCGTCGAGCACGACGGAGACCGCGCCGTCCTTCTCGATCAGACGACCGGGCACCGGCGGGCGGGTGGAGCGGACCTTCACGGCACAGAGGGTCCCGTCGATGGCGCCGTCCCCGAGCCAATTGACTTCACGCAAGGCGATCCGCCTCGTCAGAAGGGCTTCGCGGGGACCGACGATGACACGGCGCGTTGCGGCATCCACACCCACGACAAAGACCGGATCGCCAAGCGCGATGCCCAGGCCGCGGCGCTGCCCCACCGTGAAGTGAATAATGCCCTCATGGCGCCCCAGCACCCGTCCGTCCACATGCACGATCTCACCGGGCTCGGCCGCACCGGGGCGCAGCCGCTCGATCACATTCGTGTATTTGCCGGTGGGCACGAAACAGATGTCCTGGCTGTCCGGCTTGTCCGCCACCGAAAGGCCGAGCTTGGAGGCAAGCGCGCGAGTCTCGCTTTTGTGCAGACCGCCCAAGGGAAAGCGCAGGAAATCAAGCTGCTCACGGGTGGTGGCGAACAGGAAATAGCTCTGATCCCGGTCCGGATCGATGGCGCGGTGCAATTCGGCCCCGGTGGGTCCGTCGAAGCGACGTACATAATGCCCCGTCGCAAGGGCCTCGGCCCCCAGATCCCTGGCCGTGTCCAGGAGATCGCGGAATTTGACCCGCTCATTGCAGCGCACGCACGGAATTGGAGTTTCGCCGTTCAGATAGGTGTCGGCGAAATCCGCCATGACCGCATCGCGGAAGCGCTGCTCGTAATCAAGGACGTAGTGGGGCATGTCCAGACGCTCGGCGACCCGGCGGGCATCATGGATGTCCTGCCCGGCGCAGCATGCCCCTTTCTTGCGCACGGCTTCGCCGTGGTCGTAGAGCTGCAGGGTGATGCCGACGACGTCATAGCCCTGGGCCTTCAGCACGGCCGCCGTCACGGAGGAGTCCACACCTCCGGACATGGCAACGACCACGCGGCATTCAGCCGGGGCCCCGTCAAGGCCCAGGCTGTTGCGTCCGTCGGTGCGGGCGTCGGGGCTGGCTGTGGCGGCCGCGCCCGGTACACGAGTTTGATCTGCGATCATCATGCCCGCAGATATAAGCCCAGGCTGCGGGTGCAGCAACGGGCGCGGTTCAGGCAGCCGAACCCTGCCCCCCAACCCCGAGCAAGACCGCGCGAAAGATCCTGCCGGGAGCGAGGCTTGGGCGTCAGGCGTGCGCGGCGGTCTCGCCGGAAGGTTTGCCAGGCTCGGGCAGAAAATTGCGCCCCATGCTCGCAACCATATCCCGGCCCGTCACACCGGCGAGGACCGAGAACGGGATCAAAAGCAGCCAGTAAATTGCCGTGCTCCCCTGGCCTGTCAGAATGACCGTCATGATGCCCACGCCCGCGACGATCATGCCGAGGAAATGGAGCACCACCGGAACGATGATCGCGGCGGCCGGGCCGGCCATCACATATTGCCAGCGGCGCCACTTGAGCTGCGCACCGGTCAACTCGCCGGCATCCGCAGTGTCCACGAGAAACCGGATGTAACCGCCCAGGGCTCCCAGAACAGCCACCACGGTCAGAACGCTTATAAAGGACAGGAGACCGAAAATATTCGCGGCGCGGTCACCGGGAAGGGGATAAAGCTGCACGTCCTTCGGGTCGATGTAGCGGGCCTGATCGGCCGCCTGGGCGAGCGCGGAATCGCTGCCCATCAGGACGGCGAGCAGGGCGAGCGCGAGCGAACCGAACGCGGTCCACGGGGAAATGGGGCCGAGGGGCCAAAACTGGATCATGGGACACTCCTTGGGAGGCCTCCCGGCGGGCAGCAGGGGAGAGGCCAAAACGGTGTGGGATCCGCGCGGGAGACGGGGCGACAACGGAGCGGACCCACTCCGGCGACTCGGCCGTTCCGAACGGTGGCCGGATACTAGCGACGCCAGAGCAAATGACAATCTTTCCGGGTGCAGGCGGGCTTTCCGGGTGCAGGCGGGCTTTCCGGGTGCAGGCGGGCTTTCCGGGCGCGGGCCTGACCTTGGGCAGGCGTCCTCAGATGAAATCGAGCAGGGACAGACGGTTGAGGTCCGCAAGCACGCGGGTGGACGCCTCCACGGCCACACGGTCGTTGTTGAGCCGGCTGATGGCCTCGGCGAGATCCACATCCTCAATGTCGGAAATGAAGCTCTTGATGAAGACGTCCCCGGCCTCGTGCCGGGTGAGGGTGCGCTCCACCTCACGGTAGTTGAGGCCATTGCGCGCCTGTTCGGCGGTGACCGTGGAGACGGCCGCGCGCAGGGCCGGCAATTCGCTCTCCAGAAAGGCCTTCTGGTTCGGTGTGAGGTCTTCGCCTATGGGCCCGTTCGGCCCCGCGTTGAATTCGGCGATGCGTTTCATGGCGGCGAAGAGGTCCGCCGCCACGTCATCGGCCAGCACGCCCATCTCCACATTCAAGGTATCGTCGATGCGGACGGTTGCCTTCAGATCGTTATTGGCAAAGAGGTCGGACGCGTCGGCCGCGCCAATCAGATCCGCCAGATCGTCCGAGGTCACGGGCGGACGGTCCGTGCGCGTTCCCCCATAAATATAATTCCCATCGATCTTACTGTTCAGCAGGCTGACACTTGCCGTGAAGGCCTGCTCCAGTTCCTGCATGACCACAAGGCCATTGTCGTTCGCGACCGCTTCGGTCACCGCCTGGCGCAGGTCTGTGCCGATGCTGGTGAGGGTATCCAGGTGCAGGTCCTGCATATCAAGACGTGCCTTCGTCTCCGTCGCGGTCTTGGTGTAATGGTCGATCCGGGCCTCCACACCGCGCGCGGACAGCAGAACGCTCGCATCGTCAGGCATCTTGGCAAACTGGCTCGCCACCTTGCCCGAACTGATTTGCTCCTGCGTGCGGAACTGCTGCTGGTTCAGCCGCATCAACTCGCCGGTGAGGATCCGGCTTTGGGCGAAACTGCCGACACGGGTCATGGCGATGATCTCCTTTGGCGCGCCTTAGACCAGCTGCAGGAGCTGATCGTAAAGCTCCCGCGCGGCCGTCATCATGCGGGCCGATGCATTGTACGCCTGCTGAAAAACGATCATGTTGGACAATTCTTCGTCCAAATTGACGCCCTGCGCCTCGGATTTGCGGGCCGTGACTTCCGTGTCCAGGGCCTCGGCGCTTGTGGCCCGGGCCTGCGCGGCGGCGGCCCGGTTCGACACCTCGCCGACCACGACGCCGCTATAATTGGAAATCGTCGTGGTGGTGGCCTTGGCCGTGCCGGCGGCCGCGAAGGAGACCGAGGAAGTCATCACAGCCTGCAGGGCAAGGGCCCCCCGATTGTCGCCGGGACTGGCCACCGTGTCGCCCAGCACGCTCGCCGGCGACAGGTCAAGCTTGGCCAGGGCAAGACGCGAGGGATCGTCCATGATCTCGCCCGTCACTGACATGCCGCTGGCGCGGTCTGACTGCGGGCCGGCGCCGATCCCGAGCAAGGATGACAGGCTCATGCCCGACGGGACGCGAGCGGTATTGTCCGCCGACACCGTCACATGCACATCCGACTGGCCGGGCTTGGGCGTCACCGTCAACCGTCCGTTGGCATCAAGGGCAAAGGTCGCCGCCGCCCCAAGACCCGTCGTGACATTGTTCAAATCCGTGACGATGTTGGCAAAGCTTGTTCCGCTCACGGTGTAAGACAGGGCCTGCAGCACCCGGCCCTCCCCGTCGCGGACTTCCAGATCGATGGATTGCCCGGTGAAACCGCTCGGGTCTGTGGGGTCGAGCCCGGTTTCGGGATGGGCGGTTGTCTCCCCCCGGATAAGATCATTGAGACCGAAGTAATGGCTGAACCCCCGCCCCGCCCGTGCGCTCGGTGCCGTTTCGTCCTGGAGAAAACCAATACCAAGGCCGGTGGTGCCGGTCCCGATGGACAGCACCCCATTTGTGAGCGAGACGGTGCCATTGGCTCCGAGGGCCGTGTCCAGAGCCACATCCAGCGCCGACACGAGGCTTGACATAGTCAGCCCAAGCCCGGACGTCACCGACCCGTTGGCCGCGACCGTTCCGGCATCGAAGTCGATATCGACCCGCCCCGCCAGCGCCCCGTCGGCATCCAGAATGGCAAGGCTCGTCCGCCCGGTGAAATTGATGCTGTCGCTTGCAATCAGGCCTGTATCGCGGCCCGTGAGCGCTGTTGGCGCCGGCAGGGCGATGGAGTCGTTGTGGGCCGCATTGAGTTTATCCGTGATGACACCGGCAAGCTCACCAATTTGCCGGGACAGGCTCGGCAATTCGATATCGCGCATGGCGATGAGCCCCTTGAGCGAGCCGCCGGCGAGTTGATTGTCGAGCACCTGGCTGTGATTGACCGTGCCTCCGGTCGTGGTGGTGCGCGAGATCGTGATCGGAGGGAACACCGTATCGGCGTTGACGCTGCCCGGGCTCTCATACTCCAGGCTCGCCCGGCCGGCGCCTACCAGTGGCAGGCCGGCGGTGGTGGTCACGTGGATGGTGCCGTCCGACTGCGGCTGAACCCTCAGGTCGATGAACCCCCCAAGTTCTCCAACGACGCGGTCGCGTTGATCGAGCAGGCCGCTGGCATCGTTGCCCTGGATAATCTGTTGGCGGATCTGTCCATTGAGGTCGTCCACCTGACCGATCAGGCGATTGACAGTTCCGATTTGCGAGGCGATTTCGACATCCGTGTCCTGGCGAATGGCCTGGATCTCCTGGGCCACAGCGCTGAAGCCCTGGGCCATGTCCTGTACTTCGGAAAGATAAGTCGTCCGGCGCAGGCTCGAACTTGGATCCACAAGGACATCGGCAACGGAGGCCAGCGCCCGGTTGATGCGCGCCGGCAGCCCTTCTGGATCATCGGGCCGGCCGAGCATACTTTGCACCCGGTCATGGATGCGCGTCTCGGCCTCGTAGCGGCCCACATCGGCCTTGGCTTCGATGGATTGGCGGGTGAAGAACACATCGACGGCCCGGCGGACTTCCGCCAGGGCGACCCCGGCCGACTGTCCGTCGACGGTCTGGTTTTCCTGGGAAACGACGCGCCGGGCATAATCGGGCGTGTTGACATTGGCGACATTGTTCGAGACGTGCGTGAGGGCACTTTGATTGGTCTGCAGACCCGTCAAGGCGTTATGCAGCAACATATTGACCGTCATGGTGCCACGCTCCCTTGCCTGGCTCGGAAGGCCCTGCCGGGCAGGACCGGCCGTCATGGCCTGCAGGTTCTGCCGATTGTTGGGCCGGCGCCGCATCATGGCGCCAGTTTCGCTTCGCTCGTCCGGTTACGGACAGGCACTGGTGCAAACCCGGGGCCAAGAGCACGGCTGGCGCCATTCCTTGAGCCATTCCTGGGGCCATGGCTAAGGATCGGTAAATCGCCGCCCTTGCCGTGAAAGGGCGCGCGGAAAAAGCTGCCGACCGGAGCGGGGCGACCGGCAATCCTTCCCTCTCGCGCCGCCCGCGCCGCGCCGAAAAGACAGGTTTTGCGCCGATTTCCGTGCCGGCGCGAGCTGGCCCCGCCTTTGCTCCTCCTCCGGACGAGCGGATCGGACGAGGGGCGGGTACGCACGATGGACGGCCTTACAACAGCACAAGATCTTGGCCTGGGCCTTGGCCAGAAGCCGGCGCGTGGCGGACCCAAGGGAGGCGCCGCCACTGGCCATCCGCATACCCCCGTGGCAGCCTCGCCATTCGGCGCGCAGGCCCGGGCCGCGGCGACCGATGGTCCGCCGACCGCGCGCCCATCGACTGTTGGCAGCAAAGGCATGGCGCAGGCAAAGCCGCCTACGGACGATTCGGCCGCAAAGGGGACGCCGGACACGCGGCCCGGTGCCATCCGCGTGCCGGAGGCCCCGGCGAGGGCGCTTGGCCCCACCGGCAAGGCAGGCCAGCACGCGCATGCCAGTGCCGCCGCGGCGGACATGCCCTCCAAGAGCGATGCCGGCGTCGCCCAAATCCGCCCATCGTCCCAAGAGGCGCAAACCGGTGCCGGCCAAAACCCGCGCGCCGCCGACCACGGGACCGCGCAAGCCGCCTCAACGCAGGCTGATCAGCACACATCCCAAGGGGCGCAAGCTCTTTCCGCGGCGCATGTGGCGTCGTCCCTGCCCGCCCAGGACCCAAGCTTGACCGCTGGCACCGGGCAGGCGGCAAAGCCATCTCGGACCGAAGGGCCGGACCTGCCTGCGACGGAGGCGCCCGGCGCGAATAAGGCGGCGCGATATGCTTCCCAAAGGCCGGGAATGCCCGCAACCGTGACCGGGGGCGACACACCGGATAAGGCGAGCGGCGGGCCGGATTTGGCGGCGGCGGGCACGCCGGCGCGCACCGCATCCCAAACGGCATTGACCGCTCCTGAGCGCAAGAACGCTTCGGCTGCCCCCGGCAAAGCCCGCACGGCCCTTCCAGATAACAGTGGGACGTCCGGGGCATCCGGCCCCGATGCCCCTTCACCGGGCGCGTCGGCGATCATCGAGACTGGACTAACAAAAGGCGAAGCGGCGCTCACCCAAACAAAGGCCGCCCGACCAAAAGTCACCCAAACAAAAGCCGGGGAGACCGAAGCACCGGAAACCCAAGGCCTGGATAATGCGGGGCCAGCGACCAACGCGCCCGCCGCCTCGCACAATGGGGAGTATGCCGCCCACAGAGAAACATCGGCACCATTCAAGGGCCCGGATATGTCGAAAGGATCCTCCCCGGCCGGAGGACCGGTGGGGCGCGGCGAGCCTGCCCAAGGCCATGTGCCTTCCCCTTCCGAACCGCCGGTGCCTGCGCCCAAACCGCGAGGGACGGATCTGCCGGATGCGGCCCATCCGGGCCAGGATAAAGGCAGCCAAGATGGCGCGGCGGCACGCCCGCCCGTGGGGAACACCGGTCTCGATGCCGGGCCACAGCCGGCCAAAGGCCGTCAGACCGGCCCCGCAAACGCGAACGGCTCCCCATGGTCCACGCCCTTGGGCGCGCAGGATCGTCCGGCCGCCAATCCAGGCGCGGCCTCCACCGCGAGCGCCTCGGCGCCCCATATGCTGGCCGCCGCCATGACCTCAGCCGCCGGGGCGGCGAGCGCATCGGCCCTGTCGCAAGGCACTGGTCGGGCGAGGACCGGCGAGGCGTCAGGGCCCGCCGCCGCAACAGGCTTGGAGCCCCGTGCCAGACGGACAGACGGAAAGTCCGGCCCGGCCCAAAAGGTGAGCGGCACGGAGGGATCATCCGGACCCGCCGCGTCGCGGACCGCGGCCGGAAACAATGCCTCCGGCGCGGCCGGCCAGCGCACCGAGGGCACCCAAATGTCGGCCAGCCAGCCACCAGGCCCGGCCGCCGGAGCGGGAGCGGTGCAGCCCGACACGGGCCCGGGCCAGCCGGCATGGGCGGCGGCGGATCCGGCAACGCCCCCGCCTTCGGCCCCGTCCCAGGGCGCTGCCTCCGCCCCGTTTGAGGTGCAGGGCCTGCAATCGCGCACGGCCCCAACAAACCCCGGTGGCCCGATGGGAGACCCGGCGGCGAGCCAGACCGCCCGCGCCGAAGCACTTGCCGAGGACATCTCGGTCCAAATGGTCCGAAATGCCCGCAACGGCGTCAACCGGTTCGAGCTGCGGCTCGACCCGCCTGAATTGGGACGGATCGACATCCGTATGGAGATTTCCGCCGATGGCAGTGTCCAGGCAAACCTTACCGTGGACCGCGCCGATGCCCTGGATCTCCTGCGCGCCGATGCCAGGCTGCTCGACCGGGCACTGAACGAGGCGGGCCTGAAGACGGACAGCGGTTCCTTGAGTTTCAATCTGCGCCAGGACCAAGGGGCCCCTGGCGATCAGCGGGGTGAAGGGAGCAGTGGGAGCCCACCGGGCGGCAGCGGGGGCGAGCCCGGCGAGACGGACGCTGGGCCAGGGGCAAAAGGCACCCAGGCCAGCATGAGCGTGGCCGGCGAGGCCATGACGGAAGACATCCACGGCCTGCGCATTACGGTGCGTCAAGGCGTGAATGTGGAAATTTGAGGAACACGGGGAGACAGTCGGTCATGGATATTTCTTCAGTAGGCGCCCTTGCTGGTACGGACAGCGCGTCGTCGGCCCAGTCGCTTGCGGATAATTTTGATACGTTCCTGTCGTTGCTGACGGCGCAGCTTCAAAACCAGGACCCGCTGGAGCCCCTCGACACCAACGAATTCACCAACCAGCTCGTTCAGTTTACGGAAGTGGAGCAGGCCATCACCACCAATCAAAACCTGGAGCTTCTGGTGGAAATGAGCCGGGCCGCCAGCGCCGGCAGTGCCGTGTCCTATCTGGGCCAGGACATTGTGGCCGATGGCAGCGAGGCCGCGCTCCAGAACGGCGAGGCCACCTGGACCTACGATCTCGCGGCGAAGGCCGACACCGTCTCCCTGACCATCGTCGATGAGAACGGCTTTCCGGTTTTCACGACAGAGGGCGAAACGGGCGCGGGCCTGCAAAGCTTCACCTGGGACGGCAAGACGCAAGGGGGCCAAAGCCAACCCGACGGTCTTTACACCCTGCAGGTCAATGCCCGGGACGCGGCCGGCAATGCGCTCATCGCCGAAACGAGCGTGCGCGGCAAGGTCACGGCCGTCGACTTTACCCAGTCCGATCCCACCCTGACGGTCAATGGGGTGACGGTTCCGGTCGCCTCGGTGCGCCAGGTCGGTCTCGGCACATAAATCGTCCCACGCAGACGTGTTTTTTTGTTCGGGACCTTTTTCGGTCCCATCCTAAAGGAGCAGTCCATGAGCCTCTATGGTGCCCTCTTCACCGGTGTGTCCGGCCTCACCGCCAATCAGTCCGCGTTGAGCGTGATCTCCAACAACATCACCAACGTCAACACCACCGGTTACAAGGCCAGCGAGACGCAGTTCTCCACGATCCTCTCCTCCGAGACGGATGCGGGCAGCTTCGCCTCGGGCGGTGTGCGCGGGACGGCCCAGCAGCTCACGAGCCGGCAGGGCCTGCTGCAAACCTCGGAGTCGGCCACCGACCTTGCCATCAGCGGCAACGGTTTCTTCGTGGTGACGGAGACCACCGCCAGCAATCCGGACCGTACGGATCTTCTCTACACCCGTGCCGGATCCTTTACCCAGGATGCCGACGGCTTCCTGCGCAATCCGGCGGGCTATTACCTGCAAGGCTGGCGCCTCGACGAGCAAGGCAATGTGCCCGCCAACCGCAACACCATCCAGCCCATCAATCTCAACCAGTTGACGGGCACCGCCTCGGCAACGACCAGCATCGATCTGCGTGCCAATCTGCGGGCAAGCGAGACCGTCCAGGCGGGCTACACGGCCGGTCAAATGAACAGCGGCGCCGTAACGCCAGACTTCGAGCGGACCCTGGAAGTCTTCGACACCCAGGGGGGCGCGCAGCCCGTGCGCCTGGCGTTCGTGAAGAGCGCGGCCAATACATGGGCCTATGAAGTCATCTATGATGGCCCGGCGGCCAATATCGGCGGGGCCGGGAACAATCCCATCGCCACGGGAACCGTGACCTTCGGCGCGGACGGGACCCTCGCCACACCCACGACCGGATCGGCCAATGTGACCATTCCTTGGGATACGCCGTCCACTGGCCTTGCCGCCCAGCCCATCACGCTCAATTTCGGCAATGTGGGCGAAGCCAACGGGATCACCCAGTTCGATAGTGCGTCTACCCTCATTTCGAGCGGTGTGAACGGCGCCCTGTTTGGCGGCATCAACGGGGTGCGGGTCAACGAGAACGGTGTCGTGACGGCCCTGTTCGACAACGGTGTTCAGCAGCCGGTCTTCAAGCTGCCCATGGCTACCTTCCAGAATCCCAACGGCCTTTCGGCGGCGAATGGCAACGCCTATATCCGTACGGATATTTCCGGCGACGTGACCCTGCTGGAGGCCAACACCGGCGGCGCCGGATCCGTCGCGGCGTCTTCGCTCGAAAGCTCGACCGTCGACCTTGCCGAGGAGTTCACACGCCTCATCACTACACAGAGGGCCTATTCCGCCTCCACCAAAATCATCACGACGGCGGATCAGATGCTCGAGGAAATGATCCGTATCAAGCGATAAGCGCAGTCATCGCCCGGGCCTTGCGCGTTTGTGCCGCGCGCGGGGCCCGGCGTGCCGGCGCTCACCGAACGCGATACGGTCCGTTCATGGTAAACGCATGTTATCCCTAACGCACAGGTTACCATTTCACTTATGCGTTCCTTAAATGGACAAGTCTAGCCTGAAGAAAAGGGGGACTGACGGAGGGAGCAGTCAATGGTGGAGGTGAAAGAGAGGGTGAACTATATTATCGGACCGGATGGGAGCCCGCTCACAGCGGCCGATCTTCCGCCGGCCAACACGAAGCGCTGGGTGATCCGGCGCAAGGCGCAGGTGGTGCTGGCCGTCCGTGGGGGGCTTTTGACACTGGAGGAGGCCTGCGCCCGCTATGCCCTGACGGAGGAGGAATTCTCCGCCTGGGAAACGGCCATCGACAAGCACGGCCTCGCCGGCTTGCGTACGACCCGTATTCAACACTATCGCAATCAGGTGATGGCCTGATGGCACTTCGAGCCGGTCGCGCTGCGGCGCGCCGGAGATGACAACGCGGACGTGACAGCGCGGACGCAGCAGGAAGCCTGACTGCGGGGCCCGGGGTCCCTGCAGTCAGGCTTCCTGTATCCCGTTTTTCCCTTTCTTGCCCGTGCCACCATTCCCTACAAAGACTGTCTTCTTGCCACATCAGGGCTTTTCCGGACCCATCCGGCCCCACGCAAGCCAGCCCGCCCGAGCAGCCTGCCTGGCCAACTAACCTGATCTTTACGACGTCCGGGGCATTTTTTGCCTACCGGCCCGGTGAAGACATCCGGACGGCAGGGCCAGTGGCGCCGGCATGGGGAGGCGCGGGGCCCGAAGTGGGGATCGGGGGTTGCCTTGAACGGGGTTTCGGAATTTTTGCGCTCGATCGGCACGACCCGCCTTGTGGCCGGGATCGCGATCCTGTCGCTGCTCGGCGGCGCGCTGGCGGCGGCCATGTTCCGTCTCGCCGACAAGGACATGACGGTCCTTTTCACCGATCTCGATCTGCGCGACGCCGCCCGGATCACCGAGGAACTGCGCAGCCGCGACGTGCCCTATGAGCAGCGCCACAATGGCACAACCGTCCTGGTGCCGAGCGACGATGTGCTCGACCTGCGCATGGCGTTCGCGAGCGAAGGCCTGCCCGCGCGGGGCATTGTTGGATACGAACTTCTTGATAATCAAAGCGCTCTGGGCACCACAAGCTTTTTGCAGAACGTGAACTATGTCCGGGCCCTTGAGGGCGAACTGGCGCGCACCATCGGTGCCCTTGACAGTGTGCGTACGGCCCGGGTCTTCCTCAATCTGCCCAAGCGGGAACTCTTCGCCCGGGAACAAAAGCCCGCGACCGCGTCCATCCAGCTTGAAACCACCCATGGCAGCCTTACGCGCAACCAGGTGCGGGGTATCCAGTTTCTGGTTGCCTCTGCCGTGGAAAGCCTGTCGCCCCAGCGCGTCTCGGTGATTGACAGTGAGGGCAATGTTCTGGCCAGCGGCCAGGGCGATGGACCAGACGCCATCGCTGGCACGCTCGACGAACGGCGTCTTGGACTGGAGCGCCAGCTGCAGACGGAAGCGGAAGAAATCCTGACCCGGATTGTCGGAGCCGGTAATGCCCGGGTGCGGGTTACGGCGGATATGAGCTACAACCGGGTCGTGGAGGAAACCCGCAGTTTCGATCCCGATCGCCAGGTGGTGGTCTCCACACGCACGGTCGAGGAAGCCGCCAACAGCCGCGACCGCGAAGACACCGGCGCGGTCTCGGTGGGCAACAACCTGCCCGATGCCGCGCAGGATACGGATGGCCCGGAGTCCTCGTCCCAGGAAAACCGCAGCGAAGAGACCATCAACTACGAAAACTCGCTCACGAAGCGCACCGAAGTGCAGGAAGCCGGCCGCCTGGAGCGCCTCAGTGTCGCGGTCGTGGTGAATGAAATCAAAACAACGGCTGCGGATGGCACGGTGACCTTCGAGGCCCGCCCCGCCCAAACCCTCGCCAACCTTGAGGACCTCGTCAAGGCGGCCGTGGGATTTGACAGTGAGCGCGGGGACCAGATCCGGATCATTTCGACCCGCTTTGCCGAGCCCGAACCAGTGGACCTGCCGGAGGAGCCCGGCGGGTTCATGGACACCCTGGACATCAACCGGGTGGTGGAGTCGATCGCACTGGTCATCCTGGCCCTGATTTTCCTTCTGGCGCTGCAACCGCTCATCAAGCGCCTCATGAGCCCGCGCGGCGTGGCGATGGGCGAGGCCATCGGCGCGGATGGCCTGCCGGTCGCCGCCATCGAGGGCGCGGATGCCGTGCCCCAACTCACCGGTCCGGGAACGCCCGCCGTTGGGGAGGACGCGGCGGCGGAGGAGGGCGTTCCAGGCCTGCCCTCCCCCGACGGGACGACGGACGTGATGAAGGCCATCGACCTTGCCCACATCCAGGGACAGGTCAAGGACTCCTCCGTGCGCAAGGTCGGCGAGATCGTCACGGCGCATCCGGAGGAATCCATGTCGATCCTGCGCAGCTGGCTGCACGAAACCCCATGAGGACCTAATCCATGGCAAGAGCCGCCAAAGCCGTCCCGGCCGTCATCGACGACGTGCGCAAACTGTCCGGTCCCGAACGGGCGGCGGTTCTGCTGCTGTCGCTCGGGGAAGAACACGGCAAACCCCTGTGGGCCATGCTCGATGACGACGAGTTGAAGGAGATTTCCCAGATAATGTCCAATCTGGGCACGATCAATTCGGCCGTGGTGGAGCAGCTGCTGATCGATTTCGTCGGCAAGATGTCGAGCACGGGCGCCCTTATGGGGTCCTACGAAGCGACCGAGCGGTTGCTGAAACGCTTTTTGCCCGATGACAAAGTCACGAATGTGATGGAGGAAATCCGGGGGCCGGCGGGGCGGACCATGTGGGACAAGCTGGCCAATGTGAACGAGGCCATTCTGGCAAATTATCTCAAGAATGAATATCCGCAGACCGTCGCGGTCGTCCTCTCCAAGATCAAGTCGGATCATGCGGCGCGGGTGCTCGGCTCCCTGCCGGAGGATTTCGGCCTGGAGGTGGTGATGCGCATGCTGCGCATGGAGTCGGTGCAAAAGGACATCCTGGACAAGATCGAATCCACCTTGCGGGTGGAATTCATGTCCAACCTGGCGCGTACGCAAAAACGCGACGCCCACGAAATGATGGCGGAGATCTTCAACAATTTTGACCGGCAGACCGAGGCGCGCTTTTTGACGTCCCTTGAGGAACGATCCCGGGATGCGGCGGAGCGGATCAAGGCCTTGATGTTCACCTTTGAGGATCTCAACAAGCTTGACCCGGGCAGTATCCAGACGCTGCTGCGCAGTGTGGAAAAGGACAAGCTGGCGCTCGCCCTCAAGGGGGCCTCGGATCAATTGCGCGACCTGTTCTTTTCCAACATGTCCGAACGCGCCGGCAAAATCATGCGCGAAGATATGGAAGCCATGGGGCCTGTACGCCTGAAGGACGTGGACGACGCCCAGACCCAGATGGTCAACCTGGCCAAGGATCTGGCGGCCAAGGGCGAGATCATGATCGCCGAGTCCGGCGGCGAAGATGAGCTGATTTATTGATGGGCGGATCATGAGTGAACACGTCAAATACACCTTCGACACGGAGTTCGACCGCTACGGCAACACCGTGCGCGAACGCCCGCCCAGACCCAAGACCCGCTTCACCGCCGAAGACGTGGAGGCGGCGCGTGCGGACGGCTTCGCCGAGGGTCAATCGAGCGTGGAGGCCAAAACACAAGAAGCGACGGCTCAGGCCGTGAACGCCGCCCTCGCCACCATCACGGCGCAGCTCGGCGACATCATCGGTACGCTCCAGGGTGAAGTGGACCGCGTGCGCGCCGAAGGCGCTCGCCTGTCCCTCGAGACGACCCGTCACCTCATGGAGACAGCGCTGGAGCGTCACGGAGCGGATCATCTGGAGGCCATTATCAAGGAGGCTCTCTCCACCCTGCGCACGACGTCCCAGGTCACCATCCGTCTGGCGCCGGCCATGGCCGAGGAACTTGCCGGCCGGATCGAGGCAGCGGCGCAGGCCGCCGGTTTTACCGGACATCTGGAGATCACGCCGGACGACACCGTGGACAGTGCCGATTGCGCCTTGAGTTGGGCCGATGGCGGGGCCTTTAGCAACTGGGCCGAAGGGCTTGAGGCCCTGCGCACCATGATCCGGGAGCATCTGGAGGCGGAGGGCAACACTCAACTTGACCTGTTTGATCAGTAACATGAGGAGCGATCGAGGACATCATGGCGGACGGGGATAATGTGGACTTGCCGGAACTGGACCCGGAAGGCGAGCCGGTTCCCGAACCTGACCAAAGCGAGGCGGAGTCCGAAGGCGCCGATATCAAAAAGACGGCAACGGATCTTGAGGCCGTTTACGACATACCGGTGCGGGTTTCGGCCATCTTGGGCAAGACGGAAATGGAAGTCAGTCAATTGCTGAAACTCGGACGGGGCGCCGTCGTGGAACTGGATCGCAAGGTCGGTGAGGCCATCGACATCTATGTGAATGACCGCCTGGTCGCCCGCGGCGAAGTGGTGCTTGTGGAGGAACGCCTGGGGATTACCATGACCGAAATCGTCAAGGGCGGCATTTGACCATGACGTCCGGATCCTCGGCCGCGCCTTCGGCCCCAAAGACAGGTCAGCGCTTGACCAACCTTGTGCATGAGGCGGAACGTCTGCACTTTGACGTCTCCACACCCCTCGCGCTCGGTCTTGCGCTCATTACACTGATGACGGCCATTGCGCTTGGCGGTCCGGCGGATGCTTTCCTGGACCTGCGCTCCCTCCTCATTGTGCTGGGGGGTACGCTTTTCATCACCGCCGCGGGCACACCGGCGACCGATCTAATGAGCGCGACGCGTGGCCTGCGCTTTGTGGTCCTGTCCCCGGCCGCATCGGTGCGGAGCGTCTCGACGGCTGCCGTCCGCATGGCCGAGCAGGTGCGCCGGGAAGGGCTGCCCCTGCTTGAGCAGGCCCTGCCGAAATTTCAAGGCCGGCCCTTCATCCAGAAGGCCATGACCATGGTGATCGACGGGTTGCCGCCGGAGGACATGGAACGGGTTCTGAGCAATGAGCTGCGCGCCATCGATGAGCGTCACCGGCGCACGGCCGTAGTCTTTCGCCGCGCCGCCGAAATCGCACCGGCCATGGGATTGATCGGAACCATGGTGGGTTTGATCCAGATGCTCCGCCTGCTGGATGACCCGGCCGCCATCGGTCCGGCCATGGCCCTTGCCATGCTGACAACCCTTTACGGCGCGGTGTTGGGGCACATGGTCTTTGCCCCCATTGCCCAGCGTCTCGAGGAGCGCAGCACCCTGATGGGACAGATCAATATCATCCATGCGCTGGCGGCGTTGGCCATCGCACGGCGCGAGAGCCCGCGTCACCTGGAGCTTGCCATCAATGCCCATCTGGCGCCGCGGGACCAGGCGCGCCGCTTCACGACCTGATTTTTGAGGAGCAGAACCATGCGATTGCTCATTGTGGGAATTCTGGACGGTCAGCTCAGTACCGCGACCAAGATCGCGAGCGACCGGGGCGCCAAGGTCGCCCATGTCACCAGCGTTGAGAGCGCCCTTGATCACCTGCGGGCCGGGCGCGGCGCCGACCTGCTGATGGTGGATGTGGCCCTCGACATCCGCCGGCTGATCGAAGCATTGAACGGCGAACACATCGTCGTGCCCCTGGTGGCTTGCGGCATCGGCAATGACGCGCGGGCAGCCGTCAACGCCATCCGCGCCGGCGCGAAGGAATACATCCCCCTTCCTCCCGATGCGGAGTTAATCGGCGCGGTTCTGTCGGCCGTGGCCGATGACCGCCAGCAGATGATTTACCGGGATGATGTCATGGCCGACGTCATCGCCCTGGCGGACCAGGTGGCACCGAGCAATGCCAGCATTCTGATCACTGGAGAATCCGGTGTCGGTAAGGAGGTCATGGCGAAATATGTGCACAGCAAATCGCTGCGCGCCGAACACCCTTTAATTTCGGTGAACTGTGCGGCGATCCCTGAAAATCTGCTCGAATCGGAATTGTTTGGCCATGAGAAAGGCGCCTTCACCGGCGCACTCGCCCGGCGCATCGGGAAGTTCGAGGAAGCCGATGGCGGCACCTTGCTGCTCGACGAAATCAGCGAGATGGATATTCGTCTGCAGGCCAAGCTCCTGCGCGCGATCCAGGAACGGGAAATCGACCGGGTCGGCGGCTCCAAACCCATCAAGGTGGACATCCGCATCCTGGCGACTTCGAACCGGAAACTGGCCGATTCCGTTAAGGAAGGGACGTTCCGCGAAGACCTCTTCTATCGCCTGAATGTGGTCAATTTGAAGATCCCCCCCCTGAGGGAACGCCCAAAGGACATCCTCGCCCTGGTGGAATTCTTCATCGCCAAATATTCCCAAGCGAATGATATCGTGCCCAAGCCCCTCTCCGAGCGGGCCAAGCGCGCCCTTGTGGCCCATCCCTGGAAGGGCAATGTCCGGGAGCTGGAGAACACCATGCACCGGTCGGTTCTGCTGTCGACGGGCCATGAGATCACCGAGGACGCCATTCGCCTGCCGGATGGCTCGAAAGTCGACGGGGCGGCCGCGCTCCTGCCCCTGGGCGGGCCCGCGGAACACGCCGCACAGGCAGCCGCGCAAGTGCGCGTGGCGGCCGGCAGTCTAGTGGGCCGAACGGTCGCGGACGTGGAACGGGATCTGATCCTCGACACGCTCGACCATTGCCTCGGCAATCGGACCCATGCGGCCAATATTCTGGGTATTTCCATCCGGACCCTGCGGAACAAGCTCAAACAGTACAGCGAAGAAGGCGTTCCCGTTCCCCAGCCGGGCGATGCACGCACGGCCCATCCCTGATCCCGGCAGACCACGCAAGGGCGGACAAAGGACAACACCACGGTGAGCGAGGCAGGACATCAATCGGCGGCCGGCGGCGGTACGGGGCTCGATATCATCGGGCTGATGCGCCAGTTGACCCAGCGCGGCGACCTGATGGTCGCGGGCGGCATTGTGGGCATCCTGGCGGTGCTGCTGCTGCCCATGGGGCCGCTGTTTCTGGATTTCTTCCTGGGCGTCTCGCTGATGTTCTCGGTCTTGATCCTTATGGTCTCCCTGTTCATTCAGAGGCCGCTTGAATTCAGTGCCTTCCCGACCGTCCTGTTGATCGCGACCCTGATGCGCCTGTCGCTCAATCTGGCCTCGACGCGCCTCATCCTGAGCCGCGGCCATGAGGGGACGGACGCGGCCGGCGACGTGATCCAGGCCTTCGGCAGCTTCATCATGCAGGGCAATGTGATCATTGGAGTGATCATTTTCGCCATTCTTGTCCTGGTCAATTTCATCGTCATCACCAAGGGTTCGGGCCGTATCGCGGAAGTTGCCGCGCGCTTTACCCTGGATTCCATGCCCGGCAAACAGATGGCCATCGATGCCGATTTATCTGCGGGCCTGATCGATGAGGCCACCGCAAAGAAAAAGCGTAAAGACCTGGAGGACGAGAGCAATTTCTTCGGCGCCATGGACGGTGCCAGCAAATTCGTGCGCGGCGACGCCGTCGCCGGTCTGATCATCACGTTTATCAATGTGATCGGCGGGATGATCATCGGCATGGCGCAGAAGGGCATGGATATCGGCACGGCCGCCAACACCTATACCCTTTTGACGGTTGGCGACGGCCTTGTCAGCCAGATACCCGCCCTGATCGTTTCGGTGGGCGCCGGCCTGCTTGTGTCCAAATCCGGAGTGGATGGGTCAACTGACCAGGCGCTGATCCGCCAGTTTACGAATTATCCGCAGGCCCTTGGGATGGCCTCGGCCGTGCTTGCCATTGTCGTCGTTCTGCCCGGAACGCCCAAGGTCACGTTCATTGCCCTCGCGGGCGCGTGCGCCTACGGGGCCTATTGGCTTGGCAAGCAACAAAAGGAGCAGCGCCGCCGGGCCACCGAGGCGGAGTCGGTGAAGGTCGACGAGGCAAAACCGGCCGAAGAGCCCATCAGTTCGGCCCTCGCCATGGACAATCTGCGCCTGGAATTGGGCTATGGCCTCCTGCCCCTGATCAACGATGCAGAAGGCTATCGCCTCACGGATCAAATCAAGGCCCTGCGCCGCCAATTGGCGAGCGACATGGGTTTCGTGATGCCATCGGTGCGCATCCTGGACAACATGCAGCTTAGCAGCGACCACTACGCCATCAAGGTGAAGGAAATGGATGCGGGCGCGGGCAATCTGAAAGTCGGTGCCCTGCTTGTCATGGATCCGCGCGGCGCGCCCGTTGACCTGCCTGGAGAGGACACGACCGAACCCGCCTTTGGCCTTCCGGCCCGGTGGATCGACGCGGGCCTGCGTGAGGAAGCCGCTTTCCGCGGCTACACCGTTGTTGATCCGGCCACGGTGCTCACCACCCACCTCACCGAGGTGCTGAAGGACAACATGCCCGAGCTGCTTTCCTATGCGGAGACGAAAAAACTGCTCGATGACGTGCCCGGCGATCATCAAAAACTCATCGAAGACCTGGTGCCCGGACACATCTCCATGACCGGTATCCAGCGCATCCTGCAGGCCCTCTTGCGTGAACGCGTTTCCATCCGCGACCTGCCATCGATCCTTGAGGGTATTTCCGAGGCCACAGGGTTCACAAGCTCCATCACGATGATAACGGAGCATGTGCGCATGCGGCTGGGGCGGCAGATCTGCGCGGCCAATCAGGACCCGGGCGGCGGTTATCTTCCGCTCGTCTGCCTCTCGCCCGACTGGGAACAGGCCTTCGGGGAAAGCCTGGTTGGTCAGGGTGAGGAACGGCAACTCGCCATGGCGCCCTCCCAGCTCCAGGACTTCATCAACCAGATCCGCACCACCTTCGAGCAACTGGGCGCGCAGGGGGAAATGCCTGTCCTGCTGACCAGTCCCCTTGCCCGGCCCTATGTACGCTCGGTGATTGAGCGTTTCCGCCCCCAGACGGTCGTCATGTCGCAAAACGAAATTCACCCCCAGGCGCGTTTGAAAACGCTGGCCCAGATCTGAGCCTGAAGGGGACCGGCATCCATGCGTATTCGAACCTTCACCGCTCCTACGATGGCCGAGGCCATGGCTCAGGTTCGCGAGGCCATGGGCGATGACGCCATCATCGTGTCGACCTATGAAGGGCGGCGCGGGCGCGGGGTGGAGGTGCGGGCCGCCGTGGAGCAAATCCCCGACCCCGCCGCCACCCGGCGCGTTGCCCACACGCTCGATGAGACCAGCGCCATAGAGGCGGCCTTGCGCGCCCGGCTCCAGGCCGAACTGGGCACGCCCATCGAACCCCGGGGCGGTGCGCGCGCGGCGCCCCAGCCCCAAACACCTGCCGTGATTCCTCCGCCCCAGGAGCGCCATGCCGGCCCCGCGCAGTCTCACGCGCCGGCCCCGAGCGCGCCGCTGGACCTGCGCGATGTGGGGCAGGCCCTCGTTTTTCACCGGGTGCCAAGCGCCCTCGGCAAAGCCATACTGGCCGATGCCAAACGCTTTGACGCCGAAACCGGCGCTCTCGCCCTCACGGCCGCCATGGAAACCCGGTTCGGTTTCTCGCCCCTGCCGGATGTTCCGCGCCGCCCCCTTCTTTTGATCGGGCCACCCGGCGTTGGCAAGACCGCAAGCGCCGCCAAACTGGCCGCCCGCGCGGTCCTTGCCGGCGGTCACGTGGACCTGATTACGACGGACACGGTCAAGGCAGGGGGCGTGGCGCAGATGGAGGCATTCGCCGGGCTTTTGGAGGCCGAGTGCACCGCCGCCGACACGCCCCAGGCACTGCAGGCGGCGGTGGCGAAGGCCCGGGCCGGCGCCGCGCAAGGGCCGCGCACCATCATCGTGGACACGCCGGGCACCAACCCGTTCAACCGGGCGGAACGGGAGGACCTGATCGCCTTTTTGAAAGCCGCCGACATGGAGCCCGTGCTCGTGCTTGCCGCCGGCGCGGATATTGGCGACCTCGTCGACAGTGCCCGGATTTTTCAGGAAATGGGCGCACGCAGACTGATCGTGACACGGATCGACGCGGCACGCCGGCTCGGCAGTATCCTGTGGCTGCTCCAGTCCACGGGCCTTGCACTGGCCCAGGCGAGCCGCACACCCTACCTCGCCGAGGGCCTGACGCCCATGGATCCCGGCCTGCTCGCCCGGCTCGTGCTTTCGGTCCCACCGTCGGCCAGGCCACAGGCTCCCGGCGGTGGCGCCGGTCAGCCGGCGATACACTCCGCACCCCCATCACCGGCCGAACCGGAACCCCGGACGACGCCCCAATCCACGTCGCAGACCCGGCGCCTGCACAAGGAGAGCCCCATCCCATGAGCGAGACCGCGCCCATTCCCTCGTCCACCGCCGACCTGGGGCCGACGAACCCGTCCGAACGCACCCAAAGCCGGACCGAAGCCGAGCCACGTCCCCGTGCGGGCGCGATCATCGCGGTCGCGTCCGGCAAGGGCGGGGTCGGCAAGACATGGTTCGCCGTAAGCCTTGCCCATGCCCTCGCCCACCGGGCGCGCCGTGTTTTGATCTTCGACGGTGATCTTGGCCTTGCCAATGTGGACGTCCAATTGGGCCTCACACCGAACCGCGATCTGGGCGCCGTGGTCGCGGGGCACCTTGAACTGCAGGATGCGGTCAGCAAATTCCATGGCGGTGCCGGAACGCCGGGCGGCTTTGACGTACTGGCGGGGCGTTCGGGTTCCGGCGCGTTGAGCCTTCTGCGCCGGGAAGACCTTGTGGAACTCGCCGTGGGCCTGAAGCGAGTCGGTCAGTCCTATGATCATATCATCCTGGATCTGTCGGCCGGCATCGACGCTGCCGTCACCACCTTGAGCAGTCTGTCCGACATGATCCTGGTGGTGGCCACCGACGAGCCCACCTCCCTGACGGACGCTTACGCGTTCATCAAGGTTTCCATGATGCGTGATCGCTCCAGTGACATTCGTATCGTGATCAATCAGGCCGAGGGAAAAATGGCCGGCCAGCGCACTTACGAGGCCCTGGCCAATGCCTGCCGCAATTTTCTGAAGCATGAACCGCCCCTCGCCGGAATCCTGCCCCGCGATTCCAAGGTGCGCGACTCGATCCGGCGCCAAACCCCCATCATCGCCACCTTTCCCCAGGCGCCGGCGGCCAAGGCGGTGGAAGATCTGTCCAGAAAGCTCATCCCGGACGATTGAGCCAAGAGCCCCGGGCGTGCCGCACGGCACCCCGGGACGTGTGGCAAGCCCGGCGGCCCTCAATAGATGATGCCGTCCCCCTCGCCATCGCGCTGGATCACAATCGTTCCGGCCTCGGCCAGTTCCTTAGCCTTGCGCACGATCGCCGTCTTCGCCGCCTCCACGTCACGGCTGAGCACGGGACCAAGGCTTTCGGTCGTCTCGATCAGGATTGCACCAGCCCTTTGGGACATGTGGGACAGGAAAATCTGCCGCGTTTCCTCATCACAGGCCTTCAGGGCGTAGACCAACAGATCCGTGTCGCAGGAGCGAATGACGGTGCCAAGCGAGATGGGGTCGAGTTCAACCAGATCCTCAAAAGTAAACATCAGCTGCTTGATGCGGCCGACGGCCTCCGGATCATCCTCCTCCAAATCGGTCATCAAATCCTGCAGGAGGTCCTGGCCGGTCCTGTTGAACACCTCGGCCAGGTGCTCGTGGGTGTCACCGCCGCGGCTCTGGGCATAATCGATCATCAGTTCCCGGTGCAGCATTTCCTCGATATCCGCCAGGATCTCCTGGGACACCGATTGGAGCGACACCATGCGCCGGATCACGTCGCGCACGAGCGGTCTTGGCAGCAAGGGCAGCACCTTGGCCGCATGGTCCGGGGCGATCTTCGACAGGACAACGGCGATGGTTTGCTCATGCTCCCCTTGCAGATATTTGGCGAGCAGGGTCTCGTTGACATTGGACATCCGCTCCCAGGCGGACCGCCCGCCGGGGCCCCGGATATAGTTCATAATATCCGCGACGCGGTCCTTGGGCATGAAGCTGCTCAGCATGCGCTCGGCACTGTCAAAGTTGCCGATGACGGCGCCGCCCCGGGCCATACGTTCGGTGAATTGGGAAATCAGTTCCTCAAGCAGGGGCGCGGTGATGGTGCCGAGCCCCGCCATGGCCCGGGACACGATCCGGATTTCATCCTCTTCGAGCCGTTCCATCATGGAGGAGGAACGATCCTCGCCGATGGTCAGGAACATGATGGCCGCCTTTTCCGGCCCGGTCAGGGCATGGTAGTTATCGCGTATCTTGATCGCTCCCATGGCGCACCAGGGTCCTTTCGTTCACATCGGGATTGGGAGTTATGGGCTGTGCCCAGGTGATCTATCCGCCTGCGAATGACTTCACGAGATTGCCGGCGATCAGGTTCCAGCCATCAATCATCACGAAGAAGACAATCTTGAAGGGTAAGGACACAATGGCAGGGGGCAGCATCATCATGCCCATGGCCATCAATATGGCCGCAACCACGATGTCCACCACCAGAAACGGCATGAAGACGAGAAAGCCAATCTCGAAGGCCCGCCGCAATTCGGAAATGATGAACGCGGGCACAAGGACGCTCAAAGGCGCCCGGTCCTCGCCCCTTTGGGGCTCCAAGGCATCGAGCGTGCTGGCAAGTCCCGCCCTGTCGCCGGCTTCACTCGCCTCGCCGCTCCCTCCAAGAAGATCTCCACCATCCGTAGACTGAGCGGCACTCCCGCGCAAGGTTTGAAAGAGGGCAAGATCCTTGGGCCGCACCTCCAGCTCCATGAAATCCCTAAAAGGGGCAATGGTGCGCTCGATCCCCTGCTCCGGTGTCACCGTATCATTCAGCATGGGGTTGACACCATTGAGCCACGCCCTGTCCATGGTCGGCGCCATAATGAAGGCCGTCAGGAACAGGGCCAGGGAGATGACCACCATATTGGGCGGGGTCTGCTGCAGCCCCAGGGCCGTGCGAAGCAGCGACAACACGATCACGATTCTGATGAAGCTCGTCACGGTCATCAAAATCCATGGCGCGAGGCTCAATACCGTCATCAGAGCAATGATCTGGAACAGCCGGCCGGTAAAGGCGGCCGGCTCATCGCCGATTTGCAGCGTGATCGGCGCCGCCTCCACGTCCCCAGATGCCAAAAGCATCAGCACACAAATGGACAGACTGCTCAAACGTGCCATGAACCGGGCGACCCTCATGCGACCCGCCCGGGCAGACCCGCAAGGCTCTGCGCTCCGGCAATATCCGTCAGTGTAATGCCGAGCTTGTTATCGTCGAGGATCACCACCTCGCCGCGGGCGACCAGGTGGCTGTTCACATGAATGTCGACGCTTTCGCCCACCTTGCGGTCAATCTCCACCACGGCGCCGCGGGACAGCTTCAAAAGTTGCGCCACGGGCAGGGAGGCATGACCGAGAACAACCTGCAGGTCCACAGGCACCGCATGAAGCGCCTGCAGCCGTCCGTCCTCCCCCGAAGCATCTTTTTGACCGGGCTGCGCGGATGCACCGCCAGTGGCCGATGCGTCCCCCTTGGCCGGCTCGCCCGTTTCGGCCTCAACGCCTCGCGTTCCCTTGGTGAAAGAATTATCCGTCTGATGCGGATCGTTTGCCATGTAAGTCTCTCCCCTGATTGATGATAGTCTTAGGCCTTTGCCTTGGAAGGATCACCCTATTCCAAAGTCTCAGCGGCGGCGGCCAGAAGGGCGTCGACTTCGCTTTGGGTATCGGCCGGATCCCAGAAGACCTCGCCGTGCTCCCAGCGCACCTTGACGGCCGCACCCTTCAGGTCCGCGTCCGTGCGCACCGTGATGGCCTGCCCGTCGCCGTCCCAATCGAAGGCCTCTTTGATGAAGGCACTCACCTCTTGTGAACATTCCACGATCAGATCCGGCTTATTTCCTGCTACGGATAATGCCTTTGCCACCAGATCCCGCGCCAAGCCTTGCGCGATGACATCCGACAGACGCGGCGCGAAGTGGGAGACCAGGCTCAAGATTACCCGGGTCGCCCTTACCTCGATATCGGTCAACACCTCGGCCAGATCACTGTCGACCTTTGGCAGTTCGCGGCGTACCGCCTCCAGGCTTTCGGCGATCCGAGTCTTGACCTGCTCGCTGAGGTCCTCGCGCGCCTGGGCTACGCCCTCCGCATACCCCTTGTCATAACTTTCCTGACGCGCGGCGCTGACCATTTCCTCCGCTTCGCGCACCGTGACGGTGGGTTCGGGCGGAGGTCCGGGATCGGGCGGCGGCGGAACAGGTTTGTCGAAGGACCGTTCGAAGAGAAAAGCGCGCATGGGATCAAACGGCCTCCTCGTGGATCCAGCTTCTCATGATGGCGAGCATCTCCTCGGGGTTCTCGTCGACAATCTGGCCCAGCTTGCGGATTGAGCTTGCACGCACCTCCCCCTTCACCGCGCGCAGTTCCATCATCTGTTCCAGGGCAACATCAACAGACGCGGCCGAGACGGCGCGACTGTCCGACATGGACTCCAGTTGCGGGATCTCCGGCCCGGCCTGATCCGGCAGGGCCAGGGCCTCCGCATTCTCCGCCGGTGCCTCGGACGGGGATGGGGATCCCGCGCCAGCGGCAGGCATGGCCGCGATGAGCCGGTCCACGACAGGACGCACACCAATCATCAAAACAAGTACGGAGATTGTCAGCAGGACAAGCCACTGGATGACGGTCACGATGTTTCGGCTCAGGACCTGTGTCACCGAGACATCGGTCACCGGCGGCAGGGTCGTCTCGAGGGCTACGAACTCGAGGTTTTCGATCGTGACCCGGTCGCCCCGCGCCTCATCAAAGCCAATGGCCGATTTCACAAGGGCCTCGATGCGCTGCAATTCCTCGGCGGAACGCGGTGCGTAAACAGAGGTCCCGTCCGGCGCCGTCGTGCGCGTTCCATTGACCATCACCGCCACGCTCACGCGTTTCACCTCGCCGGGTTCACGCACACGCTCTCTTGCCACGGAGGAAATCTCGTAATTGGTTGTTTCCTCGGTTCTATAGAGATCATTGCGGTTGGTGCCCGCATCACCGACAGGAATATCGGCTTCGGGCAGGTTCTGCTCCACCGTCGTCGCCTGATCGCTGGAGAGTTCCCGGGACTCTTCGGTCTCCTCCACAATCTGACTGGAGCGCAGGGCCGTACGGGACGGATCGAAAATCTTTTCACGAATGACTTCGCGATCCATGGACAGGTCCACATTGGCCTGTACACGCACATTGCCGGCCCCCAGGCGGGGAATGAGCAACCGCTCAATGGCCGAGGTCAAGGATGCCTCAAGCGCCGATGCCCGGTCGGACACCGCACCTGCGCCCGGGAACGCGCCTTGATCCTCGGCGAGCAGCGTGTTTCCGCGCGCATCAAGAACCGTCACCTTACTGAGCTCTAATCCTGGAACGGCGGCGGCGACGAGATGGCGGATCGTTCGGGCCTGCGCCTGACCCAGGGCACCGCCCCGCTTGACCCTAACCACGACGGACGCGCTGGGGTCCGTCCGCTCCCGCGTAAAGGCATCGCGTTCGGAGAGCACAAGATGGACGCGCGCGGCCTTCACGGCCTCAAGTGACTGAATGGTGCGGGCCAACTCGCCCTCCAGGGCCCTGACCCGGTTGACCTGCTGCATAAAGCTGGTCAGGCCGAGGGATCCTTGTTCATCGAACAGCTCATAGCCCGCCGCACCGCTGACCGGCAGACCGCGACCGGCCAACTCCAGACGGACGCGGCTGACCTGCTGCTCGGGCACTTCGATGCGCGTGCCATCGGCGCCGATCCTGACCGGCACGCCCAGACGTTCGATTTCGGCAACAACCCCGGCGGCATCTTCTGGCTGAAGATCACTGTAAAGAAGAGAGAAACTGGGGCGCGAAATCGAGTAAGCCATGAGCACGATCAGCGCGACCATGCCAAGGCCAAGAGCGGCCAAAAGAACGAGCCGTGTATCTCCAAGAGAACGCATGGTTCGAACAAAACTGTCGAACTCGGTCTTGTCCGCGGTCACTGCCGTCATCCGACGCCTTACCCCCAAAACCCGATTACGCTGATTTTATCCTGGAAAGGACTAGTCTTTGATCGTCCGACTTAAACCGCCCGAAACCCGTTTCCTCTAGGAACATCCGGGTGCGGCGGGCGATGGACCCAGCGATACAGGATCAGGGCTTTCAGTCTTATGGCAGCACCGGACGACACTCTTGAAAAATCTTCCAAAAACTCGATGCATCGTCGCATCGGGACCCTTGCGGCCGTGGTTCTTTGCGTTCTGGCGGTCGGGATCGGGGGCATCCTGGCCGGCCTGTTCGCGGCGGGCGGCGGCAAAGCGGTCGATGCGTGGCTGGCAGGGGTCGAGAACGCCCTGGCGCCGGCCCCTGAGCCGACCCCCATCGGCGCGGAGCCGAAGGCGAGCGTGATTGATCTGCCGATCCTCATCCTGAACCGCGCGCCGCCCCAAAGCGGGCACATGCGCCTGCGGATCGCCGTTGTGATCGAACCGCATCACGGCGATCTCTTAGGGGAGCGGCAACCCTATCTTCTGGACATGCTGCATGCGTATCTCCCTGAACTGACAGATACGGATCTTCGGGGTTCTGCAGGGTTAACGCGGTTACGCTTCGATCTTCGCCACCGGTTCAACCTCATCCTGGACCGGGAGATCGTCTCCGACGTGTTGATACAGGAGCTGCTGATCAAATGACCATGGATCATCCCGACACAGCCCCGGCCTCTTTTGACGACGCAGTCGAGGACGCGGCGGACGCCGCGACGCCTCCCTCGGCCGGTGCCTCCCCTTCCGGCGTCGATCCCCATCTGCAGCAGAACGACATCGACCGCCTGCTCGACACGCCCGCCGGCACCGGGGGCCAGCCCACCCCTTCGGTGATGCAGCTCATCGCCGATTCAACAATCGTCAACTATGAACGACTTCCCATGCTGGATGTCGTCATGGACCGTTTTGTTCGGACCGCCACCGACAATCTGCGCCAGCTCATGGGCGCGAGCGTTCTGATGGACGTGGAGTCGATTGGGCCGATCCGGTTTGGGGAGTACATCTCTACCGTCCCTATGCCAACCGCCATGGCGGTGCTGAAGGCGCCGGAATGGGACGGCTCCAGCATGTTCGTGTTTGACACGCGGCTTGTCGGCAACATGGTCGAGGTGCTGCTCGGTGCCGGAAACAAGCGCCAGAAGACGCCGGAAATCCGCCCCCTGACATCCATTGAACAACGCCTCATGCGCCGGGTATCAAAGCACCTGGCGGATTGTCTGGGCGCCGCGTTCGAGCCGGTGTCGTCCGTCTCCTTCGATGTCGACCAGTTCGAGACGACGCCGCAACTGGCGCAGATCTGCCGTGCAACGAATGTCGCCGCGCTGGTCCGCATCCGTGTCAATGTCAATGACCTGCCGGGATATCTCGATCTGGTCATTCCCTACGCCACTCTTGAGCCCGTGCGCGCCATGCTGCTCCAGGTCTTCATGGGGGAGAGTTTCGGCGGCGATTGCGCCTGGGAACATCATTTCAAGAACGAGTTGATGAAAATGACGGTGGACCTGCGCGCCATCCTCTCCCAGTCGCGCATCACGCTTGGCGAGGCACTCGGCTGGACCAAGGGCACGCAGATCATCCTCGACATGTCCCCGGACTCAACGGTGCGTCTGCTCTTGCGCGGTCAGGAATTGCTCCGCGGCGAGATGGGACAGCGCAATGGCAACATCGCCGTTAAAGTGGACGAATCCCTGGTTGATCAACAATCCCTGAGTGGAGTGCTGCCAACATGATGGCCCTTATCTTCGACGGACTGATCGTATTCGTCATCATGGCGCTCATTTGGCAGATTTTGCGCGTTGAACGACGTTTGCGCAGAATGCAGGTGAGTTTCGGGGCCATGCGTGGCCTGCTTCAGGATTTCTCGGCCCAGGTCGACGCCTCACAGACGCTCTTTGATCGTATGCGGACCGCCGGTGAGACCGTGGGCCAGACCCTGGAGCAATCCATGGAGGCCTGTGCCCGCCAGAACCGGGAACTTCGGGTCCTGCTTGCCCATTGCCGCCGCGCGGAACGCCGCCTGCGCGCGGCCTCCAGCGATGCGGCGCGAGCCAATCCGGAGCTTCTGGCCGAGGAGCCGGCGCCCTCCCCGTCTCCGGCGTCCATCGCGCCCAAGCCACCCGCGCCCACACCTGGCGCGCCCCTGTCTGGCGCACCCCTGTCTGGCGCCCCCCTGTCTGACCCGGCATCACGTGAGGCTGCCGTCACGTCATTTTCACCGCCGCGCGACGGGCCTTTGCGCCGATGGGTGCCGCCCGCGCCATCGGCCGCCGGCCGGCCGGATGTCCAGGAACTCCTCGCGTCCATGCGCAACTATACTGCTCGTGATACGGACGATGATCCAGCGCCGATGACAGGAACCGATGGGGGAGCCCGTCCATGATGCCCAAACGCTTGATGTCCCTTGCGGCCGTCAGTCTTGCGGCCCTGTCGCTCGGCAAGGCTGGCGACGTGATCGCCCGGTCCGAAACGGATACGGCGCGTACCGCCCGTCGCGCGGCAACGGAATTCGGCACCCATGACCGACCCTGGGCGCGGGACCTGCTGAAGGACGCAACCGCCGATGGAGCGCATACGGATCCAGGGACCAAAGGGCCCGACCCCGAGGCAGGGACCGCCCCGCAGTGCTCGTTTCTCGACACGCTCGATGCGGCCATCGCCAACGCCTATGTGGCCCCCATCGAGACCATGAGAGCCCTTGAAAAGGAACGGCAGCGCCTCGCCGCCGAGGCCCAAACCATTGCCGAAAAGCGCGCACTCGCGGACGCCGCAATCCTTCGGGCCGACACCCATGTGCGTGAACTGAGGACCCTGCGCCAGGATATAGAAGGCCTTCTGACGACCCTTGATGCCAAGGCCGACGAAGATATCGAGCGGATGCGCTCGCTGTATGAAACGATGAAGCCCAAGGCCGCCGCGGATATTCTGAAATCCATGGATGTGGCAATCATCGTGCAGGTTCTTGACCGCATGCCCGATCGCCGCGCGGCACCCATTCTCTCCAACCTGCCCGTGGACCTCGCGCGGGCCGTCATGCAGGTCTTTGCGGAACGTCACCGCCCCAAGCCCACGTGAAAGGCCGCAGGCGCATCTTAATTGGTCCCTTATTTGTGTACGGCGCGCTGGTCGATCTTGTAGACATAGGTGATGATTTCGGCCACCGCCTCGAAATGCTCACGCGGAATGATCTGGTCGAGTTCCACGGCCGCATAAAGGGCCCGCGCCAGGATCCGGTTCTCCACAATGGGAACATTGTGGTCCCTGGCGACGTCCTTGATCCGCAGGGCTGTGCGATCAACCCCCTTCGCCACACAGACCGGCGCCGGCATCTTGCCCCGATCATATTTCAGGGCGATGGCCACATGGGTGGGGTTGGCAATTACGACGGTTGAACTGGGCACGGCCGCCATCATCCGCTTTCGCGCCCTTTCGCGCCGGATCTCTCGCACCCGAGCCTTGACCTGTGGATCCCCTTCGGAATGTTTGTGCTCGTCCTTGATCTCCTGACGGGTCATGCGCAGCTTCTTGCGCCAGTCCCACCGGCGCCACAGAATATCCGCCGCTGCAATGACGGAACTGGCAATCAACGTGACGAGAAGAAGCTCAATGGCCGCATCCCGGATCAACCCGGGGATTGAAGACACATCGGTCCCGACCATCAATTCCATGTGCTCCAGATCGGACAGGACGAGCACTCCCGCCACCGTTCCGACAACGGCAATTTTCGCCACCCCTTTAAGAAACTCTACAATCGAAGACCAGGAGAAAAGGCGTCCAACGCCCTTCACCACACTGATATTATCGAATTTTGGCTTTATGCGGTCGCTGGCGAAAACGAGTGCATTTTGCCCGGCCGCGGCCGCAAGACCGCCAAGGGCAAACGCACCAAAAATGAACGCCAGCGAGGGCAGCAGCGCCCAAAGAATATCACCACTGACGGCCGCCGGATCGGCGGACACATCGCCGATGGAAATGTCATGGGCATTTCCGAAAACGCCCCTCAGCACCAGGAAAATATGGGTGGCAGCGGCCGGTCCGCTGAAACTTGCAAGGACAGCCATGACGAAAATAGACAGCACCGTTGCCGCCTCACGCGAGACCGGCAGGTTTCCCTTGCCCCGTGCCTCCCGCAGGCGCTTTTCGGTCGGTTCCTCGGTCTTTTGGCTTTCGTCCTGATCCTCACTCATAGCCCCCCCTACGGACCGAACAAAAGGATGCCTTGTCTCATCCCCTGGGCAAAACCGCTCAACACCGCGCCGGTAAGCAGCATGAGGACTCCAATGCCGCCGCCAAGGGCTACGGGCAGACTGATAAAGAAGACTGGAAGACTCATCATCATACGGTTGATCAGACCGACAGCGAGATAAAAGACAAACCCAAGGACCAGGAATGGCGCGGAGAGAGCAGCAGCCAGTGTGAGGCTGTACTGAAGTGTATGGGCCAGGCGCTCCGCCAGAAGGCCGATCTCGAAGGGTGCGCCAATGGGCAAAATCTGAAAGCTCGCTGCCGCTGCTTCGATTGCCAGATGGTGGAGATCAGTGACGAAGAAGAGAACAAGGCCCGTCACCGCAAACAAGGACGAAAGGGCCGAGGCCACCTCATCGCCCATGCCCGGCAAAACAAAAATGTTCGACAAGCCGATGCTCTGCCCAATGATTTGCCCGGCCATGGCGAGGGCGTAAATCAGAAAACGGCTGATCGAGCCCAAAAACAGGCCAATCACCATTTCACTGGCCACAAGTGGCAAAAGCCGCGCCAAATCCGTCGCCGCCGCGCCCGGCACAGGGGCCACGCTGGGCGCCAGGGCAATGGACAGGGCCATCGCCAGGGCGAGCCTGAAACGCGCCGATACAAAGCTCGACGAGATGGCCGGCATGACCATGGTAAAGGTGCCAATCCGCGCGAAAACGATCAAAATGGGAAAGACAAATGCAAGAAAGGCACCCTCAATATCCATGGCATGCCTCAGATTTGACCAACGGTGCGAATGGCTGCCTTGGCATGAAGTTCCGCATGGGAAATGACTGGGGTCATGGCGCTCACCCGCTCCAAAACGGAGCGAATGAAGGGCCGTGTTTCCGCACTCGTCAGAATCGCGGGCCAGCAGTCCATGGTTGTGTATTCCTGGATCCGCGCCCGGGCCTGGTTGATGAAGTCATTGACCCGGCTCGGCGCCATGGCCAGGGTTCGATCCTGCCCCTGCACATGGATGGCTTCCAGGAAACTCTGCTCCCAGGCCGGCGAGACCGTGATCACGGGAATGAACCCATCGCCCGCGATTAGCCCGCCGCAGATCTGAGGGCCCAGGCGGGAGCGAACATGTTCCGCGATCATCGTGACATTGCGCGTCCAGGATACCGCCTCGGTGACCGCCTCAAGGATAAGGGGAAGATTACGGATGGACAGGCGCTCCTCCAGCAGCACCTGCAGCACCCGTTGCAGCATCACCGCACTGATCTGTCCGGGGACAAGCTCGTGGAGCAGCTTATGGTATTCCACCGGTAAGCTGTCGAGCAGGCGTTGCAGCGCGGAATAGGTCAACAAGCGCGGCAGATGATCCCGGATCACTTCGGCCAAATGGGTCGCCATCACACTGTCGGGGTCAATGACCGTATACCCCTTGGCCTCGGCTTCCTCGGCCCGGGCCGGATCGATCCAGACGGCGGGCATGTTAAAGGTGGGCTCCCGGGTTTCTTCGCCCGGCATATCGATTTTCTCCCCCGCCGGATCGATCACGAGGCAGTGCTGCATGCGGATCTTCCCCGTTGCCACCTCCACGTCCTGGACCGAAATCCGATAGGTTTCGTGGGGCAAATAGACATTGTCGCGGATCCGAACCGGCGGCAGAAGGAAACCATATTCCCTGGCAAATCGGCGGCGTAGCGATTTGATTTTCGGTGAGAGGCCCTTGTCGGGCTGTGAAATATGGCTCACCAATTGGGGGTTCACATCGAGCTGAATGTCTTCCACATGGAGGGCATCCTCCGCCCGTTCATCTGATGACGATGCATCGAGAACTTGCTCGTCATCCTGGCCGCTTTCCTCCCCAGTTTCCGCCGCCGCCTTGCGAAAGAGAACCCAGCTCAGACTGCCCACGCCGACGGCAATGAGCAGAAATGGCAGGGAGGGCAGTCCCGGCACGGCCGCGAAAATCAGCAGCAAGACACTGACCATTGCCAGCGCCTTTGGATAACCGCCAAGCTGGTCCATGACCGCCTGTTCGGCCCGGCCGAGCGTGCCGCCCTTGGCAACGAGCAGGCCAGCCGCCAGGGACACGATCACGGCGGGGACCTGGCTCGCAAGCCCGTCGCCGACCGTCAGTGTGGTGTAGGCCGCCGCGGCCGCGCCGGTTTCCATGCCCATCTGCGCAACACCGATGATCATCCCCCCAAGCACATTGATGAAGGTGATGATCAAGCCCGCAACCGCATCGCCGCGGACGAACTTCGATGCGCCGTCCATGGACCCGAAAAAAGTGCTTTCGTCTTCCAATTCCTTGCGCCGGACCCGGGCCTGGGTCTCGTCGATCAGACCCGCCGACAGGTCCGCATCGATGGCCATCTGTTTTCCGGGGATCGCATCAAGCGTGAAGCGCGCCCCCACTTCGGCAATCCGCGTGGCACCCTTGGTGATTACGACGAAGTTCACAATCACCAGAATCGCAAAGACAATGATCCCGATAACGAAATTCCCGCCCATGATGAACTGGGAAAAGCCTTCGATGACGCCGCCGGCCGCGTTGGTCCCATTGTGACCCTGGGACAAAATCAACCGTGTCGACGCGATATTGAGGGCCAGACGCAGCATTGTCGCCACAAGGAGGACCATGGGAAAGGACGAGAAGGCGATCGGCTTCTCAATCCACAGGACCACCATAAGGATCAGGACACTCAGCGACAAAGACAGGGCCAGCCCCAGATCAAGGGCCCAGGCCGGGATGGGCAGGAATAGAATGGTAAGAACAAAGAGAATTCCAACGGCGAACAGGACGTCCCGGTGACCGAAACCGCCGCGAAGGGACAGCATATGAGCCATGATGCACCCGTGCCCAAGGAAAAACGATGACGACGTTTATGGATGGAAGGAGGTCATCCGTTCCGACAGAAGATCTACGAACCGGCGTAAGGTGAGCATCATGAAGGGTAACGACAGTCCCAGGGTCATCAAGATGGCGATGATCTTGGGCACGAAGGTCAGGGTCATTTCCTGGATCTGGGTCAAGGCCTGTAAAAGCGCAATGACGAGCCCCACCCCCGTCGCGGTGAGCAGGACGGGAAGCGAGACCAGCAGAGTGGTCCACAACCCATCGCGCACAATTTGGATGATATCCGCCTCCGTCATTGTCTCCCTCAAATTGGCATACGCATGATTTCCTGATAGGCTTCCACAAGTTTGTTGCGGACCGAAACAATCGCCTGAACCGTCATTTCCGCCTCGACGAGGGCATGGACGGTGTCCTTCACGCTCGCCTTCCCCTGCGCCGCGGCGGCACTCATCCGTTCCGCATCGCTGACCGTCTCGACGGCCCTGGTGGCTGCGGTTTTCATGGCGGCACCAAAATCGGCCGCAATGGCCTGGGTGTCGGCCGACGCTCCGGGACCGTCGGCGCCCAAACTGCGCGCCTGCGAGTAAAGCTGCGCCACCGCGCCAATGGACGGCGTAATCATAATGCCCGCTCCTGTCCCTCAAATCCGATCAATCACGTGTCCGCCCCCACGTGTCCGCTCCCACGTGTCCGCTCCATGGTCCCGGCCGCCGGCATCACGTCCGCTCCAGCAGGCCAATCGTGCGGGTCAACATGCTGCGCGCCTGCTCGATAACATTCAGGTTGGCCTCGTAGCTTCGGCTGGCCTCCCGCAGATCCGTCATTTCGATCAGGGCATTGACATTGGGATGGCGCACATAACCATTTTCGTCCGCTCCCGGATGCCCGGGGCTGTGAACGGTGCGAAACGGGCTTTTGTCGACGCCAATCTCCTTCACCTGTACGAAATTCACGCCGGCACGCCGATCCAGGATGTTTTCGAACTGGATCGTCTTTCGGCGGAACGGGTCATCATTCTGCGATGAGCCGGTGGAATTGACGTTGGCGATGTTCTCAGACACCACACGCATGCGCGTGCTCTGCGCTTCAAGGCCTGCGGCGGCCACGCGCATGGTCATGGCGAGCGGATCCATAGTTTCTCCTGTGCCGGAAAATCTGTGTTAGGCTGCGCCGGAAAATCCCATCCGCAGCATGGACATGTGCTTGGCATAGATGTTCGAGACCAGGGAGTGGGCGCCGGCCACCTGCGATGCTTTCAGCATTTCAGCTTCCATATTCACGGAATTGCCGCTCGGCACCGTTTCCCAGACGGCCGGCCGACGGTCGGCCCGAAACGGATCGGTCTGCCGGTCCTGGACCAGGTGATCCGTATGGGTCCGGCCAACCGTCACATGGCGTGTTGTATCCATGACCTTTTCAAAAGCCACAAGATCCTTTGCCTGGTAACCCGGTGTGTTGCCGTTGGCCACATTCTGCGCGATCAGCGCATGGCGCGTCTCCAGATAATCAAGCCGTGTTTCCGTCAAGTCGAACAGGCCGATGCCGTGCGTGATCATCGCTGCTATCTCACCTTACCTTTGCCGTACAGATCGCTTCGCGGTCGCTGCTTGTGTCGATCTGCCGGGTTCTGCTGATGGTCTTTTTACATCTGGCGCGTAATCTTCATGGAAACGAAGAAGGGCGTGATCGATGAAAATTCTCGACGAGTTGGCATCCGAATTCCGGTCCCTGCCCAAACCCACCTGGCGCGGGCAGGTGGCCGGCGCGCTCGGCATGACCATCGAGGTCGTTGGCCTTGAACGGGTGCTGGCCGTCGGCGATCAATGCGAGGTTCAGACCCGCTCCGGCGCCATGGTCGTCTGTGAGACCGTTGGCTTTCGCGGCGACCGGGCCATTCTGATGGCCACCGAAGACCTTCACGGCATTTCCGTCGGTTGCGGCGTCAACTTTAGCGAAACCATAGCGTCCATCCGCCCATGCGATGGCTGGCTCGGCCGCATTATCGATGCCAAGGGCGCGCCCATTGATGGCAAAGGCCCCCTTCCCCGCGGCGAATTCGTCGTGCCCCTGATCAACACGCCGCCCAATGCCTGCGCCCGGCGCCCCATCGGCCGCAAGATCGAGACATCGATCCGCGCCCTGGACACCATGGCCCCCCTTTGCGAGGGCCAACGCATGGGTATTTTCGCCGGCTCGGGAGTTGGTAAATCAACGCTTTTGTCCATGCTGGCGCGCCGATCTTCAGCCGATATTAATGTCATTGGTCTGATAGGTGAGCGCGGCCGCGAGGTTAATGAGTTTATTATCAAGAATTTGGGCGAAAGCGGGCTTGCCCGCTCCGTGGTGGTGGTCGCCACGGCCGATGAAATGCCCCTCATGCGCCGGCGGGCGGCCTATCTGACAATGGCGATCGCTGAGGATCAACGCAAACGGGGCCGCCAGGTTCTGTGCATGATCGATAGCATCACACGCTTTGCCATGGCCCAGCGGGAGATTGGATTATCCGCCGGTGAGCCTCCCCTTGCCAAGGGTTATCCGCCGACGGTCTTTTCCGAATTGCCGCGCCTTTTCGAGCGGGCCGGTCCGGGCATGGGGACCCAGGGCGATATCACGGGCATTTTCACGGTTCTCGTTGAAGGCGATGACCATAATGAACCCATCGCGGACGCCGTGAGAGGCCTGCTGGACGGGCACCTTGTGCTCTCGCGCAGCATCGGCGAGCAGGGCCGCTATCCCGCCATTGATCTGGTGCGCTCCATTTCCCGTACCCTTCCCGGCGCCCACTCCGATTGGGAAAATGCGGTGCGCCTTGCCGCCCGCAAATCCATGGCCACCTACGAGGATCGTGAGGAACTGATCCGTATGGGGGCTTATCGACAGGGAAGCGATCCGGAAACGGATAAGGCGATTGACCAGCAACCCAAGCTGCAGGCCTTTTTCGCCCAGGGCGAATTTGAGGCAACGACGGCGACCCAGAGTTTCGAACGCCTGAGCGGAATTCTGGGGATCGAGAATCCAGACGGCCCCCAGATGGACATGTCGAGCTATGAGCCCGATGACGCCCGCGTGGAAATCATGGAGCCTGAGGCCGGCCCCACGGGGCCAACTGCCCTGCCGACAGGCGCTATCGACGGCGAATCTGCGCCAGGGTGAGCATCAAATCCGCCGACAGACCGAAGCCGGCCCCACGCGGATCAAGGGGCGCGGCAAGCGCGGCACGCGCCGAAAGCCCCGGGGCCGGCGCATTGTCCAGATCATGGAGGATCGTAAAACGCTTGATGAAGTCGTCGAGCTTGGCGGGATCTTTGAAATCCTCAAAGTCGAGACGCTCCTCCAGGATGGCGGCATACCGGTCGATATTGAGACCCGCCACCTCCGCCGGCAGGCGCAAGACAGTCCGCACGACCTCCGACAACGCCCGGTCCGCCAGCACCTGAAACCAGGAGGTCAGTTTGGGCGCCTCGCGCTCAAAATAGAGCGCAAGGCGAGCTCCGGGGGTTTCTTCGCCAACGGATGTTTCAAGCTTGTGGACGACAAAACGGTTGACGATCTGCTCCATCTTCACCGGATCGGCCGTGGATGGCGCCTCCCCTTCCTTAAAGGAAAAGGCCTCCGCAAACTCCTTGAAGCGCTTATCGGTGAGCCGATTGGCCATGGCCAGGGGATCGTCGGTCCCCTCCTCCAGGACCTTCCGAATAAGACCTTTCGCGAAAATCTGACTTTCGAGACCGAAGGCCGTCATGGCAAAGCGATAGAGGCGGGGATTGTCGACGAACTCGTCGACGCTCTTCACGCTGGTGATGGTGGAGCGCCACTCATCGATCTGCCGGGCCGTTTCAGTGCGCTCCGCAAGCCGTTCGGCCGTCTGGGTATAATCGCGTGAAATTCTTTGATAGGTCAGGAATGTCGATGTCATGGCTGCGCATCCGCACATTGGCTTGCACAAACCGGACCCGTGGCACGGTGCACACTGGAACCCGATGATGCGTCCGTCAACAGGGGGCGCAGCCATGCCAGCGCGCCGTAATAATCCCCCCTGTGAACATGCTCAACGGCCCTGTGAAGACGCTGGCGCGCTTCCAGATCCATGGTTCGCGCAATCAGGCGGGCTGCGACCACATTCAGGTTCGGGACAAGATCATCCGTCTGCGCCGGTTCCAGGAGGAGCGACTGGACTGCAAGATAAAGCCGCGCAATCGGTGTTTTCGCCTGATCCGGCTGGAGAATGTCGCGCCCGCGCAGCACCTGTCCGAAACTTGAGACAGTCATGGTGGTCCGGCGGTCGCCGTTCTGGAGAACGCAACCATTGACCACGAATTTTTCATGGGGGCGCAAGCGCAGCCTAAGCCCCATGGGCCTGCTCCACGGCCGATGGCTCCGGCGCGCGCTGATCGAGCCCCTGCATGATGCATTTGTTCAATTCAATCAACGGCGATACAGATTTTTCGCCGCGCAGCACATCGCCCGTGTGGCGATCCACGAAAAGCGCGAGAGAGATGATCCGTGCCTTGATGGCATCGGGCAGGGCATTGGCCGTGTCCATCACATCGAACATCAAATGTCCCCAAAGGGTCTGGTTGCGCGCAAGGGCATCGTGGGCCGCAAAACGGTCCTGCGCGGTCGTGTAATCGCGGTCATAGGTCTCCAACTCCCGGGTGATTTGCGCAAAGACCCTGCGCTCGATTTGACGCGGTGTCTCGGTCTCCCGGATCGTTTGTTTGTAGGCGCTCGATTTTGCAGCGTGTGGGTGCGGCATGGCGGGACTTCCTGAACAAGATTATGCGAGTGGAAAGCCGGCGCCCACATGGGACGCCGACCTTCCAGGGGCGATCGGGCCTTACCGGAACAGGGAGAGAACGTTCTGGGGCCGGGAATTGGCGATCGTCAGGGCCTGGATGGCCAACTGCTCTTGGGTCTGAAGAGCCTGAAGCCGCGTCGATTCCTCATCGAGGTCCGCTTCCACCAGGGAGGAGACACCCGTTTCAAGCGAATCGGTCAGATTTTCCAGGAAGTTCTGACGGCTCTCGAGCGTGCGCTCAAATGTCCCGAGCGTCGAGGAATTGACGTTCACGCGGGAGATGAGCGATTCCGCCAACACAAGACCCGCCTGAACGTTTCCGTCGGGACCATTGACCTGGATTTTCCGAAGTACTGCGGAGAAGCCGGACGCTTCGGCCGCACCGCGCAGGAAGGAGGAGTCGATGGTCCGCTCCAGGAGTTCCCGGTTGGTGAAGGCTGTGCCAGACGACGGGTCGATAACGGACGAGTTGGCGGTCAGATCGATCGAGAACCGTTGCACCGCCTCGGCGCCACTTGTCACCGCCGCATCATGCTTGAAAACGATACCATTGTCCTCAAGCTGTTGCCGGAAGTTTTCGTCGGCCGAAATCAGGAAGGTATCGGCTGCTGCGACTTCCGTGGCGACCGCATCCAGGATGTTCCTGTTCGTCACGCCGGCGAATTGGCTGGCGCCCGCATCCTCGATGATGCCGGCATCCCGATCAAAAAAGGTAATGCCGAGGGCTTCGAACTGGTCCACGGCCCCTTGTGCAACGGCTTCGGCCGACAGTTGCAGTGCATCGTCGGTGGTGTCGCCATCGATATCGAAATTGACCGCCAGATCTGGGCCGTCGATGGTTCCACTCCCGTCCGTATCAAGTGCCTCACGAACCGTCCGTGAGAAGAAACTGGAGTCGGCGGCACTGGTGAAATCCACCGATCCGTTCCCATCCACATCGAACCGTTCCGCGGCTTCAGGCGAATAGGTGCGGTACAGAACATCGAGATTGGCATCCTCGACAATATTGTCGAGGTCCTGGGACTTCAGGGTGAAGGTGTTGATCTGGAAGTCCCCACCATCGCGCACGATGGAGGTGGTCACCGTCTGTGTTCCGCTTCCCTTGAGCAGGTTTACGCCGTTGAAGGACGTGGCGTTGATGGTGCCTTCGACTTCCTCCACGAGATTGTTGACGGCGAACTGCAACTCTTCGAGCGCCTGGCCCGTATCGGCCGTCGTCAGCGCCTTCTGTATCTCGTTGAGGTTTTCGGAAATCGAGTTGATACCGTTCGTCGCCGTCTTTGCCGCATTGACCGAAAGGGTCAGGTTGTCGCGCAGTCCTTCGAGAACGGACAAATCGCCGCGAACCGTTTGCGCAACGAGAAAGTAGGCCGCATTGTCCTTGGCCGACCGCACTTCAAGGCCGGTGGAAATCCGGTTTTGCGTTTCCTGCAAGTTGGAGGACACATTGCGCATGGTCTGGAGGGCCACCTGCGCCGACTGGTTCGTCAAGATAGAGACCATCATCAAACTCCCATTTCTACAGGTCTGTTTCGGCGCCTTCTGACGCGAGGCTTGGAGGACACGCCCTTCGTGTTTCCAGCACGAACAAGACTAAACCGGAGCGTTTTCAACGACGTAAAATCTAGAGTTTAGCTGAAAATTGGCTCAAGGAGAGCTGTTTGGACTTTTGTTTCTCCCCGCTGCGCCGATATGTTCCATCCGAAAGCTGACGCTCGGCTGCCTGAAGCATATGGGCACAAATTGTTTGGGACGCACTATGCAGCACACCAAGATGGCGCCCCGTGGCTTCGGCCTGACTTGAAAGCCGGCTGAAGGCACCCTCAATGGAATGCTTTTTCGCCTCTGGCCACAGGCGGATCTCTTCGCGATGCTCCAGGAGTACGGCTTCAAGGTCATGGAGAAGGGCGCGGTGTTCGGCCACGCGCTCAAGGACCTCCTCGATCCGGCCATGGGCAAGCGCCTCCCCATCGGCCTGCACGGAGAGTGTGAGGATTTCGACCAATTCCAAAAGCCGCTTTTCTTCTGGGCGTACGCCCTCCTGGTCCGCCTCGCCGGCACGGTGGACCGACGGCTCAACGACATCGTCGGACCGCCGTGTGGAGGCGAACACCTTGAACCGTTCAGACCACGCCATGATTATCCGTTTCCTTCTGGTTTCTGAGTACCCTCATCCGGCAGTGTTGCCACCAAGACCCGGTAAACGTCACCCGCAAGGCCAATGCCGCCCGCGGCTGCGGCCTGTTCACCGGCCTCCTCAACGAGCATGTCCCGCCACATCGTTTCAGCAAAACCACCAGCAAAGGGACCGTCCGCCTTCAGGCCAGTCATCATGTGGCGCATCAATTGGCCCAGCATCATGCCTTCGAAGGCTTGGGCCGCCTCCCATGCCTCTTGGCGTGTCTTGACCGCTCCGGGTCCGGAGGGCGTGTTCAAATCTAGGTTCGCGGTGAGGGGGGAGAGTGTGTCCACCATGCTTGTCCTCATTCGACAATAAGATCGGCATGGAGCGCACCGGCAGACTTGATCGCCTGCAAAATGGCGATGGTGTCGCGAGGCTGCACCCCCAGAACATTCAATCCGTTCACAAGATCCTGCAGTGTCGTGCCGTTTTCCACGATCCGAAAACCGCCGCCCAACTCCTCGGTGACACGCACCCGTGAGCGCGGAAGAACCGTTGTTTCACCACTGTCGGAAAAGGGAGCGGGCTGGGAAACGACAGGAGTCTCATCGACCTCGATCATGATAGAGCCCTGGGTGATCGCGACCCGGCTTATTCGAACGTTTTCACCAATCAGGATGGTTCCGGAGCGCTCGTCAACGACCACGCGCGCGATCTGATCCGTAACGACCTTCAGCATCTCAATGGCTGCGATGAACCGGACCACCTTGCCCTCAAAACGGGACGGAACCGTCAGATCCACCGTCGCCGCGTCGCTGGGATGGGCCACGCCATCGCCAATTTCACCATTAATCCGGTCGGCAATGCGAATGGCCGTCGTGAAATCTGGATTGCGTAGGGATAACTGCAGTGCACGGACATCATCCAAGGTAAAGTCGACTTCATGCTCCACCACGGCGCCATTGGGAATGCGCGCGTTGGTCGGCACGCCCTTACTCACCGAGGATGCCTCACCTTGCGCGCTGAAGCCGGCCACCACAACGGGCCCTTGGGCGAGGGCATAGGCCTGCCCGTCGGCCCCAAGCAGCGGTGTCACCAGAAGGGTCCCGCCCAGAAGGCTTGAGGCGTCCCCGAGAGCGGCGATCTGGACATCGAGCCGCGTGCCGGCATTGGCAAAGGCCGGCAGCATGGCCGTTACCATCACTGCCGCGACATTGCGTGTACGGATATCATCCGCATTCACTGAGATGCCCAGTCGCTCCAGCATGCTGGACAGACTGCGCTGCGTGAAAGGTGTGTTGTTGAGCCGGTCGCCCGTACCCGGAAGACCAACGACCAGGCCGTAGCCGATCAGCTGGTTCGACCGTACCCCCTCCAGGGACACGATGTCCTTGATCCGCAATTCATTCGCGGTGGCCACCTTTGTGGTGAAAAGAAGCAACAGCACACACGCCAGCACAACCTGCCTTGGCATGAACCCACCCTTGTTAATGGCGACGTGAAGCGGTTCGCTCATGGCAAGGGATGCTATGCCGGAGGGCCTTGCACTTCTCTCATCGCTTACACTGGGATTTTCAACAAATCAATCAAACACCTACCCGTACGTGATTTTATCCATATTCAATCAATATTTGCTGTATCCGGACTACACTCTTTTTGCTGGCCGTGCGTTATTCGTGCCGTCCCAACACTCAAGTACCTCCACTTGGTCCGTTTTTCTCAAATTGGGTGATATGGATGCGTATACTTCTGGTGGAATCGGACGATCTAATTGCGAACAGTCTGACAACGGCGTTCAAAGCCATCCGTATCGACATTGACCGGGCCGAGCTTTCGCATTTGGACGATGCCCCGCCATGGACGGGAACGGCCCCCTCACCCTATTTGGCCATTCTCCTTGGGGATGAAGAGGAGACCGCGTTGATGGTGGCGCGGGCCCGAAAAAATGCACCGGGCCTGCCGATCTTGTGTTTTCTTGATCTTCGCCAGTCGGACAAAATCGTCCGTCTGCTCGACGCTGGCGCCGATGATTGCCTCATTCGCCCGGTCAAGGCCAAGGAAATTGCCGCCCGCATTCGTGCCATTCGGCGCCGGGGAACGGAGCAGCGTGACGAGACCTTCGACTTGGGACCACTGACCATCTTCCTGGACGGCCGGGATCCAGAGGTGAACGGACGACCCATCAAACTCAGCCGCCGCGAGCACAGTACATTCATGGCCCTTGCCCATCGTCAGGGCCGCGTGATTTCCAAAGAAACCCTGTTCGAGGCGGTCTATGGCCTCACCGGGTCACAGCCCTTCGACAAGGTCATTGATGTTTACATCTGCAAACTGCGACGCAAACTTGCCGATGCAACGCAAGGGGAGCGTTTCATCGAAACCGTTGTGGGGCGGGGATATCGACTCGCCCATCTGGGGGCTGTGGCCGAGCGGTCACGTGCCGTCGCATAGCGCCGTGGACGCCGCCGGCCTGCCGTCCGGCCATTCTCCGGATCGCTCTTTTTTCTTTTGGATGGACATTCAACGCCACTCTCGCTTGGGAACACAGCACTGGGCTGACCGAGAAGCACGGGCCCGGCGTCAGCTCGCCGGACCCAATACACTGCAATCGCGCTGGGCCCGGCGGCGGTTTTCACGTACTTAGAGATAATTGCTCAGTGACAGACTCGCCAGGCGTGCCGTAACCTGAAAACTCTGCTCCAATTGGGATTGCAATGTCGCGAATTGGACCTGAGCCTCGAAGGGGTCAACACGTTCCAGATCATTGATCGAACCGTTGAGCAGGACTTTTTGGGCGTTCAGGACACTTCTCATACTTTGCGCTGTCGTCTGTTCCCGGCCAAGATCACCTTGCGCCCGGGTTAAGGCGTCAGCCCCCGCCGCGATCTTGTCATGGGCGTGCGCCATGAATGCCCAATAGGGCGAGTTCCGCGCATCGCCATCGCCAAGGGGAGCCTCTGGCTCGTTCGGCAGACTGGCCACATCGACCGACGCGATCATATGCAGGCCCTGCAACACATCGCGGATCGCCCCATCATTGGCCTGCAGACCAAGGTCTAGGGATGTCTGCAACCCGATGGGAATGGTCCAGCGCGCGGTCCCGGGGGTGCCCACCGCCCCCCTGTAAAAAACAGTGTCAAAGGACGGCGTATCAAAGAGTGTATCGAAGGATGCGCCCAACGCGGCGACATCCGCAAGCGTCGCCGGCGGATTGGGGACGGCTGCGCCCGCCACCACGTCAAGCGGCGTCGGCGCTGGTCCCTCAGTGGCCCCCAGAATCGGACGCGCCTCCCGCGCAATGCCGGAAAAAAGATACCCATCCGTGTCCGCCGTGTTTAGAAGGTCCGTCACTTGATCAATCAACTGCCGCGCCAGGTTCGGCAGTTCCTCGCTGACCGTCGCCGTATCGCTGATTGCCGGGGCCATGGACGCCATGAACTCCTGGACGGACGCCGAGACCTCACCCATGATCATTTGCTTGGCCTGCGCCGCCCGGTTAAAGGCATCAAGGCCACGACTTTGGCTGTCAAGGCGGCCAAACTCCGCACGCATATCGATGAGGTCGGCATATTGGCCCTTCAAAACCCCGGGCAGGTCCGCATGGCGGCCGGAGCCCAGCTCCTCCCCCTTGGTCGCAAGTTCGCTTTGAACTTTGACAATCTGGGAGGATAGCTGTCGATTCATTGAAAGTGTGGACAGCGGATCCGACATGATTAAATCCCTTACCGATAATCACGATACCACTTGGCCGCTTCGACCTGCACCGCCAAGCGCTACACAATGGCCAGCAGCGCGTCATACATGCGGTTGATCACCTGGAGAACCTGCGCATTGGCGCCATAGGCGGTTTCAATGTCTTGGAGGGTCTTCAATTGAAGATCGAGATTGACGCCTGTGCGATTGGCGAGCGCGGTCTCATAGGTCCCGAGAGTGATCGACGCGGTTTCCATATCCGCCTCCCGGCCCGTCCGTTCCGCCTGCTGGCCCGCGATGAAGGCGCCAGCCGCTGCACCAAGAGTTCGATCCGTACCGAGACTCAAGGCCGGGTCGAAGGGTTGCGGCGCGGCGAAGGCATCCAAAAACTGCATCAATTGGGTCGGATCGCCCGTGGCCGTTACAGGGCCATGCAGACCGTCGCGCAGTTTCGTCACGTCTCCGCCGGCGGCCGGATCGACAATTGGATTGACCATGAGGCGACCGGCCAGGCCTGGCGTGACAGTGGCCGGGTCGATGCCATTCGCCGGTGACGCGGCGTCGACGAACAGCCCCGTCACTCCGGCGCCGGGTACGGATAGATCCGCTGCCTCGAACGCATCGGCAAGATGCGCGGCAAGCCCGTCAATCTGCTCCTGGAAATGGGGGCCCCAACTGTCCCGCACTTCAAACAAACCGGCGAGCCGCCCGCTATCGAGAGCCCCGGCCGCGCCGCTCGCCGGCGCAATATCCACACCGTCGATCAGCAGACCGCTTATCGGCGGTGAAGAAGCCGGATAGGTCAAGTCCGGTGAAAGCGTTGGCAGTGCTGTAAAAGAAATCTGCGCCACCCGACCATCGAGCAAAGTCGCGCCGCCCTTGGTCATGATGACAAGATCCCCCATCTCCCGCTCATAGGTGCGGATCGGAACATCCTCGGCCACGGCATTGACGAGCCGGTCTCGCTCATCGAGCAGGTCCGAGGGGTCACGCCCGCCATTGGCCATGGTCGAGATCTGTTCGTTCAGTGTGGAAATCTGGCCCAAAGTGTCCTGGAGGGCCGTGACCCGCTGCGCGATGGCGGCCTCCGCGTCGGTCCGCTCGGCCGCGATGCTGTCGGAGACGGCCGCGAAAGTCTGTGTCACGGAGTGTGCTGCATCCACCACCGTGCGCAGCGCCGTCTGACTGCCCGGCGACGCGGCCGCCCCCTGCACTGCGCTTTCGAGCTCTTGGATCTTTGCCGCCAGTGAACGCTCCTCATTCGGATCGCCGTGGACCGCCGTCAATCGGGCAAGGGCCCCTGCCTCGGCGGCCGCCCCCTCGCGATCCGACAGCGCCTGGCGCAGGTCCCGAAGCAGGCCCTGACCCGCTTCGGCACGCACATCGTCCATCGTGACGCCCACGCCATAACCGCCCAGGACAAGCGAGCGCGCAACAGAGTCCGTGCGCACATAACCGGGCGTCGACGCATTGGCGATGTTGTCGGAGACCACTGCCGAGCGTTGACCCTGGGCGGTCAGGCCCGATGACGCTGCGTGGAGGGCGCTCGTCAACCCCATGATGGTTTGCTCCCCAATCGTCTCACTGCGTTACCGCTTCAACCGGATGGCTTCTTCCAGCATTTCATCCGCCGTCCGTATAATGGTCGCATTGGAGGAGTATGTTCTCTGGGTCTGGATCAACTCAGTGAGTTCGGTTGCGATATCCACATCCGCATTTTCAAGGGCACCCGCGATGATCTGACCGGTCGGTCCCTCACCGGCACGGTGCAAACGCACAACACCGCTATCGGTATCCGGAACGAAGGCACTGCCGCTCAGGGCCGTCATACCATTGGGATTTTCAACATGCGCCAGGGGAATCTGCCAGACTGGTCTTTGGCCGCCATTGTCAAACAGCGCAATCAGTGTGCCATCATCCTGCATGTCCAATGTGGTGAGTTGACCTGACCGGGCACCATCCCGGGACGTGGTCGGCGTGTAGTCCCCGTCGAATTGCGTCATCCCCTCATAGGTTCCAATGGCGCCGATGGCGAAATTGATCGTCTGTGTAGCGCTGACCGCCAAGGGGATGGTACCGTCGGGCCCAACGCCGAGGCCCGGTCCGTAGGCCGATGGGGCACCTGCATTGGCACCGCCTCCGCTGAAAGTCACCGTATCGCTGGCAAGCAGCGGTGATGCCGTGTCCGGTCCATTATAAAGGGATAAGGTCCATTCATTGGCCACGGCGCCCGGCTGCCATTGCGCGGTAATGCGGTTCGACCCTCCGAGTTCGTCGAAATACTCCATACTCGTCACCAGGGGGGCTGGCGGCGTTGCAAGTCCCGTCTGCTGGGCCGGCAGATTGCCAGTGAACCCGATTTGTGTCGTTGGAGCGCCCGTGAAGGAGAGATTGCCAATATTCACAGTCTCAGCGGACGTAAAGCCATCAAGAAAAGGCGTTCCGTTCGTGTAGGATCCATCCGGATTAAGCGGAAACCCTTGAAGGAAATAGCCGCTCGCATTTCGCAGATTTCCGTCCTCATCGGGACCAAAAGCGCCAGCCCGTGTAAGGGCATAGCTGTTGCCCGCCGGCCCGGGTTCGCTCTGCTCTGCGACCACGAAAAAACCCTGCCCGCCAATCGCAAAATCCGTGATGCCACCGGAGGCAATTTGACCGGCCTCGGCCGCGATATCGGTTCGAATGCGGCCCGTCGATCCACCGGCGGTATAGTCTGTGGCGACGCCCTGGCTCGTAACGAGATTGGCGAACTGGACATCACGGCGCTTGTAGCCCACCGTGTTTGAATTCGCGATATTGTCCGAAATTGTCGCGAGCTTCATGCCCTGGGTGCGCAGCCCACTGACACCGGCCTGCAGCGCCGTCGAAATGGCCATTTGGTCCTCCCGCTCAAGGATTGGCAACCCGATCAGCTTAAGCGAACGGGTTTAAAGCCAGGGAAAATCTGGCATTTTCATCAATCCCGGATCATTTTTAATCCGGCAACAGGGAAGGACGTGCCGCGCCCTTAGGCCCATAAAGATGAATGACGACCCGCCGATTTTGATCCTGCAGCGGATCCTCAGGGTTTAGCAGCATTCGGTCCGCATACCCCTCGACCCGGTCAATGCGCTCGGCGGGGAAACCAGCCCGTTCGAGGGCACGGCGTGCCGTGTTCGCCCGGTCACCGGACAATTCCCAATTGGAATACCGGGCTCCGCGCGGGAAGGTCCGCCCATCCGTATGCCCCTCGATCCGGATCATTCCGGATCCGGCCATAAGGGTTTCGGCAATGGTCCCGATGAGAGTTTCAGCCTCCGGCGCCAGGTCCGCACTGCCCACCTGGAACATGGACACGGAGGGCGAATCAAGAATGCTGACAGACAGACGGTCCCCGTCCACGGCCATGCGCACTTGGTCCGCGAGGCCCGCTAGGGAGGCGTTCTGCCGGAGCGCCTGGGCCAGGCGTTCGGCCAGTTGCGAAGCGCCCGGCGCATCACCGGGCAACCATCCGGGTTGCCGATCGGCATCAGGAGCACCCCCATTTTGCTGCGCTGACGCCTTGGTCTCTTGCGCAGCCTTATCGAGCGCACCCTCCGTATCGATTGTTCGGCCGTTGAGCACCGCATCGCTGCCCGAATGGGATCGGGAGACCGATATGGGATTGAAAAACTCAGCCAGCTTATCGCGTTGCTCTTCGGACGTGATGGATGTGAGCCATAGCACGATAAAGAGTGCCATCATTGCGGTGGTAAAATCCGCATAGGCGATTTTCCAACTTCCACCACCATCCTCGTCCTGGGTGTCGAGCAGGACTTTCCGGCGGCGGACCAAAACGGGCCGATCTGGTTTGGTCATGGTTAAGGCTCTCTTCCTGATTTGGTCCGTCAGGCGGCCGTGGCGGCGCTCTGATTGGCAAGTGTGGTTGTCTTGATCGCTGCCTCGACCTCATCGAATTGGGGCTGCGCGCTTTCGGGCAAGACTTTCCGGGCAAACTCCACGCAGATTTGGGGCGGATCGCCGCGCAAATATGCGCCGAGGCCGGAGCGAATACACTGGAAATACATCAACTCGTCCTCCCGATCGGCCCGAATAGCCATGGCGAGGGGGCTGACCAGCCCGTAGGACAGCAGGACACCCAGGAAGGTTCCCACCAATGCCCCCGCGATCAGCGCGCCAAGAATATCCGGCGGCTGATTGAGAGCGGACATGGCCTTGATGACACCGAGGACGGCGGCGACAATTCCAAGGGCGGGTAAACTTTCGCCCAGGGCCTTCAATGCCTTTGGTGCTTTGGTGCGCTCCCGCGCAATGACTTCGATTTCCTCATCCATGAGGGTTTCGATTTCAAAGCTTTTCTCCGTACCAAGAGACATCAAGCGAAGATAGTCGGTTAGAAACGTAAGACCCTTTTTGTGCGCCATGACGCTTGGATATTGGGCAAACAAGGCACTTTCGGATGGATTTTCGATATCCTTTTCAAGCTGCATAAGGCCGCGGGTTCTGGCCTGCTTGACGATCGCAAACAGGAGGGACAAAAGATCGAGATAGTCCTGCTTCTTGAACCGCCGACCCCGGCGCAACTGATCGAGGCCGGAGGCCGTATCCGTTAAGAGTTTTGCAGGGTTGGCGATGACAAAGGCCCCGAATGCCGACCCACAAATGATCAGGATTTCGAAAGGGTTCCACAACACGCCAAGATTTCCTCCCAGGGCCGCATATCCCCCCAAGATACTTGCAATGACGATGGTCATGCCCAAAACCGGTCTCATGGACCTTCTCCTCCTTCTGGGGTGGTGCTCGCGTTCAGACGGCCCGAGAGATGGACACGGACCAGGGTTTCAAGGTTCCGGCTGTACTGCAAAGCCCTATCGATGGCGCTCAAACCCCTTTCTTCATCCGCCGCGGGGACGTCCGGAGCATCGGGAATATTGAGCAGTGAGAGGAGCATTTTGTCCCGTTGCGGCAGATCGGTTGCATCAACGACCGCACCTGGCTTCTCGGTATGCCCCGTGAGGGGCTCGTACTCTTGGGTTTCGAGGGATGGGCTTTGGGCGGTGCTCGTGCCCTTTAACCCCCGCAATGCTAAACGAACCGGTGCGACCGCGGCCCCATAAGTCACCAGATCCGTTGGCAGATGATATGTTTCGGACAGTATCTGCAAAGCCTGCCTGACCGACCCGGAGCCTGACGTCTCGGACGCCCCCCGGCGCATGAGACGGGCAAGCCCTTCAAACCGCATCAGAGTGTCCTGCTCTGTCTCCGGCGCCTTTACGAATTTGGTTTCCACAATGGCATCAATGATTGTCCGTGCCCGATCGGCGCGTTCGGGAAACCGGGCGGCAAAGGTCACCGCCAGATCCAAAGCGATGGTGTCGTTCCCCCGCAGGGAATAGGCGCGGATCAAGGTCAGCAGCGTGCGCGCTTCCACCTCATCGCCGCGCCAGGCCCAGCGCAGGTCCTCCAGGCGCTGGATGGTTTGTGGCAAGAGTTCCGGTGTTTCCTGCCAAAGCAGATTGGCACAGCGCAAGGCCGCTTCCGCGCCGGGCCGTCCGCCGGATGCGATGGCGGCGTCATAATGGCCCTTGGCCGCATCGAACGCGCCGGCATGCTCCGCAAGCATCCCAGCGACAAGAGACTGGAGACTGTTCAGCGCAAAGGCCCCGGTCAAAGCGATGGCCCGCGCGGACGGTGAGGGCGACTGCTCCACAAGCCGTTTTGCAAATTGCGTTTCGCCCTCCTGTGCGGCCGCGAAGGCAAGATGGAGGCGCCCCGCATCGCGCAAGGTGACCGGAAGATCCGCCAGATGCGGGGCCGCGGCCTGAAATCCAGAGGGTCCAAGAGCACTCTTGGTCCGGATCGACATGCCCAAAATCAACCACAGGGCGGCGGCCCCATCCCCCGCCTCCGCCCGCATTTCAAGGTCTCGTTGGGCCGCCGGCGCGCCGGCCGCAATGAGGGAAGCCCCCAGCAACCAGTTGGCATTTGCACAAGCCGGCTCGATCCCGCGTCTTAGCCCGTGGACTTCTTGAAAAAGCCCGTGGGCAGCATAATGGGCCGCGGCCTTCAGGACAGCGCGGTCACCCTGTACCGCGGGGTCAGGCTCATGATCTACAAAGCGGTGTGCTGATGATCCAACAAGAGCCTTTAGCGTTTGCGTAAAGGGCGCCTGCCGCGCGTTGCCGTCCGGCGATCCGGACGCCAGGAGACCCACCATGTCCGGACAGGGAAGATCGGCCGCCATGCCAGCCTGCGGCGCGCCCACTGCACTGGTACCGACCAGACAGACCGCGAAAAGAACAATTCGAAGCAAAGTTGCCCCCACTTTTCCGAAAAACTCGTTTTTATTTGCGCCCGTGAATAGAAACGCGGGTTTAATCTAGCTCGCCTAGTTTAAGGCCGAGTTCAAATCAGACAATGTCAAGCCTGGAGGGGAGTCGAAAACCGTGGATACGTCGCTCTATGTCAGCTTGTCCGGACAGGTGGCCTTGCGGCGGGAGTTGCAGGTCATCGCCCACAACCTCGCCAACATGAACACCACGGCCTTTCGGGCGGAACGCTCCTTGTTCGACACCGCCTTGAGCCGGGCGAACCGCGACAACCCGGTCTCCTTCGTGATTGATCGCGCCACGTATACGGATGTCACGGCCGGCACCATGAGCCAGACCGGGCGCCCGCTCGATATTGCCCTGCGCGGGCCCGGCTGGTTCCAGGTAGAGGCGGAGGACGGCAGCGTGCGTTACTCCCGGGATGGTCGTCTCACTCTTTCAACGGATGGCTTTTTAATCAATGTTCATGGCGGTGTCATTCTTGACGACGGAGGCGCCGCCATTCCGCTTCCGCCGGAGACCGAACGCATCGATATCGGTCGAGACGGAACTTTGACAGCGGACGGACAGCTTATTGGCCGGATCGGCCTTTATGAGTTCGATAATGTCAGCATGCTCGAGCGCGAGGCCAACAGTCTGTACAAGGCACCGGGCAATGTCGCCCCCCTGCCCGCCTTTGAAACCTCAATTGTTCAAGGTGCGTTGGAGGGGTCCAATGTGCGTCCCATCCTGGAAATGACACGGATGATCGAGCTGGCACGCGCCTATGAGAACTCGAGCCGGACCGCAACGGACGGCCATGAATTGAAAAAGGACAGCATCAGCCGCCTTGGCCGGCCCAGCAGCTGATCTGACCGATTGATTGCTAGCGTTTCCACAAAGAGGATAAGGTTCCATGCAAGTCTTGAAAACGGCGGCAACCGGCATGATGGCGCAGCAGATGAGCATCGAGGTTATCGCCAACAACATTGCCAATGCCAATACGACCGCCTTCAAAAGAGCCCGTGCGGAATTCACCGACCTCATGTACCAGTCGGAGCGGCGCCAGGGAACATTTTCATCCGATGCCGGTACGATCGTACCGGTGGGCGTCGAGATTGGCCTTGGCGTGAAACCATCGGCCGTGGCCCGAATTGAAACGCAAGGCGCGCTCACATCCACCGGCAATCCGCTTGATCTTGCCATGGACGGCCCCGGTTTCTTCGCCATTGAATTGCCGAGCGGTGAGACGGCCTACTCCCGGGCTGGAACGTTTCAACGTTCGCCGGAAGGGTTGATCGTCACTGTGGACGGCTATCAGGTCGAGCCGGGAATCGTCATTCCGGACGCCGCGACTGACGTGGTCATCAACCGGTCCGGTGAAGTGTTCGCGGTGGTCAGTGGTGAGACGGAACAACGTCTGATCGGCGAAATTCAAACCATACGGTTCATCAATGAAGCCGGCCTTGAGGCCATGGGTGACAATCTCTACCGCGCGACACAGGGCTCGGGTGAACCCATTCCAGGAACGCCGGGCCAGGACGGTTTCGGATCCGTCCGTCAGGGATATGTGGAGGCAGCCAATGTGAACATCGTCGAGGAAATCACCGATTTGATCACCGTCCAGCGCGCCTATGAAATGAACGCGAAAGTCATCGAGACGGGCGATCAGATGTCCGCAACGGTCTCCAATCTGCGCTGAGCCCATGCCCTTTGAAATCAGATCTATCATGAAGCGGACGGTATATCGCCTGTGTATCGTGATTGCCGCAGTCATGGCCGTTACACCGGCCGCCAGAGCCGATGACGGGACACACGCGTCACTTGAGGCCCTGGTGCGCCAGGCCATTTTGGCCTCTGAAGGACCTCATGACGAGAGCGCCGGCCATCTCTCGGTGGAGTTTTTTTCCCTGCCGCCGAGGAAAATCGATGAAATTGGCCGTGTCCGCTTCGAACGGCGTACAGGTCGTTTTCGTGTGAATGCTCTTTACCGGGATGCTCAAGGCATTGTGAGGCGACATGCGGTGCTCGGCCGGGCGGTGCGCCAGATTCTTGTACCCGTCCCGGTACGACGCATCGAGCCAGGGGAAATGATCGCAGCGGCCGATATTGAGATGGTACGCCTCAATCTGGCCGACCTCCCACCCCAATCCCTCACAAGCGAAGATGACGCCCTTGGCCATGAGGCTCGGCGGGTGCTCATGCCCGGGCGGCCGTTGCAGGCGCGGATGCTCCGGCCGCCGCGTCTTGTGGCGCGCAACAGGCTTGTGCGCATGATCTTTGCAAAAGGCGGCCTTCGGATCGAAATTCAAGGCAAGGCGCTTGAGGACGGCGGGCGACGGGAAGTCGTCCGCGTGGCTAATCTTGAGAGTGGCCGCGTGGTGCAGGCCGTCGTCACGGGCCCGGACACGGTTTCCCTGATCGGCAATGGAGGCCATCCGTGAGCGTTGTAGGTTCGTTTCATCGTTGCGTGGCGGTCATCTGCCTAGGCACGCTCGCGGCGGGCTGTGCGGGCCAGTTGAACAGCCTCGGCCGACCGCCCGACATTTCGGCCATTGGCGACCCGGCCCAACAGGAGGAAGCCCGGATCGTGTCCATGCCCATGCCGGCCCCCATCCATTCCGTCCGGACACGCGGCGCCATCTGGACGGCCGGACGTACGAGTTTCTTTCAGGATCAGCGAGCCCGCCAGGTTGGGGACCTGCTGACGGTCCTGATCGAAATCGATGACGAGGCAACCTTGCGCAATTCCACATCCAGGGCGCGCGATGGCCGCGAGGAATTGGATGTGGGCGACCTTTTCGGCTTGCAGTCGAGCCTGTCCAAGGCCTTGCCGGAGAGTTTTGATCCGGACACGGCTGTTGATATTGGCTCGGCCAGCCGGAGCGACGGCAGCGGAACCATCGACCGGAACGAGTCCATTTCCTTGCGCGTCGCGGCCGTTGTGACCCAGCAATTGCCCAACGGCAATCTGGTCATCGCGGGCCGCCAGGAGGTTCGCGTCAATTTTGAACTGCGAGAGTTGCGGATTGCCGGGGTCATCCGCCGCGAGGACATCGCCCAGAACAACACGATCCAGTACGACCAGATCGCCGAGGCGCGGGTCGCCTATGGTGGCCGGGGTCAGATTTCCAATGTGGCACAGCCGCGGATCGGCCAGCAGGTCTACGACATCATCATGCCCTTTTGAGGGGTGCCACCCCTCCCTTTCCTTCATGCTGGAGATTATCCGGAATGCGTCTTTTCCATATTGTGGCTCTCTGCTTGGTACTAGGCTTGACTGGTGCCGCTTATGGTTTCATGACAGGCCGACACTTGGCGCCGGCCAACGCTGTGGAAACAGACCTTGCCCCGGCCCTGTCGCGCAGTATCATCGTGCCCGCCGGTCAATTCGTGGTGCCTGTGGCGGGTCCGGGCGGTGGGTTCGACGCCTTGCTCCTTGCGGAAATCAATCTTGCTGTGCCGCCGGAGAGTAAGGGCAACCGGACCCTCGCCCTGTCCCGTCCTGTGCTGCGGCATGCCCTTCTGGAAGGGTTATTCGATCTTTCAGCGAAAGGCAGGTTCGCAAAGGGAAGCGTTTCGCCGAAAGATCTGGGGGACGATCTCAAACGTCACCTGGAAACGGTGTATCAAGACACTGTCCCGATCACGGCCGTCCTTTTTGACCGGCTTTTGCTCCAGGAACCCTCTAGCGGACCGCTCTGACCTCGGATGCGGGGATGCGAAGGCCGCCGTCGAGGACAAGCTCGGCGGTGCCGCCGACAAGGCGCACTTCGGTGACGGCGGCAAAGGTCAACGGCTGAACAGGGCTGGTACCTGCGCCATCCACACCTTTGCGGCGCAGGTCCACCTTATACGTCCCTTCCGCAATCTGGTCACCGGAAGCAGTGCGTCCGGACCATTCCACCACAGTTTCACCCTGCGTCGCCGTGACGGGAAACGTCGAGACGGCCTCACCATTCCCGTCCGAAATCTGGACCTCGACCGTCTCGCCCGCCGGGACGTCTTCAAAACGTATGGTCGCGCCATCCTTACCCAGAATGATCTCGTTACTCGCCGTCAAGACGGACCGGCCAATCAGGGACACGTCCGATTGAACGCCGCGCCCCGCCAGGTCCGCACGGATGGCATCCAACGTATCGTTGCCCCGGACACTCTGTTCCAACTGACTGAACTGGGTAAGCTGGGTCACGAATTGATCCGTGTTCATGGGATCCATGGGGTCCTGGTATTGGAGTTGCGCGGTCAGGAGGCCGAGAAAGGTCGAAAAGTCCTCATTGTCGAGGAGCGGATTGCCAGGGGAAGACGTCCCCGAGCGCCCATCGGTGCTCCGTGCCCCGGCTGTTGTCTGGGCAGTAAGACTTGAAATTGGATCCGTCATCGGTCCTCTCCTTACAATGTGACATCAATGGTGGAAATGGTGCGATCCATGGCGGGCCGACCGGGGCGGGGCGCCTCGGCGGAGGGGACATCGGGGACGACGTTCTGTCGAACCTCGGGGCCGGGCCGGGTCTCCCTAGCCTTTTCGTCCGCCTCTTGATGACTATGACTGCCTTCACCACGATGGTCGAGTTCGAACTCCAGCAGCGCCTGATTGCCACGGGCCAGGTGGGGCTCCAATTGGCGCTCAAGGACCCGGGTCTCCCCTTGCAGGGCCGCTAGAACATCCGTCCGCTCACTGCGGATATTCACACGCATCTGCCCATCCTTGATGAGGACAGAAACACCAATACGCCCCAGTGTTGCGGGGACCAGTTCCAGGACAAAGCGAGTGCCGCTTGCCATGGACCTGGCCTGGAAGGCTTCGGCGAGCTGCGCGGTTGGTGGCGGTGGCGGTGATGACGATGGTGATGGTGGCGCCGGCACGGGCGCGTCAATTGCAGGGGGCCGCGCCGGTCCGGGGCCCGCTGCGTTCGGGGCCGGCGGCGCAAGGGGTTCAAGGGCACGCATGGTCGCATCGGGCCCGGCGTCCTTGGTGCCATGGACAGACGGCATGCCCTCGGAGCGGAGCAGTTGGGCCGCGCTTTCCGACTGGGCCGGTTTGGCATCACGCCTTAGCGCTGCGGCGGCGGGATGGGGCGCTCCGGCGGCGGAATGTAGCGCTCCGGCGGCGGGATGGGGCGCTCCGGAGACGGAATAGCTTTCGTCGGTCAATCCGCGCGAACTCGGCTGAACACTGTGCAGATCCGCTTCGCCTACGGATTTGTCAGGATTGCCTGGCGCGTCGAGACCTGCATCCTTGGCGCCGGCCTGATCGCCATGCCGGCCTTGGACAACAGTGGGCGGGGGCGCTGCGGAAGCAGCCCTGCCCGTGCCTCGTTCAGCGGAGTCCACGGCGCCGCCGATTGGGTGTCCTGATGCAAGGCGATCGGATGTCTCACTTTGCCCCCTATTGGGAGCGGGGCCTGCCGTTTCGAGTGGCGTCGCGCTTGACTGTTGGGGGACTTGGGCGCCCACGGTCTTTTGCGCAGGGCTCGTATGGTTGGCCTGCGTTGGGATCATCGGTTCGCCGCCTTGCGGCGGGATCCCCTTTGATCCTGTCACCACGGCGCGAGGGGTCGTCGCGTGTTTTTGCTCCGCAAACGACGCAGCGCTGGGGTGCAGAGAGGGTGTTGCTGCATTGGTGTCTGCCGCATCCGGATCACTGACCGGAGGAGGGCTCGAAAGGACCGGGCCTTGCGGCTCAATGTGCAGCGCCGTGACAAGACGGGGCGATGGGGCGGCTGCGGACCCGCCATGGGCTGGTGGGTGCCCGTCACCCGGCGCGCCCCGGGGAGCCGACGGGACTGCGACGGTGTTGGGATGGGGCGTCCGCGGGCCTGCGCCTTGGCTCACGAGATCAGCGGTTAGAGCGGCAAAGTCTGTGCTGCCTTGCGAGTGCCCAGGCTTTACCGCATCCGGATCCTCTTGGGACCCGGACCGCTGATGCGCCATCTTTTGCACCGGGGCGGATGATTTTGTGGGCGTGGCATGGGACAGGATCACGAGCATGGGCTCCGGTGCGCAAGATACACGCGCGCGCCTGACCCCAACAGCGCCGTTCAAGCGGCGAAGGGTGTCAGTCGGCGCAAACCATATCCGGAAGGATGACACAGCCCAGTATAAGGAGCGTTTCGATTCCCCGCGTCTTTTGCACGGCACATCGGCACCAAAGGGGAATAGGAAAAAATACCGTACCGGGATCTTATTCAAATTCAGTTTAATTGCAGCAAAGCGCCTGTCACACTCGGCCGTGTGCCGGCGATGGTGGCCGTCAGGACCTTTTCACGGGAGGCCGATTTGGGCGCGATGCGGATCGACAGCGCCGCGCCTTGAGCCGCGGGCGAGCAATCCAGATCAGTCTTAGTCCAGTGCGCCGCTGCTCTGCTTTGCTCACGCGCCCCCATCTGACCTTTTGGGTTCGCTCCGCGAGGGCGTTGGGGGCGCTCCGCGAGAGCGGCGGGGGCGGCGCCGGGCCGCCGTCGCGGCCTTAAGCGCGGTGCCGATTAATCACCCCGCGCTCTCAAGGGGCCACCTCAGGCCTTGGCACTGGGTCGGGCCGAGACGGCGTCGTGCCAGCGCTTCAGCGCCGTGTGATCCGCCGCGGGCTCCGCCTTCACCCATTTTGCAAAATCCACCGTGACAAGAGCGGTGATGTCGGCAAGGGAATAACGATCAATCGCGATAAACTCGCGGTCTTCCAGACGGGCGTTCAGCATGGTGAAGAAATGGTCAAGGCGCATGCGTCCCCGCTCGGCGAGGGCGGGGATCTGTTCCACCGCGTGGGGGCCCGTCAGCGCACGCCCCGCCATCCGGCCGGCGGAATTGCGCAAGGCCTCGGCGACTGCCGTCAGCCCCTCAAATTCGATCCGGGCGTTCCAGGACCACACAAGGCCCTTTTCCTCCGGCGTGGTGCCGAGCAGCGGCGGCTCGGGCTTGTAGGCCTCGGCAAAGGCGGCAATGCCGACATTCTCGGTCAGGACGGTTCCGTCCTCGGTCTTCAGGGCCGGGACGGTGCAGGACGGGTTGATGGCGCGGAAGCTTTCGGAGAGTTGTTCCTGATTGGCCAGATCGACCTGCACCGTTTCGACCTCGATGCCTTTTTCGGTAAGCAGGATACGGGCGCGGCGTGGGCTTGGCGCCGGAGCGCAATCGTAAAGCGTGAGGGCCATGAAACGTGTCTCCCAGTTGACGTGCTTTTTAGCGCGCCGGATGATGGCCCACCGGAGGCCAAGGCTTCATCGACGGCGCGAAAACGGTAGACCAGCGCGCGGCCAAGAGAAAAGCCCCCGGAGATCAAATCCCCAGGGGCTCGCCTTTGCACGAAAAACCTAAGATCCGTGCTGATCAGCGGATCCGGATCACCACTTCGGCACGGCGGTTTTGCGGCTCAATCACGCCGTCTCCGGTGGCCACAACGGGATTGGACTCGCCTTTCCAGTCGATGCTTACCCGCGCCCCGTCGATCCCTCTTTGGTCAACCAGGTAGCTGCGAACGGATTCAGCCCGGCGCTTGGAGAGGCGCATGTTGTACCCGGCGGGCCCTTTGGTGTCCGCATGGGCTTCGATGCTGACCCGCTGGAACTCAGGGTTACGACCAAGGATCGTGGCGACATCATCCAGCGTTGAAGCCGCTTCCGGACGGATCGCACTTTCGTCGAAATCGAAATACACGACCTTCGTCATCACCTGGGGCTCGGGCGGCGGGGGCGGCGGCGCCACGGCTGCCGGAACCGCCTTTGCCGCAGGCTCTGGAGCCGCGCGGCCGAGGAAGTAACGCATGCCGACCATGATGGCGTGGCTGCGATAATCGCCTTCCGATGTCTCGAACGTCGTGTCGACCGTAAAGGCCCCGGCGTCCATGTAGCGATACCGGAAATCGAGCGCCAATTGTTCCGTCAGCTGATAGCCAACGCCGGCCGTACCGGTCCAAGCGAAGTTGGTGTCCTGCTCGTCCGGAACCGGGCCATTCGGGAAGGCCGGGACCAGATTGTCGAGCTCAAGCCGCGCCACACCAATACCGCCACCAATGAACGGTTTGATGATGTCACCGCCAATTTTGAGCGAGAAATCCCGATAGAAAGACGCCATCACGGCCAGCACGTCCACGTCCCCGCTGTCCAGCAGGAGCAGGCTGTCGGCTGCGTCCAGGTCACGCCCTTCATAAGTGGCGCCAAGTTCGACCCGCCACTGTTCCAGGATTTGGTAACCAACGGCACCGCCAAAGACGAAACCGCTGTCAAAATCCAGATCGATACCCGCATCCGGATTTGCAACCGGATCGACGCCGAGGAAAAGGGGATCGTCCACGTCGGCCGACCCGCCGAACACGTAACCACCCTCACCCTTCACATATAACTTGGATAAGTCGATGCCCTCAGCAGCGCTGTCGCCAGACCAGGCAAGCGCGCTCACCGTGCCAAGCAGGCCGAGAGCCAACCCCCTAAAATTCATGCTCTTTCTCCCTGGACGCTTGTGGCGTCTCCACCCGCATCCCGATGCGTCAGTACATCCTGTACTAGAATATACCATGCGGCCATCCATCCGGCATCCGATTTTCGAACACACGCACGATCTTTGACCTTACGAGTGTGCAACAACCGCTCCAGGTCGCCCCGCCCTGTCCGCGTGATCCGGCAAAAAGACCAGGGGCAAGAGCGCTCTACGGCCATTGAACGCCGAGTCGGGCGCTGCGCGAGGCCGCTGCTCCCCTGATCCGCGACTCACTCTTAATATGGTTGAATTGGGCGACGTTCGTACACTCGCCCCGCCAGTGCCACTGAAACGACCGGCCGCATCAGCGTGCCGGGGGAAAGGGAACCATGAACCGGCTCAACACACCACCTCCGGGGCTGCGTGCAGTCATGATGGGCTGCGCGTTTCTCGCCCTGTCCGCTCCTGCCCAGGCGGGGGACCCGCGCAGCGAGGCCGCCACGGCGGAAGGCGCCACATATCTCAAACTCGAAGGCGGCTATGTCCTCGGCTTCGACAGCGATGTCACCGGCGGCCCGGCAAGCACAGTGGATGTGGATGGCTCCTGGGCCGTCGACGGCGCGGCCGGCTACTACTTTTTACCGAAGACCCGCGCGGAGGTGAGCGTGGGCTACACGTCCCAGGACGTTTTGGGGGCGAGCGGCGGCTTTGCCGCGGCGGGTGACCTGAATGCCCTGACGGCATTCACCTCGATCTATCGGGATTTCACACCGTTTCAAAACATCCGTCCCTTTGTGGGCTTCGGTGTGGGTCTCGCCCGCCTCACCCCGGACTACACGTTGGCCGGCATGGGCGGCGCGGGCCCCTCGGACTCCGATGTGAAGTTCGCCTGGCAGGGCACGACCGGCATCGCGGCGGACCTGACCGACACGGTCGCCATCGAAACCCGCTACCGTTATATATCTGCCGGCGATTACGATTTCGGGCCGTCCGGCGAGGGCGAGTTTGCCAACCACGCCTTCCTGGCAGGCCTGCGCTACACCCTTGGCGGACAGCGCTCCTCGCCTCGACAGGACCTGCCGCCCGTGCGCACGGCCCAGCCCGAGCCGCAACCGGCCCCGCCGCCCGCGCCGGCGCCCACGCCTCCGCCGCCGCCGGCACCGGAAGTTCCGGACCGGGAACTGCTCGAACTCGTCTTTTTCGACTTCAACAGCTCCAGCCTCAATGCGGAGGCGGACAAAGTGCTTGATGCCGCCGCGATCGTGATCCGTCAGCGGAACGTCAAGTCGATCATCCTGGAAGGTCACACGGACTCATCCGGCAATCCGGCTTATAATCTGCGCCTGTCGCGGGCACGGGCCGAAGCGGTGCGCGCCGGCCTGATCAGCCGGGGGGTGCCCGACCGGAACATCACCCTTCAGCCTAAGGGTGAAAGCGCTCTTCGCCTGACCACGGCGGACGGGGTTAAATCCCAGGTGAACCGCTTTGTGCGGATCATCGCCGAATTCGACTCCTAAGCGGGTCGATTTTTGTGCGGCGGCGGCAGGGGCCCTTACATTTGGGCGCCTTGCCGTGCCTCATACTGAATTTCCGTGAGGATTGACAACGCGATCTCCGGCGCCGACCGCGCGCCGGAGGTCACCCCGGCCGGGCCCTTGATGCGCGCGGCCTCTTGCGACGCGACGCCCAGCGCCTCCAGCGTGGCAAGGCGGGCGGCGTGGGTGCGGGCGCTGCCCATGGCGCCGATATAGCAGGCCGTCGAGGCCAAGGCCGCCTGCAGCACCACGGGTTCCCAGTCGTGGTCGTGGAACAGCACCGCAATGGCCGTCCACGGATCAGCGCCCAGGTCGAGGGGCTCGCGCGGGCTCGTCAATCGCCGGACAGTCATGCCGTGTGCCAAATCCGCCGTCACCGCGTCCGGGGTCAGCAGGCTCACCTCCATCCCCGCTTCGCGCGCAAAACGGCCCAGAAACAAACAAACCGGGCCAGCCCCCGCCATGACCAGCCGCAAAGGCGGTGTGTGCAGGCGCAGCAGCTGGCCGTTCTCGCAACTGCTCGCCGATATCCCTTCGCCGGCCGGATCGGCCACGAGGCGGGCCGAGCGCAGGGCGGCAAAATCCGTCCGTGTGGCAACGGCCCGGCGTTCATCACGCGCCGCCTTCAGCGCCGTCACGGTGGCCGGGTCCACCCCCACATCGAAGAACAGCTCGACGGCGCTGCCGCAGGGCAGCACAAGGTCGCGGTAGGGCGAGCCGGCGCCATAGCGTTGGCGCCGGTTGGTGCCCTCGGCCAGGGCCTGGCGCGCCTCGGTCACGATGGCCTCTTCGACGCAGCCGCCCGTCAGATAGCCCCATACGCCCTCGCCGCCCCATGGACCGACACTTAAGGGACTGGCGCCATCGCTCTCGCCTCTCGCGGGGTTTGCCGGCGCGACAACCATCTGCGCGCCCAACGGCCGGGGTGTGGATCCCTCGATTCCCACAAGCGAAATGAGCGCCCGCCCCGGTTCCAAAAAGGGCAGCACATCCTCGGCAAAACGGCCCCCATAGGCGGCAACATCAGTGTTTGCGCGCTCGGGCATGGTGTGGCTCCCCTGGTTGGAACGGTGCGGGACCGACGGTGATTTTCATAAACCGGCACCTATGCTATCGTCCCATGTGGTTTGATGCATCTCGGTGCAAGATGCCCAAGCGAGAGGACCGGAACTCTGAGCCTTGCCACTCTGAATCGCGCCGCACCCGGCGACGATAGACCCCCAGCTCCTGAGAAGGCGGCGCCTTCGGGAGCGGGATTAAAGGATCTGATCCTCACCTCCCTCGACGATGATAAGGCTGAGGATCTGGTGACCATTGATCTGACCGGCAAATCAAGCGTGGCCGATTATATGGTCATCGCTTCCGGCCGCTCCCATCGCCATGTGGGCGCCATTGCCGATCGCCTTGCCCGGAATCTTAAAGACGCTGGTCTTGGGACCGTGCAGGTTGAGGGCTTGCCCCATTGCGACTGGGTGCTGATCGATGTGGGCGATGTGATCGTCCACCTGTTCCGCCCCGAGGTGCGCGAATTCTACAATCTTGAGAAGATCTGGGGTGTGGAGGCCGCGCGCACCGCGTCCTGATGCCTTGGGCACGGCGGTTTGCGTTGGGCGTCCGTTGCTCGGCGTTAAAACCGTGCGCGGTGGGTCCCTGAATCGCCCGGCACCGGCGGGCCCGTGATGCTGTGCTTGCGCCTGCCACCTCCGGTCGGCATGGGAATTCATTGTGAAACTTATTGTGGCGGCGATCGGCCGGATGCGCCGGTCGCCTGAACGCAGTCTATGTGAAGATTACCGCACCCGCTTCGACGCGCTCGCCCGCCCGCTCGGACTAAAGCCCCTTGAGGTGATGGAATGGGAGGACGGCGGGGGGGCAAAACCCGGCTCGCGCGAGGCCAAGGCCGGCGAAGCAGACAAGCTGCGCAAGGCCCTCGTGCCCGGCGGCAAAGTCATTGCCCTTGATGAACGGGGCGCCCCCCTGCCCTCCAAAGGTTTCGCCGAGCGCATCGCCGCCTGGCGCGACCAGGGCTCGCCGGCCACGACGCTCCTCATTGGCGGGGCCGCCGGCCTCGACCCGGATTTGCGCGAGGACGCCGACCTCACAGTGAGCTTCGGAGCGGCCACCTGGCCCCATATGCTCGCCCGCGTGATGGTCCTTGAGCAGATATACCGCGCCGCAACAATTTTAGCAGGCCACCCGTATCACCGGGAGTGAGAAACCATACTGCAGTCAGTATAAAGACTTATTTTTTCGGCCGAACGCCACTTTTTCCCGGTGCTTTGAAATACACGATGCTTCGAATTAGACGCAGAGCGTCTGAAATTCGCCGGACTACGTGGTTTTCGGGAGCACCATTCGCTGCCATTTCCTCTTACCACAGAACAGTCTAACGTCCGGCACCGGTCTTCAGTGTCACTATTTTTGAAAAATGAAGGTGGCCGGTATTACTTATAAGAGTGGCACTTCGCGGCGGGTTTTACTTTTTTCTTGACCGTCCTTATCCATATACCAATTATATTGAAAATCGCCCGGAAAAGATGCGAACCGTGTTCATCGCTTTTTACATATCGAGCCATAAATTTGCCGGCGCTTCGTTCAAGGGGAGAAAAATGAGCGTTCAGGGGGAAAAATACTCTCGCAAAAAACAACCTTTGAAGAGCAAGAAAGGATCTCCTGCATTTTCATCCAATCATGAATGCTACTCTCTTGATATAAGCGACTCTGCCGGCGATATGCTGGTCAATTCTGATCAGACCTGGTCTTTTCCTGTAATTGAAGATCATCAATCCATTTCCCGGATTTGGATCAGAAGAGACAGAAAAATTCTGATGGCGAATAGGCAAGCATTGAGTGATAGCTTAAATAAAAAAATTTGGTCCAGCACGCCGTCTGGAGTCATTGATTTTCAAATTCCATCTTTTGAGTCCAAAATTCGAGATATTATTCAAGGACCAAAGGAATTAAAGAAATTCCCCGCACCCCATTATATTTCTATACGGGACAAAGGACTAAACGCACTTGCATCCTTTTGCTTTGTGATAAAAGACGGTGACATCGGAGGATTGCAAATTTCCATCTGCAGAATGAATAAAATTGATATCTCATACTGTAATCATTGGAAAACACTTTTTTCTTTTACATCCAGTGAACTGGAACTTGGTCGTCTCTTGCTGAAGGGGTCCAGCGTCGCTGAGATCGCTCAACATCGGAATGTCGCCGCGACCACAATCCGTACGCAATTGCGTTCCTTGTTTGCCAAAACCGGGACATCGCGGCAAAGCGAATTGGCGACGTTTTTGCTCCAATCACTCAGGGTGTGACGGGCCCACGTCGCCTTATCAAACTCCCCCTACCAGACTTCCCCTATCAAACTCCCTTGCCCCCTTCATAACCCGATGCGATTGGCGTTTAGTTCCTGTGCGGAGAAGGGGCGAAGGATCCGAAATCCCACATGGCTTTGACGCTCCGTACGGCTCAACCAATTGCGCAGCCCTAAGCGTTGAGCGGCGGGATAAGTGAGCCACGAGCCGCCGCGCAAAACGGCCCGCTGACAGTCGCCATTGCCATTAGGTGCACCGTTGGCGGCCAAAGTTGCGTAGGACCCATTCCAGCAATCGAGAACCCATTCCCAAACATTGCCATGCACGTCGAAAAGTCCGAACCGATTGCGTTGAAATGTCCCGACCGGGAGTGGCCCCTGCCCACCGCACAGACGGTTCGAGGCCCCGTCAACGGCCCCGCGCCGGCATGAGGACGGCTCGCTGCCCCAACTGAAAGGCGTCGTGCGCCCGCCCCGTGCCGCGTATTCCCATTCGCTCTCGGAAAGAAGACGATAGGTCGCTTTGGTCTTTGCACTGAGCCATTTGGCATATGTCATGGCATCGATCCACGACACGCAAGTCACCGGGCTTGCCCCGGTTCTTGCATAACCCGGATTGATCCAGGAGCGATCGACACGTTCGGCGAAGACATCGTTTTCGTAGGTCCAACAGCCCAAGCCCATCTCATATCCGGTGTCGTTCACGAAGGCGGCGAATTGTTCAACGGTGACCTCCGTTTCGCTGACCGCAAAGGGCGCGGAGAAGGCCACGACCCGGCTAGGACGTTCGTCCGGCTCGCCCTGATTGCCGGATTTGCCAATGGTCATGGTGCCCGGCGGAACAACCACCATCCGGGGGCAATCGCCGCATTCCTGAAAGCCCGGCGCGCGGGCCGGCGCCGCCTGGGGAGCCGGGCCCGTGCCCTGGTCACTGGAGGCATCCGGAGCGGGCGTCACGGACAGACTTGCCGCAATCGGAGCAATCGGCAGAATCGCGAAGAGAACTGAGAAAAGACGCGATCTGTTGCCCCCCATCAAACTCTTCAGCATACTCACGGTATCACCACTTTTGGCCAAGTGGCAAAGCGGCGATCTGAATGCCCGCATTGCCTTGTTGTTGTTCTCTCTCATGCCCCAGGGCATCGGTGCGCCGCACGGGCTTTGAACGCAAACCGCTTCAATAGCGCGGCGTCGGAATACGGCGTTGAAGCGCCTCGTCCCGCATTGTTTCGATGCCCTGTAAGAATCGTTCGAAAATGCCCGGGTCGCTCAGCTCCAAGAGGAGGGTTTGCCCGGATTGGCACCGCATATCGAGGGTCTCACGGCGCGTGACCGTAAAGGAGCGCCACGTGAAAACGGTGTCGGCGCGTTGTCCCGTGGGCTCACCCATGTCACGGACCATGGCCTGAGCCACCGCCGTGCAGTCGAGCATCATGCTGGCCATCTCCAAGGTGATCGAGAAGACAACCCCCTCCCCCGTGGCGCGAAGGGTCCCTGTCAACTCCGCGATTTCAAGGCCGGTCGGCAGGTAGAGGGACTGCGCCGTCAACCCCGACTGGTCAGCGCCCGCCCCATCGTCGTTCAAGGTCACATTCCGGTAGCCAAAGCGCGCCACACTGGATTCCACATCCGCTTGCAAAGGCACTGACCGGTCGATGGCATCCGAGAAAGGGGCGTTCTGTGTCGAGAGGGACGGGTGGACCCTCGCGATCTCCTCAAGGGTCATCCCCAAATGCAATCCGCCGATCGAGAAAGGCGGATCGCTGCCAAATTCATCCGGATCCGAAATTTGGTCGTCCGTCGCCACCAGATCGTCCGTGTCAACAAGATCCTGCCCTTCAACAAGATCCTGCGCCGTACCAACGCCGCCCATCAAAAAGAAACAAACCGCTGTCCGCGCAGCAGGCGCGAGCAACCGAGGAGACAGGCATGACCGCTCAGAACAATTTCGGGAGCCGGTTGTCTCGGACCGTTGCTGCGGACGCCTCCCCATTGGGTGAGGACAGAACGACCTCAACACCTTGCATCTCCACCGTGGCCATGCCGAAATTCGGATTTGTGGCCCGTTCGAATTTTTCATTGATGCCAAGCAGATCTCCCGGGCCGAACCCATCATAGCGCGTCTCAATGAAGCGTTTCAGGATGCCGCGTGCCTGCCTCTTGTCTTCAAAGGACCATAGACCGTTCAGGGCCCCTTCGAGAACAAGGGAATAGACCGCCAATTCAACGGCCTGGCGCACGGCGAGCTGGGGCGGTTCATTGATCGAAAAGCCGGCATCCGCATCCAATATCTCATCGACGGCAATGAAGCGGAACACATTCGTCCGCGCCGCAATGGAATACACCGTCTTCGTCGTGCTGACGGCTGCAAGGACCTTCCCCGTGCTGACACTCACCGCCCGCAAGGCCACGGTCACAATATCGCGGCGATACTGAATATCGGACCCGATGCCGAGCCAGCGCGCCCCGATCCCGCCGGTTCGGACATTGGAGTCATAGGCAATGACCCCGCCCTCAAGCATGATCCCGGCAAAGCGCAGGGGCGGCAGGAGGCCATTGCCCTTGCCCTCATATTCCTCGCGGGTCCCTCGAATAATCCGCCGCTCCTGGAGCAGATTGTTCAGGCCACTGCGCTCGGTCACGGAGAACCAGCTGCCTTGCCCCGCGCGCAGCAGGGCCTCGGTCAAATAGGCCGAGGCGCCTTGCGTGACGGCCTTGGAGAAATTCGCGAAATTCTCGCCGGGCTTATTCTGTCCCGTGAGATCCGGGAAACTGTACACGCCCACATCGACCACGCGTTCCGGCGGCGGCAACAGCATGAGTTGCTTTGTGACGGGCAGGGTCCGAGCGACTTTCGGCGGGGTGCCCGTCGGGGGCGTCCCATTGAGGGAGCACGCCGACACCATGCCAAGGGTCAGCAAAGCACAGACTGTCCGCACCAAAGGCAGGACAACGGTTCGCTTCCTGACCATCACACTGAAACTCACCTAACTCTCGGATGGTTCCGCGCTGCGCCCGCCATCATCATGGCGCCTGCGGATCACATGCTCAGACCGGATTCGCACCCCGACGGATTGCCTCAGAAAGTCGACTGGATGCTCGGAACGGTGATGCTGGTTGAGGCACCGGTATCGTCGGTGATTGCAATGTTGATTTCATCGCCCACTGTCTCGAAGGAAATGATTGTGCCTTCGATTTCGAACACACCACTTTCTTCCGCGTTGTCGCCAAATATGGCGTCAGTGATATCTCGTGACAGTTCCGACAAAATCCGGCGTTGGATTGAATCTGTGAAATCGTCGAGAGGGTCGCTTTGAAAAGATTGCGGCTCCTCGACAAAGCGATTTTCAATATTGGCGACGGCAAGTTGATTGCTCGAAATAAAAGGGTTTCCACCGAAAGACGGACTAATCGGTCGATACACCAATTCACCGGCGTGGGCGGCGCCTGACAAACAAACTGCGCCAAGGAGTGCGAAGAGGCACCACAAGCAATTGTAAACCTTAAAATCCGAACCCATAACGCAACCCCTTACCTCACCCTGCGAACCCATTCTCTCATGGGGAAACTTGCCCCGTCTGGTTCACACGGATCGTTTTATTCGAACCTTCCACATCCATACTGTAACTGAGACTATTTCCGATCTGGGAATGCTCCACAAGGAGATTGCGCCCGGACACGCCTATATCCGAAAGATTTTGATCACCTTGTTGCACAACCGCCACGCCCAGGTCAGTGCCCCGCATGTCGACGGATGACTGGTTGCCATCGCCCACTTGTTGCACGAAGGCGCGATTACCCTGCCCCTCCATGAAGACGAAGGCGTCATTGTTCTGACCATTCTGAACTACGGCCGACTGGTTGCCCGTTGCGGAATAGGCCGGAAGCAAGTCGAGGGGCGCGCTTTGCGGTTCCGTGCTGAAGGTGTCGAGCATCGCGTCTTCAAAGGACTGGGAGCGGCGCTCCACCACACGGGCGACACCGCCGCATTGTCCGCGGGACCCATCCGTACGCGCCACACAGTCACTGGGCGGCCCACTGTCCTGAGCCGTACTCAGCGCAGGAAAAAGGCACAGCAGCAGGAGACACATACGCGCAAAAATGGTCATTTAACCCTCCTTTTGCCAAGCTCAGCATATGGAAATGGCGGCACTATATTCACAAATGAATTATCCTGTCACGCAAGACTTGGGGGTGATATACAAAATCACCCCCAAATACCTATGATGTAATGGCGTTATGTCCCCTTAGTTTTGGACGACCGCCATGTTGTTACCATTTCCGCTCTGGCTGAAATCAGCCGTATTTCCATTGCTCGACTGAAGGACAGCAACTTCGTTGTTGTTACCAGTCGTCACGCCAGTGATGGTATTCAGATTTCCGCTCTGCTTGAAACCAAACAGGTTTTGATCGCCGGTAACTTGATAGTTTGCGACGTTATCAAAACCGTCCTGGAGCACAACAGCTTCGTCAACACCAACAGACGCCGCAGCGCCGGAGAAATTGCTATCAGCATTGTTACCGCTGCGAGGCTCGCCACCGAAATCGATACCATTTTCGCTTCCGGTAATGTCAACCACCGCGCTATTGGAGTCTTGCAACTGCGTAACAGTGAAGCTGTTCGTGCTACCCACAACATCCACATCCGCGTCGTTGAAGTTTCCAGTCTGCGTGACATCAATTCCGTTCACAGAACCACCAATATCAAGATTGATATCGTTGTCTCCGCCGGTCTGCGTCAGAACATTTCTGTTTGCATTTCCGCCGTTTGAGCTGCCGTCAACATCAACAAACGCTGTGTTCGCAACGCCGCCACTTTGGAAAATTTCAAATTTGTTTCCGGCACCATTAAAGGTGGCGTCGATATCATTGAAGGTTTCTGAAGTGCCTGCCCCGTCCTGGCCAAACGCCAAGACGTTATCGCGACCGTTCTGCACAATATCGGCGTTATTCCACGCACCGTTCTGGACCGCTTTGGTGTCTTTGTTAAACTCACCACTAACTCGGTTGCTGGCTTGCCCCGCGTTACCCTCGAATGTCTGGGAAACATTGGCCGTGTTATTACCCGTGCCAGTTTGCGCAATGTACACTTCGTTGTCGGTTGCCTGGGCAGCCGTTGCGCCGGCAATCAACAGCACTGCGGCCGAAGCCGTCATCATCAACTTTTTCATAGGTCGTCCCCGTTCCATTCGGTGAATTTCTCGCCGCCCTCGCTTGAGAGGACTGGTAGAGATGTACCGGACTGTCCCGGATTGGACATCATCCAAATGAATGAAATTTCACAATGAATGTGAAGACGTGCACAAAAGACACACTTCTCGCCACACTGCACGTTGGTGTCGGTTTCGGGTGTCAAGGAAGGGTCAAACCGCCGGGGCGGGAAAACGGGACTTTTCGCCAGGATTTTTGAGGCAAAGGGGATCATTTTCGCCTTCCTGGCCACGGATCGTTGCGGACCTGAACCCAGGGGCCGGCTGCCTTCATCGGGTGCCAAATCGGGACAGAAACGCCAGCGTCGGCGCGCCAAATAGATCACCGGCCCCGTGCACCGCTTCAGCTGCCCAGGTGCCCAGCTGCCCAGGTGCCATGGCCGCCCCCTCCATCAGGCGTCAGGCGTCAGGCGTCAGGCGTTTGGCGTTTGGCGTTTGGCGTTTGGCGTTTGGCGTTTGGCGTTTGGCGTTTGGCCTCGAACACGCACAACGCCAATCGCGCACAGCCGATTTCGTGCAAAGTCGATCCTGATCAGGGCTGGTCCGCGCCGCCGCTCCTCAGGTGCTTCGCCCGCGTCCCGATGGACACGTGTCGTCAACGGGCTTATGGTGTTGTGCATTGCAACATTTTCGCGTCGGGGCACCGCGCTTCGGCGTTTTCCCGTGTCTCCGGCGCGCCCCTTGGCGCCGCCGACGGATCTGCCGAGGAGCCCTCACCCATGGCCGCTGACATCCCGCAGAAACGCCCCGTTGTCCTGTGCATTCTGGATGGCTGGGGCTGGCGCGACGCGCAGGACAACAATGCCGTCGCCCTCGCAAACACGCCGAATTTCGACCGGATCTGGAGCAGTTGCCCGCGCACCTTCCTGCACACGTCCGGCCTCGATGTGGGCCTGCCGCAAGGACAGATGGGAAACTCCGAAGTCGGACATATGAACATCGGCGCCGGGCGCGTGGTCATGCAGGACCTGCCCCGCATCGATCACGCCATCGAAACCGGCACCTTTGAACAGAACGGCACCCTGCACGGGGTCATCGATGCGGCCAAGGCCTCCGGCGGTACGGTCCATGTGGCCGGCCTCATGAGCCCCGGGGGCGTGCACTCCCATCAGCGCCACATTACGGCCCTTGTGAATACCTTGCACAAATTCGACGTCCCCGTCGCAATCCACGCCTTCCTCGATGGCCGGGACACCCCGCCCCAAAGCGCGGCCAGCTATATCGACCGTTTTGAAGAGAGCCTGACGCCAGAAGCGCGGGGGCGCATCGTAACCGTCTGTGGACGGTATTATGCCATGGACCGGGACAAACGCTGGGAACGGGTGGAAAAGGCCTATGCCTGCCTGGTCGATGGACAGGGCGAGCGCGCCGCCGACTGGCGCGGCGCCATCGAGGCCGCCTATGCGGCGGGCACCACGGACGAATTCGTTCTGCCGACGGTGGTCGATGGTTATGGCGGCATGAAAGACGGGGATGCGCTGATCTTCATCAATTTCCGCGCCGACCGGGCCCGTCAGATCCTGGGCGCGCTTCTCGACCCGGAGTTCGACGGCTTTGACCGCCGCGTGCCGCGCCTGGGGTCGGTGGCGGGGATGGTAGAGTACTCAACGCGCCTTGCCGAATTCATGCCCGCCCTTTTTCCACCGGAAAGCCTCAGCAACACCCTCGGCGGCGTGACGGCGCAGGCCGGGCTGACGCAGCTGCGCATCGCGGAGACCGAAAAATATCCGCATGTCACCTTTTTCCTCAATGGCGGGCGCGAAGAGGTCTTCGAGGGCGAAGAGCGGATCATGATCCCGAGCCCGAAGGTCGCCACCTATGATCTGCAGCCGGAAATGTCCGCCCGGGAAGTGACCGACGCGGTGACGAAGGCCATCCGCTCCCTGGGTTTCGATCTGGTGGTGATCAATTACGCCAATCCGGACATGGTTGGACACACGGGCAGCCTGGAGGCCGCCATCAAGGCCGTTGAGGCGGTCGATGAGGGTTTGGGACGGCTCATTGAGTCGGTGCGTGAGGCCGGCGGGCGCATGCTGGTCACGGCCGATCACGGCAATTGCGAACTGATGCTCGACCCGGAAACCGGCGGGCCCCACACCGCTCACACCACTTTTGTCGTGCCTGCCGTGCTCGTGAACGCCGAATCACTTGGCACACAGGTTTCATTGAGGGAAGGTCGGTTGGCGGACATCGCGCCGACGCTTCTGGCCCTCATGGGGCAACCTCAACCGCCGGAGATGACCGGCGAATCCCTTCTCAAGGCCGCGTCCTGACGGCACGGCGTGACCGGAGCGGCGCAAGCTCACCGGGCCGCCTCCGCCGACCATGGCGCGCCCCCCGATCGAGGACCGAGCCCCCCGGTGCACGCGTTCCCGCCCCTGATCACGCCTTGCGTTCCGGCCCGGTGGCCCCGTCCCCGCCGCAGCGGCCTGCTGCGCGGCGCCTGGGCGGCCCTCGCCTTTCTCGCACTCGGTATGCCGTCCTCGGTCTCCGCGCCGCCGACGGGCGACGATGTCTCGGCTGAACATCTCCAGGAACTTGAGGACACGGTCAGCGAAAGCCGCAGCAGGCTGCGCCGCCAGAAGGCCGATGCGGAGCGGCTGGCCCAGGAAATGCGGGAGATCCGGACGCGCTCCGTGGAGGCCGCATTCGAGGTGCAAAAGCGCGAGGCCCGGCTGAACCGTATCGAGGCGCGCCTCGGCGGCCTTCTGGTTGAGGAAAACGCGGTCGTGGACCGGCTGCGCACCCGCAAGCAAGCCCTCGTCTCCGTGCTGGCCGCGCTCCAGGCCATGGAGCAGAACAAGCCGCCGGCCCTGCTCGTCAATCCGGACGATGCGGTGAACGCGGCGCGCAGTGCCATGCTGCTGGGCTCTGTCGTGCCGGACATTTACGAACAGGCGGCCGCCTTGGGCCGGGAACTCGATGCCCTGACCAATGTGCGCGCCCGCATCGAGGCCGAACGCGACGACCTCCAGATCGCCAGCGCCGATCTGCTCGCGGAGCAAAAACAGCTCGCCGCGCTGCTGGTGGAAAAAGAGGCCCTAGAAAAAGCGACCCGCGAGGCCGCCAAGGAAGAGGCCCTGCGTCTTGCGCAGCTCGCCGAACAGGCCCGGGACCTGCGGGGCCTTATTGAGGATCTCACCGAGCGGGCCGCCGGACTGCAGCCGCTCGCCCGCCCCTCCGGCGCGCGGCGGGTGGCGCCAGCCCCCGCGCCTGGTCCGTCGGCCAGTCCCGGCCTTGCCACCGCCAAGGGGCGGCTGCGGGCGCCCGTGGCGGGCCGAATCGTGAGGCGCTTCGGCACCAAGGACGATGCGGGGCACATCAGCGAGGGCCTGACCTTCGCCACCCGCCCAGGCGCGCAGATCGTCGCGCCCTTTGACGCCCGGGTCTCCTTCGCCCAGCCCTATCGCAATTATGGCCAGGTGCTGATTCTCACGGCCGGGGACGGCTATCACTTCGTTTTAACGGGCCTTGCGCAGATCTACGCCGTGGTGGGACAGGAACTGCTGGCTGGTGAGCCCATTGGAATCATGGGCGCCACGGCCCCCGTTCCGGCGGCGCAGGACGAGGACACCATGGCCCGCACCCTGGCCATGACGGTGGCCGGGGCCTCCTCGGCGGGCGGTGCGGGCGTCTCCCTGGTCACGCAGGGCCCGACCCTGTATTTCGAGTTGCGCAAAGACGGCGAGCCGGTCGATCCGCTGCCCTGGCTCACGGGCGCGACCCGGAATGTCAGTGGCTAGCCCCGGCGCGCCGGTCACACGGGGCGGGCGAGGCGCGGGCGAAGACGACGGTTTGGATTGTAAGAGGTTCCCTTGCCGGGACGGCGCGGGATGGTCAAACTGAAATCAAAGGCCGGTCGGTAGGATCAGGCTCTGCCTTCACACGTTCTAGAGGACTTGGTGGCCCATGATGAGGCACGGTGTTTCAAAGCTCTTCCCCGCAGCGTCGCTCGCCATGGTCCTGCTGGTCCTGGCCGGAGGGGCCTCCGCGGCGACCTCCGAAACCTATCGTCAGCTCAATCTGTTTGGCGATGTGTTCGAGCGAGTCCGGTCCGACTATGTGACCGAGGTTGAGGACGAAAAGCTCATTGAGGACGCCATAAACGGCATGCTCGCGGGCCTCGATCCCCATTCAAGCTATCTGAGCCCGCGCAATTACCGGGATATTCAGGTCCAGACGCGCGGCGAATTCGGCGGCCTCGGAATCGAGGTGACGCTGGCCGAGGGCGTGGTCAAAGTGGTCGCGCCCATGGACGACACGCCGGCCTACCGGGCCGGGATCAAGGCCGGTGATCTCATCACGCACCTCGATGGCACGCCGATCCTGGGCATGACGCTCAACGAGGCCATCGACCTGATGCGCGGGCGCCCGGGTACCGACATCAAGATCACGGTCTACCGCGAAGGCGTGCGCGATCCCTTCGACGTCACGATTACGCGAGCGATCATTGAGCTGAAGGCCGTGCGGTACCGCGCCGAAGGCAATGATGTGGGCTATATCCGTGTCATCACCTTCAACGAAAACACCGAAGCGAATGTGCGCGATGCAGTCCGTCGGCTGTCCCGGGATCTGCGTGGCAAGCTTGCCGGCTATGTGCTGGACCTGCGCAACAATCCGGGCGGCCTGCTCGACCAGGCCATCGATGTGGCCGACATCTTCCTCGACCGGGGCGAAATCGTCTCAACCCGGGGACGCCATCCGGAGGACACCCAGCGGTATAACGCCCGGCGCGGCGATCTAACCGACGGTCGGCCGGTGATCGTTTTAATTAATGGAGGGTCGGCATCGGCCTCTGAAATCGTGGCCGGCGCGCTGCAGGACCAGCGCCGGGCCATCGTGCTCGGGACCCAGTCCTTTGGCAAAGGCAGCGTCCAGACGGTCATCCCGCTCAATGACGGGGCCAACGGGGCCCTGCGCCTGACGACAGCCAAATATTACACGCCCTCCGGCCGCTCCATCCAGGCCAAGGGTATCGAGCCGGACATCGAACTCGCCGATGCCTCCCAGCCACGCCCGACGGAAGCCGACCTGCCGGGGCATCTGCCGGCCGATGACGGCCAGGAAAGCGACAGCGAGGCCCGCTCCACGCCCGGATCGGACACCGAATCCGGTGAGGACAAGCCCAGCGCGCAAGCCACGCCCCGCCCCGAAGCGGACGAAGGCGAGCCCGTGGATGTCCAGCTGGAGCGCGCGCTCGAACTCCTGCGCGACGTGCAGGCGAACAGCGCATCCCTGCCCCAGCGCCAGGCCAGCCGCTAAGGCCTGACACCCATCGCCCAGGCCCCACGGGATCAAGGCCGGCTTGACGCACCACCGGCAAGCCGGCCTTAAGCGTTTTGCGCTTAGCTGGGGACCATGGCGACACCATCCTCACCATCTCCCAACGCCTGGGCCGCCCAGGCGCGCACGTATGTCTCGGGCGAGCCGGGCCGCTCCGTGGTCCTGCTGACGCTCGGTCTGTTCGTGATTGCCCTGTGGCTCATCCAGGCACCGGTGCGCGCCCTGCCGCCCGTTGTCGTCCTCGACGTGCCGGCGGCACCCGGGCCCGCCGGAACCCACGACATGGGCCATGGCGCCGAAGAGGATCACGGACCAGGCGATCATCACGATCCGGGACACGCGCCTGCGGTCCTCCATGGGGAAGACCACCACGGGCCGGCCCCAGGGGCGCATGCCAAGGCGCCCAACGCCTCCGATCCGCACCAGGGCGGCGACCACGACGCCGGGGACCACGACGCCAGGGATCACAACGCCAGGGATCAAAACGAAGGCGACCATGCGGCCCACGGTCCCGTTCTGGCGGCGGCCGATCCGGGCGCGCATGGTTCGGATACACATGGTTCGGATCCCCACAGTGCGCAGCCCCAGGATTTGGACACGCATGGCTCGAACGGCGCCCATGGGCCAGCCGATCCCTTTAGAGCGCCGGTGCCGGACGCAGACCTGATGGACGGGGCGCTGGCGCCCGCACCCGATGTGGGCCTGATCGAAGAGGCCGCCCATGGCTTTCTGCCCCGGATTGGCGCGGACGGCCGGCGACCCGACGCCGTGTACGCCCGTCCGTTTTTCGATCCCCATGACCGACCGAAGATCGCCATCGTGATCCGGGATTTGGGCCTTGGCGCGCAGGCCAGCCAGGAGGCCGTGGACGGCCTGCCGCCGGAAATCAGCCTCGCGATTTCCCCCTACGCCGCCCAGCCGCAGTTATGGACCAATCAGGCCCGGGCGCGCGGTCATGAAGTGCTGCTCGACCTGCCCATGGAGCCCTATGGCTACCCGGCGCACGATCCGGGCCCCTATGCCTTGTTGACCCGCCTGCCCGCGCCGGAGCGCACCGTGCGTCTTCACCGCCTGATGGCCAGCACGACGGGCTACACGGGCATTCTGACGCGCCACGGCCGCGCTTTCCTGAAAAGCGAGGACGATCTGGCGCCCATCCTGAAGGATGTGGCGGGCCGGGGCCTTTTTTTCCTGGAGGATGGCAGCGCGGAACGCTCCCTCGTCGATCCCCTGGCGCAAAAGCTGGGCCGCGCCCTGCCCCGGGGCACCGTTGACCGCCCCCTCGACCAGCGTCCATCCCGGCGCAATGTGGATTTGGCGCTTCTTGAGCTTGAAGCGCTGGCCCGCACCAAGGGCAGGGCCATCGGCGTGGGCACAGCCCTGCCCGTGACCGTGGCGCGCATTCGCGCGTGGGCTTCGACTTTGGACGCTAAAGGGCTTGTTCTGGCTCCCGTTTCGGCAATGATGATGCGCCCGCGTTCCCCGAAAGGAGTCCGACATGCTGCCCTCGCCGAGCCCTGACCCAACGCTTCGGCCTTGCGTCGGCATTGCCCTGTTCAATGCGCGCGGCGAGGTGTGGATCGGCAGCCGGATGGGCAACACGGAGGCCCGGGCGGACTTTCGCTGGCAGCTTCCCCAAGGCGGCATCGACCCGGGCGAAACACCCGAGGAGGCCGCCGTGCGCGAACTTTACGAAGAGACCGGCGTGCGTAGCGCCCGGATCATCGGGGCCGTGGACGGATGGCTCAACTATCTGTTCCCGCCGGAAGTGGCAGAACGCCTGCGCAACCACCATCGCGGCCAAAGCATGAAATGGTTCGCCATGCTGTTCACCGGCGAGGACGGCGAAGTCCAGCTCGACGTCCATGAACAGGAATTCGAAACCTGGCGCTGGATCGACCTGCCCGACATTGTCGACCTCGTCATCCCCTTCAAGCGGCACATCTACCAAGACGTGGTCACAGCCTTCACGCCGATCGCCAATGACCTTCGACGAGGGGGCATGTTTTGAGGCCACCTGTCGTCCTGATCCACGGTGCTTTTTGTGGCGGCTGGGCCATGGAACCGCTGCGCTGGATTTTCGAGGCCCGAGGCCACAAGACCATCGCCCCCACCCTGCGCCACCACGAAAAACTCGACGATGGGCGCGCGCCCATGGGCCTGGGCGTGACCAGCACGCTCGACTACCGCGCCGATATCGAAGCCCAGATTCGCCGCCTGAATGAACCACCCATCCTGGTGGGCCATTCCATGGGCGGGCTTGTGTGCCAGATGGTGGCCGCGCGCAACCGCGTGCGGGCCGTGTGCCTGCTCGCCCCCTCGCCGCCCTGGGGCGTGCTGCCCTCGACCACCCTGGAGATCCTCTCGGCCCAGGGCCTGTTCATGGTGGCGGGGCAGTTCTGGAACCAGGCGTTGCAGCCCAATTTTCATCTGGCGGCGGAGCATGCCCTCGACCGCATGCCCGCGCACCATCAACGCGACGTCTTCAATCAGTTCGTCCCGGAGTCCGGGCGGGCCATGTTCGAAATCCTGCACTGGCCGGCCGATTCGCGCCGCGCCACGGCGGTGCCGCCCCATGATGTGGCTTGCCCGGTCCTGTGCATCACCGGCTCCCGCGACAAGGTGAACCCCAGCGGGACCGTACGGCGCATCGCCCAACGCTACAGCCTTGGCACCTATCAAGAGATCCGCGGCTTTAGCCACTGGCTCATCGGAGAGCCCGGCTGGGAGGGCGTGGTGGAACTGTGCATCGACTGGCTTGACTATGTCGGCGCCTCGCCGAACTGAACTATGTCAGCGCTTCGCTGAACTGAACAGGCCTCAGCCGGCAGGGCCCGCGGGGCCGGACCTTGTGGGTCCAATCGGCTGGAAGCGCACACTTGCCCCCATCGCAGTTTTGCCCGATTGCGGCCCCAAACACACTCTGGCACACCACTGTGTTACCAAAGCGTTCGGAACACGCGGGGCTGATCGCCACACCGCGTCTTCCGGCCCCTGAAGAGGACCGTCGCCATGAGCCAGAACCCGCCCCCCATCCCCAAAGGCGTGATCGCGTACATCACCGTGTCGGATGCCGAGGCGGCGATCGGCTTTTACCGCAAGGCCTTCGGGGCCAGGGAACTCTATCGCCAGACCCATGAGCCGAGCGGCAAGGTTTTGCATGCCAGCCTCGACATCAATGGCGGGCGCCTGATGCTGTCGGACGATTTTCCGGAACTGAACGGCGGCAAGCGCTCCACGCCGGCCGCCTTTGGCGGGTCCTGCGTGACCTTGCATATGCGAGTGGACAATGTGGACGCGACCGTCGTGACGGCCGTGGAACAGGGCGCGACGATGGAAATGCCGGTGGCCGACATGTTCTGGGGCGATCGGTTCGGGAAGATCCGCGATCCCTTCGGCCATATCTGGTCCATCGCGACACCGATCGAGGAGCTCAAGGCACTCGACCGGGACAACGATATCCCCCCGCCACTTGCGTAAGGCTCTCGCCCTCGCGTCAAGCTCTGGCGGCGGCGTGAGACGGGCCTGCGGCCCGCCTGGAACGCAACGGTCAGGCGGTGGCCGCGGCGGCCGGGGTGTCCTTCGACCGGGACACCATGGTCCACCAAATAACGCGGGCAATGGACGTGGAAACGACGCCGCGCGGCTTCAGGCCCACGGCCTTCGCGATCATGCCCACGGCCTTGCGCAGGTGGGGCCAGTGATAAAAGCGCAGGGTTTGACGGTTATAGGCCTTGGAATAGGCATCCCGGTCATAGGGGGTTGCCGCTTCCTCTTCGGCCCGGACGTTCCCGCAATAATAGGCAAAGGCCAGTTCATCGTCCTCGGCCTCTTTCACGCGCGTGAGTGCGATGCCGAGACGGCGCATGAAGCCAATTTTTTCCGTGCGCTGATATTTCAGATAACCGAGATAGAACATTTTCCAGTGGCGGAATTCGTCAGCCGCTATATAAGCCGCGATCTGCTTCAAGACCGGCTCATCCGTGTTGTCACGCATGCCCGAATAAAACGAGGACGTTCCGCTTTCGACAACACAACGGGCGACCATTTCCCCGGCGCGTGATCCGCGTACCGATTGATCTGCACCCTCATTGATAGTGTAACCTTCGCGAAAGCGGCGGAAGGCTTCCTTGAAATCAAAGCCCGGCTCGGCCAATTCGGCCCAGCGGCCGAGCGCCTGGCCGTGCTGGGTTTCCTCGATGCCCCACTGCTTGATGTCCGCAAGCATCTCCGGGTCATCCTGGAAGACCTTGTTGAGGTATCCGACATAGTCGGCCGCGTTGAACTCGACCATGGCGGCGGCCTTAACCGCCTTCAGCGTCTCCGGATCGACTTTGGACGGATCGAAGGCGGACCAATCCACATCGTCGAGCTTCCAGTACCCCAACATGCCGCTCTCCTGCGCTCTGGCTTATGGAAATTGACTAGCCCGGGGGGGAGGCGAACACAACCTCCGTGAGGAAAACCCAGGCCCGGCCGGGAGTTCCAGGTCCGGAGTGATAGACCCGCGCCTTGGCGCGGCGCCATGGTTTTCAGATCCGCTCCGCGCTCGCCTCCCCCCACGCCGTCATCATCGTAAAACGAACAAAGCGCGCCGGGTGGGTGTTCCCGAGCGCGCTCTATTTCAAAACGGTAAGCGCAGCCACGCTGGCGAGGCGACTTAGAGATAGCCGCGGATCTGCTTCATGTGGGCGAGTAGATCGGCTGCCCGAAGTCGCGCCTCATCGTCGGCTGCGTCCGTGACGTCTTCTTCCAAGTCCTTGATCTTCTGATCTATTTTGGAGACATCAACCATGTCCATGGGGATCGCTTCTTCGGCCAGAACCGTGAGGCCCTGGGGCGTGATTTCGGCGAACCCACCACCCACGAAGATGCGCGGATGCTCCACATCGCCGCCCTGGACCTCGATCACGCCGGGCCGGACGATAGACATTAGAGGCGCGTGATTGGCCAGCACGGTGAGATCGCCATCCGAACCCGGGACCACGACCCCATCCACTTCGGTGGACAGAAGCAGGCGCTCCGGCGACACGAGCTCAAATTTCAGTTTTTCAGCCATGGCGTTTCAACACTTCCCATCCGTCGCGCCGTGCGTCCTGAAGGGCGCGTCGGTTTCACAACCGGCGCGCCGCCATGTTGGAGTGATCAGGCCGCTTCCTGGGCCAGGGTTTCGGCCTTCTTGATGGCATCCTCAATGGTGCCGACCATGTAGAAGGCCGCTTCGGGCAAGTGGTCGTATTCACCGCTGATCAGGCCCTTGAAGCTGGAGACGGTGTCTTTCACGTCCACAAGCATGCCGGGGATATTGGTGAACACTTCGGCCACGTGGAACGGCTGGGACAGGAAGCGCTCCACCTTCCGGGCGCGGGCCACGACCAGCTTGTCTTCTTCCGACAATTCGTCCATCCCGAGAATGGCGATGATGTCCTGAAGCGCCTTGTAGCGCTGAAGGATCCGCTGCACCTCACGGGCGGTCTGGTAATGCTCCTCACCCACGACCTTGGGATCGAGAATCCGCGACGTGGAGTCGAGCGGATCGACCGCCGGGTAAATCCCCTTTTCCGAGATCGCCCGGTTGAGCACGGTCGTCGCATCGAGGTGCGCGAACGAGGTCGCCGGCGCCGGGTCGGTCAAGTCATCGGCCGGCACGAGCAGGATGAAGAACGAGGCCAGCTCCTGCTCCGTGAGCACGTCGCCGTCG
>CAYYTT010000001.1:80311-119946 GCA_964474635.1 uncultured Alphaproteobacteria bacterium | reverse complement strand
CTGATTTGCCACCTTAAGGGAATCCGCGATTCACACTTTCCGCCCGATGCTCTAAGCAATCGTTTAGGCGCGTAACGGGAAAGGCTGTACTAATACATCTAAAAGCTGTGGTCATGATGCGAAAAGGACACATAAGATCGTCAGTGTCACGGCGGCATTTTGAAGATTTGAAAAACTCAGAGTTGTAAGGTGTCCGTCATGGAAGCCGCCGCTCCTGCATGGGCGCGGCGGGAAACCTGCGCGGCACTCCGGTGGACCCTCTGCACCGGGAGGTAAAGGTCCTGGCCATCGGCGGCGGCTCGGAAGAAATTTTGCGCGTTCTCCCGTCCGGCAGACCGGTCGGTCCAGGATCACCCCAACGCAAACTCAACGGCTGCGGCGCAGTGCAGGCCTGTTGTGTCGAAGAGGGGCAGGTCGGGGCAGTCGTCCTGCTTCAGGAGGGTAAAGATTTCCGTACACCCCAGAATGACACCTTGCGCGCCCTCCCCGCGTTGGAGTCGACGTGCGATTTCCAAATAGCGGGCCTTTGAGGCCGGCTTGATCTCGAAGCGGACGAGTTCGTCGAAGATGATGCGGTCGATATCGCCGCGCTCCTCGGGCGACGGCGTGACGACCTCAAGGCCGAAACGCGCGCCATAGCGCTCAAGCAAATGGGCCAGTTCCATGGTTGGCCGGGTCCCGAACAACGCGACACGGCTGAGTCCCGCGGCGCGGATGGCCGCGCCGGTTGGATCGGCGATATGGATGAAGGGCAAGGCTTGCGCTGCGATGATCGGGGCGAGCGGCATGTGTAGGGTGTTGGAGACGCAGAGCAGGACATCGGCCCCGCCGGCGGTAAGGCCCGCGACCTTGGCTGAAAGGTATTGCTCAAGCGCGCGCCAGTCTCCGGCACGAACAAAGGCTTCGATATTGCCGAAATTCATGCCCGCGATCAGCGTTTCGGCAATGTCCCATCCGCCCAGGCGGCCATTGGTCAACGCGTTGATCTGGTCGTAATAGGCCCCGGTGGCGACATTGCTGGCGCCGCCGAGGATCCCGATGGTTTTTTGCCCAAGGGGCCGCTCCAGGGGCGCCCCCACAGTTGCGTGACCGTTCACGGGCGCACCTGTTCGATCTTCAGGACCGTTCCGTCCCGGTGATCTTCAAGGACACGGCCATTGGCTTTGCCGCCGTGCCCGAGGACGGTGCGACGGGGTCGGGCAGGCGCGTGTCCTTCGCTTCCGTCGGGCCTGCGGTCAGGAAATCGGTAGTCGGAACATCCTGGGACGTCGTTTCCCGGAGGTTGGTCTTGGGCTCGCCGGTCTGCGGGGCCGGCATTTCGGGCGCAGCCGTTTGCGGCGCGGGGGACGGCTGCAGGCCGTCAAGCACCTTCTGCATGGCGTTAACCTGCTCCCGCAGACGGCTCATTTCATCAAAGGCCACGGCCTCGGGCGCGGTGTTGGTGGACGGCACGGCCTTGGTCTCCTCGGGCGGCGCGGAGGCGTTTTCACGGGTGCTCGGCAGGCCTATCATGCGCCGGTAGGACTCAATCCAGGTTTCCTGGAACAGCGCGATGTTCTGGCGCGTCATGTCCTCGAAAATCTTGAAGGGCTGCGTGCCCAGCATCGCCATCCGCTGGCGGATTTCTTCCTGATTGCGCGCAAAGGATTCCATGCTCACCTCAAGATAACGTGGCACTGCCGCGCCCATTTTGTCCCCGTAAAAACCGATCAGTTGGCGCAGGAACTGAATGGGCAGCAAATGCTGGCCCTTGTTCTCTTCCTCGAAAATGATCTGCGTCAGGACGGAGCGGGTGATGTCCTGGTTGGTCTTGGCGTCATAAACGCTGAAGTCCTGACCCTTTTTGACCATGTCGCAGAGGTGGTCCAGGGTCACGTAACTGCTCGTCGCCGTATTGTAGAGGCGCCGGTTCGCGTATTTCTTGATCGTGATGGATGCACTGCTCTTCGGTGTCTCGCCCACGACGTCAACCCTCCATGACAAACGCGACAATCCAGACAGACAGTTGGTAGTGTCTGCATCCCTTGACACAGGCAAGGGCCGGTTGTCCACAACGGGCCATCGCACGAGCCTGCGCGCACGGAACGGACCGGCGCGCCATCCGGCGGCACCACATTCGGGCCTCCGGAACGCGCACACCTAAGCGTGCGCGTGCGAGCGTTACGATGATCTTCAAAAATCTCATGCCGCACTGCGCAAGGCAATACCGGTACGCTGTTTAGGGCTTTGGCCTGAGGGTTTTCGCGGCGCAGGGCCCACGAGGTGTTGGCGAAAGGCCGGGGCGGCTCCGGATCAGGGGCATGCGCACGGCGGTTTTCGCGGCATTGCGGCATGCGCCGCGTCCCGATTTGGCAGGCCTAGGCCTTGATTGTGCCGTCCGGAGTCGCGCAAAACTCATAGTCGGATAACTGTTGTGCGAGTATGCAACGGGGCCGGCTGTCGCCATTGTAACCATGTCGGCACAGGGTCAGGTTCGGACGTTTCGATCTTCGGACCGTTCGGCTGCGTAATAGGATGTGCAAACGGCAACGGAACCTGCCGCCTTTCGCGAGGGTAGGGGTTCTGAATGCCGATTTCATTCGTCAAGGGTCGGGGCGCCGGACGTCATTCCGCAGCTTCCGGTCTTGCAACTTGTCCAGAGGGAAGGGACCGCCATGAGCAGGGTAGCTGTCGTCACCGGAGGCACGAGAGGCATCGGCCGCGCAATTTCCGCCACACTCAGCCAGGCCGGCTATACGGTCGCCGCGACCTATTTCGGCAATGACCAGGCGGCCCAGGAATGCGCGCAGAGCCTCGGCGTGAAGGTGTTCAAATGGGATGTGGCCGATTACGCGTCCTGCGAAGCCGGCCTTGCGCAGGTTGAGCGCGAAGTGGGCCCGGTCGATGTGCTGGTCAACAATGCGGGCATCACCCGCGACACGGTTATCCACAAGATGGATGAAGCCATGTGGCAAGCCGTGATCCACACCAATCTGGATTCGGTGTTCAACATGTGCCGGATCGTGGTTCCGGGCATGCGCGACCGCGGCTACGGCCGGATCGTCAATATCTCGTCGATCAATGGCCAAAAGGGCCAGATGGGCCAGACCAACTATTCGGCCGCGAAGGCGGGCGTCATCGGCTTCACCAAGGCTCTGGCCCAGGAAACGGCGCGCAAGGGCATTACGGTGAACTGCATCGCCCCGGGCTATATCGACACCGATATGGTGGCGGCAGTGCCGGAAAAAGTGCTTGAGGGCATTATTTCGCAAATCCCGGTGGGCCGCCTGGGCCGCGCCGAGGAAATCGCCCATTGCGTGATGTTCCTGGCCGATGAGCGGGCCGGTTTCGTGACCGGGTCGGTCGTGACGGCCAATGGCGGCCAGTACATCGCCAACGGTTGATCGGCGGGCACGCGCCCCGCGGGCAAATCGCCCGTCCATGCCATCGGAACCCTTCGAACCGTCCCGGGTCGGAGGGTTTTTTCGTGCCATGGAGCGGGTATTCGTGCCACGACGGCGGGCGCTGAAATGGGCGGCCGATACGCGTGTGAACCTGTCTAATGCGTTGGAAACATTACCGATGGGCCATGCTATGACCGCATTTCGGTCGTTATCTGTCGCCCGCGGGACACACTGCCGCTCAAAACCAATCCGAGATTAGGACATCCCATAGCCAGAACCTTTATCCGTCTCATGGCTTCGGACACAGTCACTTGGCCCATGCGCTCGGCAGTCTGCTTGAGCGCCAGAGCACTGGACATCTCAGCCAGTGGCTCGGTGGGACAAGGTCAGCGGGCGATCTTCCGGTCAATTTCCGGCGGGAGGCGTTCGGGGCTTGGTGAGGCGGATTTCAAATGTGGAGTGTTGGACAATCCATGGTGAAACCAGGCTTCTTTCACAGTGCTATCGCGGTCGTCGTGCTCACGGCCGCATTCTGGACCGCGCCGGTGACCCCCGCCGCCGCGCAACTCGTCAATCAGGAGAGCATGGATCGCAGCCGCACCTACTATTACAGCAATGACCAGCGGATCCGGCTTGAGATCGACCGGACGGGATCTCAGACGGTGGTGCGGGTGGATCAGGTGATCCGCAACGCCCGGCCCACGGATCGTATGGTGCGCACCATGACGGTGCAGTCGCTCCCGGCGGCGCGCGGTGACATGCTGCTGCGCAACGAGGACGGCGACGTGGTGCTGCGGATGACGTCCTTCGGCCCGGCGACCTACTATCCGGAAGGCAATTACCTGGGCATTCCGGTCATCGAGACATCGGAACACAAGACCGTGGAAACGGCCACGACCGATGAGACGGTCGATGTGAAGGAAACGATGGGCCGGTACTCCTCCACGATCACGCAGACTTACAATCAGCTGATCTATTTCGATGTGGACTGGAGCAATCACGCGCCGTCGGCCGATCCGGTTCTGCACTCGGCCTTCCAGACCGCCACGAAGGCGCTGACGGAACTCGCCGTCGAAGACGACATTCGCCAGCGCGTGGCCAAGGGCCTGAGCCGGGTGAAATTCATTGCAGGCGAGAACGCGGATCTGCGGTGGCAGAACGAAACCCTCTTCGTCTACTACCAGGACAATGCCGGCGGCGGGTTCCCGCAAGCCGCCGACATCATGGGTTTCATCCGCAGCGCGGCACCCTGAGACGCCGTTGCGGGCGCACCGTATTCAATCTTGACGACCTATTCGGCGTCCGGCGGCGACCAGCCATCGGGCGCCAATTCAAATCCGGCGAATTCAAAACCCGGCGCGACCGTACAGCCCACAAGGCTGTACGCCCCCAGACTCTCCGCACTCTGCCAGGCCCCCGTCGGCACGAGCCCCTGGGGGCGCTGCCCGTCCTCAAGGGCCGTGCCGAGGATCAGACGCTGGGCCGGCTGACCTGTTTCGGCCACATGAAGGGCCAGAGGCGCGCCCGCGTACCAGTGCCAAAGCTCGGCCGCATCCACCCGGTGCCAGTGGGAGCGCTCGCCCGCCCGCAACAGAAAATAGATGGCCGTCGACGCGGCCCGCCCATCGCGCTGTACCGGATCGCGGAAGGTCTCGCGAAAATGGCCACCCTCCGGGTGGGGCTGAAGCCCCAGGCGTTCAATGATCTTCTCGGCACGCTCACCCATGATCTGCCGTCTCCTTTTGATCAACCCCATCTTCAACCTTGCCAGCTTTCGCAGGGCGCGAAGACCCCTATCTAAGGGGACCTGCAAGCGGCCATACTCCGCCAAAGGGGCAGGGCCATCGGGCCGGTGCCGCGGGACAGTCAGGGGAGGGTGCGCCATGGCGAAATGGCCGACATTCAAGAATTTTTTGTCAAACGGTGAGGCGAACGGGACGGTGGACAGCGACGGTCTTGAAGATGCCGCCGTCCTGGCCGGCCCCAGAGCCGGCGATCCTGCGTTGCTCGATGCCTATTCGCGCACGGTCATCGGTGTCGTTGGCCAGGTGGCGCCGGCCGTGGTCAGCATCCGTCGCAGCCGGGGCGAGCGCCCCATGGGCGCCGGCTCTGGCATCATCATCGATGAGGCGGGCCATGTGCTGACGAATTTCCATGTGGCGGGCGGTGAAGGGCAGATCGCCGTGGGCCTGGCCGACGGCCGCGACATGCCGGGGACCCTCGTGGGCGGCGATCCCGATACGGACCTTGCCATCGTGAAAGCGGATATCGACGCGCCGGTCCCGATCGTGGAGCTGGGCGACTCCGATGCCCTGTTCGTGGGTCAGGTGGCCATCGCCATCGGCAATCCGCTCGGTCTTGAGGCGACGGTGACGGCCGGCGTGGTCTCCGCGCTGCACCGGACCTTGCGGTCCACCACCAACCGCATGATTGAAGACATTATCCAAACCGACGCCGCCCTGAACCCGGGCAACAGTGGCGGCGCCCTGGTGGATTCGCTCGGCCGGCTGATCGGCATCAACACGGCCATCATTGCCGGCGCGCAAGGGATTTGCTTTGCCGTGCCCGTCAACACCGCCAAATGGGTGGTGCCCGAATTGTTGCGTCACGGACGGGTCATTCGCGGCAAGCTGGGCCTGGTGGGCCAGACTCTGGTGATCAATCCCGCCCTGGCAAAGCGCTTCAGTCTGGGTTGCCCATCGGCGGTGCGGGTTGTCGCCGTGGCGCCGGGCGGACCCTCGGCGACGGCGGGGCTGCGTGAAAACGACCTCATCCTGACCGTCGACGGGCGCGAGGTTCACACGGTCGACGACATCCACCGGATCCTGGTGGGCGACACGGTGGGCCGGATGCTCGATCTCACCCTGCTGCGTAGCGGCGAGATCGTCACCCGCCGCATCCGGCCCGATATGGCGTAAGCGGATAATCCGCGTTTTGCGCAGCCCGGCCAGGGCCCGTCAGGCTGCGTCCTTGCGCCGGCGCACTTCGGCGAAGACTTCCCAATCGGAGGCGTTCTCCAGCCCCAGAACGCTGCGCAGATCCTTGTCTGCGGCTCGCAGGAAGGGGCTTGTGGCTTTCTCAAGACCGATGGTGGTCGGGATCGTCGGCACACCCTTGGCACGCATGACATTGATTTCCTGGGCCCGCGCCGCCAGTTCGCCGTTCTCGGGCTCGAGCGCGGTGCAGAATTTCGCGTTCGACTGGGTATATTCGTGTCCGCAGTAAACGCGCGTTGTGTCCGGCAGCGCGGCAAGGCGGCTCAAGCTGGTCCACATCTGCTGCGCGTCGCCCTCGAACAGACGGCCGCAGCCGAGCGCGAACAGGGTGTCGCCCACGAACACGGCGGACCCGGACGGAAAGTAAAGCGAGATATGGCCGGCCGTGTGCGCCGGCGTGTCGAGCACCTGCATCTCGGCGTCGCCGACCGTGTAGCTGTCGCCGCCGGCGAGCAGAACATCGAGCCCTTCGATTTTATCGGCCTCGTTTTTCGGGCCCACCACCACCGGGTCGAAACGGTCCTTAAGCGGACCGACGCCGCCCACATGATCCGCATGCCAATGGGTGATCAACACATGGGTGAGCGCCAGGCCGCGCGCCTCAAGGGCGTCAAGCACCGGCTGCGCCTCGCCCGGGTCGACCACCGCCACGGCGCCGCCGGTTTGGATCAAATAGGCGTAGTTGTCCGAAAAACAGGGGATCAGATCGATCTGCATGGCAGGGCTCCGCTTGGTATGGAGGCAGAACAGACGATGGCACTGGTTTCGAGAATAAACCTGAGTTCTAAAATAAGCCGGTAAAGCGCGAAGGGGAGGAGCAGCGTCTCAGGACAGGTCGAGGGCGTGCGCCTTCAACTCTTCCAGGTTCACGATCTCAAGGGCGGCTTTGTTCGTGGAGCGCAGAACCACGCGCGGTGCCGCGCCGGCTTCCATCGCTTCGCGCAAGCGCGCGGCGCACAGGCACCAGCGATCCCCCGGCTTCAACCCCGGAAAACCAAACTGCGGGACGGGCGTCGACAGGTCATTGCCACGGGCCTTTGTGAAGCTCAGAAACGCCTCGTCGACTTGGGCGCAGACCACATGACGCCCCATGTCTTCGGGGCCTGTCTCGCACGATCCGGTGCGGTAAAACCCGGTCATGGGACTGGTGCAGCAGGTCTCCAGGGTCTCGCCGAGCACATTGACCTCTGGCTCATCCTGGGGGCTAGAACGACACATGACGGCACTCCCGGAACTCTTGCGGTGGGGGCAGGACCGCGCGAGGTTGCACCCGCCCGCCCCGGTCGGCAAGCTCTAGCGTGTGGATTAGGGGCAGGGCAATCGGATCCGCCCCGCGCGCTGTCGCGGGCCGAACAGATCCGGACCGGACCGTGGAGGAACGGCGCCGGTCCTTGGAAAGGACCGCCATGTGGATGGATGTGAGGCAGCTGCGCGATTTTTATGCAAGCCCGGTCGGCCATGTGGTCCGGCGGCTTGTCCGCCGGCGCATCCGTGATCTGTGGCCCGATGCGCGGGGGCTCAACGTCCTCGGCCTCGGCTATGCGACGCCCTATCTGCGCCCCTACAAAGACACGGCGCGGCGGGTGATCGGTTTCATGCCGGCCGGTCAGGGGGGGGTGCGCTGGCCCGCCCATGAGCCCTCGCACACGGCCCTGGTGGATGAGCAGCACTTGCCTCTGCCCGATGCCTCCATGGACCGGGTGCTGGTGGTTCACGGCGTTGAGAACGCCGCCATGCTTCAGTCCATGATGCGGGAAATCTGGCGCGTCACCGCGCCGGAGGGCCGGGTGATCCTGGTGGTGCCCAACCGTCACGGCATCTGGGCGCGCTTTGATTCCACGCCCTTCGGCCACGGCCGCCCCTTCACGACGGGTCAGGTGGAGCGGTTTCTGGACGATTGTCTCTTCAGTTTCGCACATGCTGAGGGCGCGCTGTATCCGCCGCCCTTTGCCTATCGCCTCTGGATGACTTCTTCGGGCACGTGGGAAAATGCCGGCCACCGGTTCTGGCGGGCCTTCGGCGGCGTTCTCGTGGTGGAGGCCACCAAGCATGTGGCGGCCATCAAGCCCCTGCAGCAGCGGGCCTCGGTGCTCGCGCCCGTCAAGCAGCTCGCGGCCGGCGGGCGGCGCTGGCGCCCCTTGCGGCCCACGGCCGCCTATACCGATCCCACCTGCGGATCCGGTCCCGACTTTGAGGGCGCGAACCGGCGCCCGGTCGCGAGCCAATCACGCCAGGGACGGGCGCGCGGGCGTGGGCCCGGCATCCTTCGCCGGCGCGACGGCGGCTAGGAAGTCACGGATCTCGGCCTCCATCACGGGCTCGTGGAGCAGGAACGCATCGTGCCCCTTGTCCGACTGGATTTCCCGGTGGCGCACGGGCACGCCGGCCTCCTCCATGGCGACCTTGATGGTCAGGCTTTCGGCCGTGGGATAGAGCCAGTCGCTCGTGAAGGACAAAAGCAGGACGGGCGCTTTGAGGCCCTCGAAGGCGTCGCGCAGACGGCCCCCCACACGGCCCGCCACGTCGAAATAGTCCATCGCACGCGTGATGTAGAGATAGCAGTTGGCGTCGAAGCGATCGACAAAGCGCTGGCCCTGGTGGCGCAGGTAACTCTCGACCTGGAAATCGGCGTCGAAACTGAAAGACAGGCTGGCCCGGTCCTGGAGCCGGCGGCCGAACTTATGCTCGAGCGCCGCCGACGACAGATAGGTGATGTGCGCGGCCATGCGCGCCACCGCAAGGCCCCGTGAAGGCTTGGTGCCTAGCCGGGCATAGGCGCCCTCGTTCCAGTCCGGATCGGCCATGATCGCCTGGCGGCCAACCTCGTGGAACGCAATGTTTTGAGGCGAGTGGTTCGCCGCCGTCGCGATGGCCACGGCCGAACGCAACCGGTGGCCGTATTGCGCTGCCCATTCAAGCACCTGCATCCCGCCCATGGAGCCGCCGAGGACCCCGACGAGCCGATCGATGCCCAAATGGTCGATCAGCTTGACCTGCGCGCGCACCATGTCGGCGATGGTGAACATGGGAAAGCGCAGCTCCCAAGGGCGACCGCGCCCCGGTTCGATCGACGCGGGCCCCGTGGTGCCCATGCAGCCGCCCAGAATGTTGCAGCAAATGACGAAAAAGCGTTCCGTATCAATGGCCTTGCCCGGGCCGACCACATGGTCCCACCATCCCGGTTTACCGCTCAAGGGATGGCGCGAGGCGACATGCTGGTCCCCCGTGAGAGCGTGGCAAATGAGCACCGCATTTGAGCGGGCCGCGTTCAGAGTGCCGTAAGTGGCATAGGCGACTGTCAGTGGAGACAGTTTTGCCCCATTGTCGAGTTCCAGAGGGTCCTCGGGTTCAAAGCTGATGCTTTCAATCGCGCCCATCATGCCTGCCCATCTTCCTCTCGAAAAACGCCCTTGACCGGGATGTCCGTCCGCCAAACGTCAGAGTGGTCCTGGTCAAACCGTCCGCCAATCAGCCCGCAAGCCGAGTTTGCCCGTCCATGACCCACACATCCCTTGAAAGCCTGCGCCAGGCCATCGACACCATCGACGATCAGATCCACGACCTGCTGATGCGCAGGGTGGAGGTGGTGGCCCCCATCGCAGCCCTCAAGGCGGGTGAGGCGGGGCGCGATTTCGTCAGGCCGGCGCGGGAAGCCGAACTCACCCGGCGGCTCGTTGCCCGCCACAGCGGGCCTCTGCCCGTCGATGTGGTGGTGCGGATGTGGCGGGAGTTGATTTCGGCAAAGCTCGGACTGCAAGGGGATTTCTCCGTTCACGTCTTCGGCGTGATCGCCTCGGACCAGGCGCCCGATTTGCGGGTTTGGGATCTGGCGCGCGCCTATTATGGCGCGATCACGCCCATGACGTCCCATGGAACCGCCCAAAAACTGATCCGAACCATTGCCGAGACGCCCGGCGCCCTTGGCGTCATGCCCATTGCGACGGGCGAAGCGCGCGATCCGGCCTGGTGGCAGGGGCTCTTGTCGCAGGACGCAAACCCGCCCCGTATTATCGCGCGGCTCCCCTTTCTCGATGGTCCCGGGGCGGCCATCGCCTATCCACCGGCTTATGTGCTCAGCTGCGTGGAGCCGGCGCCCTCCGGCGACGATACGACCGTCTTTGCCCTGCACGCCGAGCCGAGCGTGAGCCGGGGCCGGATCCTGGCGGGGCTTGAGGCCTCGGGCATGCCTTTGTCGGTTCTTGCCACGGGCGAGGAAAGCGGGCCGTCGCCAATCCGGCACTATTTATGTGAGCTCAAGGGCTTCCATTTCGGGGCGGAGGACGATCTTCGGGCCCGCCTCGGCGGCCAAATCCAAGGCATTCAGCGCATCACTCCCATCGGTGCTTATGCCAATCCAATCATCCTCGATGCCGACGGCAACGCCGCTTCGGCTATGGGAGAGACCGCATGACCGGCCCAACCCCGCGTTCCGGGATCACGGCGATCGCCCCCTATCTCGCCGGCAGCAGCAAGGGCGCGGGCGATGGCGCCGTGGTCAAGCTGTCTTCCAATGAGGGCGCCCTCGGTCCCAGTTCCCATGCCCTGGCGGCGGCCCAGGCCGCGGCGGGGGAGCTCACCCGATATCCCGATCCCCATTGCGCGGGCCTGCGCGAGGCCATCGGCGAAGCCCATGGCCTCGATCCGGCGCGCATCGTGTGCGGCAACGGGTCCGACGAGCTTCTGGCGCTGCTTGTCCAGTGTTTTGTCGATCCGGGCGATGAAGTCGTCGTCACAGCCCACACCTTCGCGGTCTATGAGATCGTGGCACGGGCCTGCGGCGCGGTTTTGCGCGTTGTGCCCGATCCCGCGCTGCGACCCTCGGTCGAGGCACTCCTGGAGGCGGTGAGCGAGCGCACCCGGATCGTCTTCCTGGCCAACCCGAACAATCCGACCGGCACCTATCTGACAAGGGCTGAGATCGAGCGGCTCCACGCAGGCCTGCCGGAGCGGGCCCTGCTCGTCCTCGATGGGGCCTATGCGGAGTATGTGACGGCTGAAGACTACAATTCCGGTGCGCATCTCGTGGAGAGCGCCTCCAATGTGGTCATGACACGAACTTTCTCAAAAATCCATGCCCTGGCCTCCTTGCGTCTGGGCTGGGCCTATGCGCCGGCGCCGGTGGCCACGGTGCTGAACACCGTTCGCGCGCCCTTCAACGTGAACGGTGTTGCCCAAGCGGCGGGCATCGCGTCTCTGGCGGACCGGGCTCATCTGCGGGATGTGCAGCAACACAATGAGCGCTGGCGCCCCTGGTTGGCGGATCGGCTCGACAGGCTCGGGTTCACGGTGGTGCCGAGCGCAGCGAACTTCGTGCTGGCCCGCTGCGCCTCGCAGGAGGAGGCCAATGCCATCAATGCGGATTTGCGCGCGCGTAACATTCTGGTGCGCCCGACGGCATCCTTCGGCCTGCCCGATGCCCTGCGGATCACGGTGGGACCCGCCGACGATCTCAAGCGGCTGATGGAGGGGCTTGAGGACGGGCGAGGGCTGCAGGCCGCCTCCGTTGGCTGATGGTCTGTTTGCAGAAGGATAGATGAATCATGCAGCTTTACTATTCGCCTGCATCGCCTTTTGCCCGCAAGGTGCGGGTCGTCTTGCTGGAGACGGGCCTGATGGCCGGGGCGGAACTGGTCAAGGTCAGCCCCATGGCCGAGGACGGCCCTGCCGTCATGGGCAATCCCTTGAGCAAGATCCCGGCCTTGCGCCTCGAGGATGGGAGCAGCCTCTTCGACAGTCCCGTGATCTGCGATTACCTCCAGGACTTGGCCGGTGCGCGGGCCATGGCACCGGACGAGGCGGGCAATCGCTTGCGGACGGCCCTCGCCCAGGCCCTCGGGGATGGCCTGATGGACGCCGCCGTCGCCATGGTGTTGGAACATCGCCGTCCGGAGACGGAGCAATCACCCTCCTGGCTCGCGCGCTGGCGCGGCGTTATCGATCGCGCGGTCCTCGCCATGCAGGCCGACGTGGCCAAGGGCTTCACGGGCTTCGGCCTCGGGGCCATGACCTATGCCTGCGCCCTCGGTTATCTCGATTTCCGCCGCCCTGAAATCGATTGGCGCACTCCAGCCCCAGACCTTTCCAAATGGTTCGCACAGATGGAGACGCGCGCGAGCCTCGCGGCGACCAGGCCGGATTTGGAGTGAGTGGTGGGGGCGCCGCCAAACGGATGACCCCGGACAACAACTGTCGCCCGGGGTCTTTTTTTCTGCTGTGGCCTTTGCGTGGGCCCGTTAGACCAGGTCGAAATTATCCGACCGGAACTGATCGAGTTCGTCGAGGGCCTGGTCGCCTGTGGTGTCCGTCAGATTGGCCAGGATCGAGAAGTCACCGTTCCCGCCCAGATCATTGGAGTACACCAGACGATTGATGCCGAGATTCGTGTTGAAATAGATGAACACGCCTTCCTCGGCCGTGATGGCATCATTGCCCGCGATGGCGGCCGCCGCGAGACCTGCATTGGCAAAGCCGTCCTGGAGGACGATCACGGTGCCGTCCCGATCGATCTCATCGGAGCGACCCGAAACGAAGTGCAGGCTGTCAATCTCGAAGTCCGACCCATCGAGACCGAACACATCTTCGCGCACATTGAAGTCGGTGATTTCGTCCGGGAGCAGGGCGGCCTGCCGACCATCCGCGCTCACATCGACGCCGTTGAACGGATCGCCGTCGAAGACGAACGTATCGCGCCCCAGGCCACCGGTCAGAACGTCCTGACCTGCACCGCCGACCAGCAGGTCGAAGCCGTTGCCGCCGGACAGGTCGTCATTGCCGTCACCGCCCTTAAGCGTGTCAAAGCCGTTATCCCCGATGAGGGTGTCCGCCCCTTGACCACCGGTGAGGAAGTCAAAGCCGTTGCCGCCGTCGAGGACATCGTCTCCTTCATTGCCGTAAAGGGTGTCGAAGCCGTTTCCGCCCTCGATGACATCGTTTCCGGCGCCGCCCTTTAGCGTGTCGAAGCCGTTGTCGCCGATGATGATGTCATCGCCGTCGCCGCCCAGGACCAGATCATTGTCGTTGCCGCCGTCCAGGGTGTCGGCCCCGTCGCCGCCATCGAGGCTGTCGCGCCCGTTGCCGCCGAAGACGCGGTCGTCGCCATCGTCAGCGTTAAGAACATCCCGGTCGTTGCCGCCGAAGACATCGTCATCGCCTGCTCCGCCGAAGACCGTGTCGGATCCGTTGGACCCGTCCAGGGTGTCGCGTCCGGCGCCGCCTTCCAGGATATCGTTCCCGTTGGAGCCGAAGACGGAATCGTCGCCCTCGCCGCCGCGCAAGGTTTCCGAGCCGTTGCCGCCCCGGATCCAATCATTGCCCGCGCCGCCGTCGACCTTTACGGCAAAGCGGTTGTTGATGGCTCCGGACACGGAAATGACATCATCGCCGCCAGCCGTTTCAACCACCAGATCCTCGATGTTGCGGAATGTGGTGGCGGAGCGCTCCGGGGACTGAACGGCCACCTGGAAATCGCCGCCCCGCTGGTCGATCCGGACGGTTTCGCCCGCATCCGTCAGGCCTACGATGGCAGTATCAACCCCCGATCCGCCGTCCAGCGTGTCGTTACCATTGCCCGACACGAGCGTATCGTTGCCAGCGCGCCCATCGATGCGGTCATCGCCGCCATTGCCCACGAGCACATTCGTCTCGACGTCACCGATGATGACATCGTCAAAGGCGCCGCCTTCGGCATTCTCGATACTGATGAGGGTGTTGGGCCCAGCCACCTGGTTGGTCAGGTCGATGGTCACCGAACCGCCCGCCGCATTGAGCAAGAGCGTATCACGACCCTCGCCGCCATCGACGGTATCGACCCCACCGAAGGGGTGTATGCGATCATCTCCGGCCCCGCCCTTGATGACGTTGGTTTCATTGTTGCCGAACAGGGTCTCGTCCGCGTCCGAGCCGTTGATGTTTTCGAAATCGATGACGTTCTGGGTGCGTACCAGAGTCCCTTCGGCATCGAACACGCGGACTGCGCCGTCCTGGGTCGATGGGGCGCCCGGCGTGAAATTGCCCTGATTGGCGATATCGAGATCGACGACAACCCGCTCACCGGCATTGAGCAGGATGCGGGACACATCGAGCGTATCGACGCCGTCTCCCCCCTCGAGGGTGCCGCCGTCAATCGCGTTGACGAACACGGTGTCGTCGCCGTCGTTTGAGATGTTCTCGAAGCGGACATTGGAGGATGTGAAGGTGGGCAGCGCGTCGATGGCGTCCTCACCCGTGAGATCGACTAGGGCCGCCAGGATGGTCAGCGGCGCATCGCCGTTGGACAGGTCCGGCGTGTAGACAAGACGATTGATGTTCAGCGCCGAGTTGAAATAGACGAAAAAGCCATCGCCTTCCGCGCTCACCTGATCGCCGATCAGCCGTGCCGCGGACCGGGCATTGAAGACGGTGCCCGGATCATTGTCGTCATCGAAGTCCTGCAGCACGATGACATTTGCCCCTTCGGCCGGCAGATCGGCGGCCAAGGCGTTGATGAAAGAGACATCGCCCGTGACCCCGAAATCACTCGCGTTCAGAAGGAACAGGTCCTCGGCAATCGAGAAATCGTGAATATTGTCCGGGCCCGACCCGAGGGACGAGCGATTGTAGACGACACTGTCGGCGCCCGAACCGGTCTGGATGCTATCGACACCGGCACCGCCGATGATGACGTCATCGCCCGCACCGGCGTCCAGGGTGTCGTTTCCCGCCTGCCCGTCGAGCAGGTCTTTGCCGGCACCGCCGCGAAGAACATCGTCGGCATCACCGCCAAGCAAGATATTGTCGAACATCATTATGGTACGTCCCCTTCGAAAGAGTGGTGTATCGGACTGCCCGTTCGGGCGTTACGGTCACCCTGCGTCAGGGCAGCCGGAGCGACTTGGGGCCTATCGGCCTCAAGTCTTTGGTAAACACGTGACGGAGGCTGATTATTCGATCTTGAATGCAAATTTTTTAAGGTTTCCGACCCGGATAGTGATAGGTGATCTGCATAGATCTTTTTATTGTGGGTGCCGGCTCGCATATTGGCGCGCTGCAAAATTGGCTTACGATCGCGCGTTGCGAGGATGAGCGAACGAGACCGGCGTGCCTCAACTCATGCCGGTTTACTCGAACGACGGTTCGGCGCCGTCACCGGCGTTAAACCGTGCGACCAGCTTGTTTCGCGCTGCGGAAAGGCGGCTCATGATGGTCCCTATGGGGATGTTTTCAAGCTCCGCAGCCTCCTTGTAAGACCGCCCCTCCAGATAGACATGAACGACGGCGCGGCGCTGTGCCTCCGGCAAGTCATCAACGGCGTCACGGATCTGACGGCCCATGATCCGCCGGTCCAATGCCCGTTCCATGTCCGTGCAGGCAACGCTGTCCGCCTCCACACACCCGTTGCCAAGGCGCACCCGGCGTGCACGCACTTCATTGCGCCAGAGCGACACTAGAATGGAGAAAACCCAGCGGTCGAAATGCGTTCCCCGGACGAAGTGAGACTTGTACTCAATGGCTCTAACACACGTCGCCTGGGCCAGGTCTTCGGCTGTCTGCGTGGAGCGCGACAGCGCAAGGGCATAGCGGCGCAGCCGCGGCAGCAGCTCCAGAAGATCCCGGTTAAAATGATCAGCAGACGGTTCGGCCATGCCCTTTTGTCGAGGCGGGCCGGTTCGAGGTTCAAAAAATTCAAACGCGCAGAGATCAAAACCGCAGTCATGATCTGTGCGTCGCAGGAGAGCGGTGTCTTGAGCAATCACCTGGCGCCTTCAACAGGCCATGGCCGAAAACATCATCGTGATCGGGCGATCCAAGATCGACACTTTCCCTAGACAGATGCTTCAGCACCCCGGCAATCGCCCGCTGATCCAAAAGTTCTCGGGTCGAGATGAGCCGCGAGGTCACGAAGGGGGTGGCAATGGAGGTGCCCGACAGGAACCGCCCTTCGCCGCGCGCCTGGACGAAAACGTCAACCCCCGGTGCGGCAAAATCGATATGACCACCCCGGACGGCATGTTCGTAGACCATGAGCCTCCGGTCGACGGCCGTGACCGATACCACGTCCCGCATGGCGGCCGGATAGCGCGGCGGCGATGTCGCGCCGTCATTGCCGGCGGCGGCCACGAGGATGACGCCGGCCCGTGCGGCCGCCTGGACGGCTCTGTCGAGGATCTTGTTATAGGGCCCCGCCAGGCTGATATTCACAATCCTGACATCGGCATTCCGTAGCCAGTTTAGGGCACGAATGATCGCGCCTGTCCCAGCGCCGGTTGTGCCGTCCGCAGTCACATCGACCACGACACCGACGAACAATTGCGCATCCATGAGGCGGCCCGGCCCGACGAGCAGTTCGGCGACCGACGTGGCGTGGGTGGGGTCGGCCAAGCGGTCTTTTTGACTGCGGAAATCGGCAGTTCGGATCGCTGCCTCGCGCAAACCCGGCGCCGCCTCGTCGATGGGGCCGTCGATCATCCCCACCGGGCCATAGGCCGGACAGCCCTCATCGGGCCAGTCGAGAAGATCATTCGCATACACAAGATCGCCCGGCACATCCGCGCCGGACATCTGAGCGCCGGGGGCGTCAGACGCCTGCCAGGAAAAGCTGTGATTGACGCCCGCCGTCGCCCCCGGTTCTAGGGCCTCAAGTTCCCGGATCGCGGCTTCGCCGGTCAGATTTTCCGGTTTGACAAAGGACAGGAGGATCAGGTCAAGCCCGTCCAGAACATCCCGGCGGTTGAGGTGAAACCCCCGCCTTCGTGCCTTGGGCACAAGGCTTGCGGCGCTGTCCGCCGATCCGAACAGAACCAAAATTTCCCAATCATTGGCCAGTTGGTCCGCATCCTGCTCGATCTGGGCCTGGGGCGCAGGATCGAGTGAAAAGGGCGTGCAGGCGGCAAGGCCCAGCCCGGCCATCAAGACGCGGAGATATCGCTGCAAGGGTTTTCCGATCTGCATGTCGCCTCGTCCTGCGTTGCTCCCCCCACTGTCGTTGGACCATGCCGTAAGGTTCAATCGCAGGTCCCTCGGCGGCGCCTTTAAAACCGGCGTGACGCCGAAAGCCACAATCGGGTCTGGTCGGAGGCAAAGCCATCGGCGCGATAGGCGGCGTAGGCCAGGGAGAGGCCGGTACCGCCGACAAGACCGTGCACGCTCAAATCAAGTTCCCGGCCCAGCGGATCGCCGCCGGTATCGCTGCGGAAGCGATGGACCCGCCCCGTGGCCCTTACGCCCCGGAAAGGGCCGAAATCTCCGACCGTCCATCCGGTCTGGAGGGACAGATCCTGGATCCCCTGGGGCGGTGTCTCCAAAAAGACATCCGCGTCCCCCTGAAATGCATGGAGCGTTCCGAGCGGCGCCTGGAACCCTTGTTCGCCGGCGCCCAGAACCTCATAGCGCAGACCGATCCGCACGCTGTCCCAACGGACGGACAGGCCGCCGAGGATATAATCCGCCTGCCCATCGATGGGATTGTCAGCAAAATTCTGCTGGTGGGCATAGCTGCCTTCCCATGCCACACCGAAGTCCTGCCCCTCGCGCGCGCCGGAAAGGCGCACACCCGTCGTGAGCGACGATGCCGCCGCCGAGCGCGTGGTGCCGGCCCCCGTTTTGAGATCGAGAGCATAGTGAAAGGCCGTGACCTGCCCGAGCGGGGTGGGTGCACTGACGTTGAGGAGGGCGGAGTGACCGGTAAATCGCCCCAGATCGCTGCGCCGCCCGAAGATTCGATTGACCTGCCACACATAGGCCATTTCAAACACAACGGGACCGAGTGGATTGGTTACCACACGCACGGCATCGAAAGTCTGGTCGTTCTGACGAAAATCCACCTGGCCGACGAAACGTTCATCATCGAGCGAGACAATCTGGCGCCCCACGACGATCTGTGTGCGCGGTATGATATCGCTGCGCAACTGAAGTCGGTTCAACTCGGCCGTTTGCGCATCCGCGATCAAAGGTCGTCCGAGACCCTCACGCACGCCGTTCGCAAAGGCCCGGTTCGCCTCCACGATGCCCTCAAGCTCAATTAACCCCGAGAGATGTCGGTGGATCCGGGCCTCGAGGCTCGGCCGCATGCGGAGGGTCACGGCATGTGCGTCCCGCTCCAGGGCCTCGTCGCGGGCAAATTCATAGCGCAGCCGCACCTGTGTCGCCGCCGTGACGGATGCCAAGGTCCGTTCAAACCAGGACGCTCCATCTGACCCGGCTGCTCCGTCGGCGAGGGCCACGCCTGCACACATCACGAGGCTCAGGACGCAGACCGCCACGCGCTTGGCCCGCGTGACATGAGCCGCGGCCAGCCGGCCCGCCCGATGTGTGATGTGCACTGCGTTGGCCATTGGGACCGCGCTCCCTCCCGACCCGGATTGGTTCTTGATCGGGCGGAGTGATACCCTTGGAGGCCGCCCGAAACAATGATCAGAAATTTTGAACCGGCCGCACCGCTCGAACGACGAAGGGTTATCAGGCGACCGGTAGGGTCGGGAAAATCTGAGGGGTCCAATGACTCAGCACCGGGATGTGACAAGCGGGATGCTTGACGACTATGTGCGAAATCGATTGTCGCACGAGGATCGCCGGCGCGTCGAAGCTGCGGTTCACAGTGATTCGGGACTGGCGCGGGACCTTGCCTTCGTTCAAGCCCTCGCCAAAGCCGTGAAGGATGAGGCCGGGCCGGCGGTGGACCCGGCCTTTGGCTGGGCGCGCCTGTCCCGGTCGATCGCTCAGGCCGGGGCAGGGCGCCGCACGGATGCCGAGCCTGCCCCGTCATCGCAGAGCCGTTGGTGGCGCTATGCGGCCGTCTTGCTCGGTGTGCTGTGCGTTGGGCAGGCCACGGCGCTTTTCACTGGGGGGGCAAGGACGACCGGCTCCGCGCCGTTCGAGTTTGCCAGCGGGGACGCGGAGACCCTTGAGCGTTTTGTGCTGACCATCGCCTTCGAGCCGGAGGCAACCGAAGGCGCGATACGGATGGCTCTCCAAAAAGTGAATGGCAGCATCGTGGCTGGACCAAGCGCCAACGCACTCTACCGCGTCACGTTTGAGACGGAAACGGCTCGTGAAAGGGCCTTGGCTGATCTTCAGGCGGCCGACGGTGTCGTGCGCTATGTGGGGAAGCCGTGACAGTGAAAATTTAATCGGTGCAAGGGTCTGCCCGGGTGCAGATTTGGACGGATGCCGTCAGGCCCCGTGTTTTTGCCCCGAGATACAGTGCATAAGAAGTTTCTTGGCGTGAAAAATCCGGGTCTTTACCGTCCCGACGGGACAGTTTTCGATTTTGGCGATGTCCTCGTAGCTTAAGTCCTCGAAGAACGCCAAATGGATGACCGCCCTATGGGCCGGGGACAGCGCTTTGATGCAGGTGTGCAGGTGCCCCGCGTCTTCCAGGGCCAGGAGCGTTTCGGACGGATCCGGCGCCTCGTCGGGGATATCCGGCGGCGCGTCGGTCAGCACATTGCGCCGGGCCTTGCGCAGGCGGTCGACGGCTTTATTGCGCGCTATGCTGAAAATCCAGGCCCGAAGCGATCCGCGTCCTTCGTACCTGTCCGCCTGGTTCCAGACATCCATCATGGTTTCGTGAAGAAGATCGGCCGCCTCCACCGCATCTCCTGTCCTTAAGGTCAGGAAGCGTGTCAGGTCAGGGGCGAGGGAATCGTAAAGGACTTTCATCGCCCCCGTGTCGCCTGCGCTGATGCGGCGCAGCAGGTCTTGGGGTGTTAAATCCGAATATGTATCGGCGGTCCTCGTCATACCCACTGCCCAATTCTGGCTACAGATAATCCTTGGCCTTTACACTAGTCCCAAGCCCAGCCGAGAGGGACTCCTTTTTGAAGGCCTCCGATGGGGGGCCGCAAACAGGCTTACACTTGAGGGGATGCGGCAGGAGCGCGCCTGTGACGGGCTGGGCGCCCACAGGCACCGGGCTCGTCGAGGGGGATGATCAGACGGGTGACGTCCCCATGGGCGCAGGGGCAGGACGCATTGCGGCCCGAGCGTCACTTCTTGCGGAAAATCAGGAAGTGTTGCTGGGGCAGGGTGTCGAGATTGGCTTCGAAATGGAGACCCACGGCTTCCATTTCCGCCCTCGCCTGATCGGCACTCATTTTGTGCAGGCGTTTAATGGGGACGGAGCGGTCTTCGGCCCGGTATTCGATCAGCACCACCGCGCCGCCGATTTTCAGGCCGCGGACGACACCTTCCATCACTTCACGCGGATGGGAAAACTCGTGATACGCGTCGACCATCAGGACAAGGTCCACGGCGCCCGTGGGCAGATTGGGGTCGGTTTCGCTGGCCTCGATCAACTCAATATTCGTAAGGCCCGCCTCGTCGCGTCGCCGCGCAATGATCGCAAGCATTTCGGGCTGAATGTCGACGGCGAGAACGCGGCCCTGCGGGCCCACGCGCCGGGCGATGGGCAATGAGAAATAGCCCGTGCCGGCGCCGATATCGGCCACCACGTCGCCGGGTTCGATGGGCAGGGTCTGGAGCAAAAGGTCGGTACGTTCCTCGCGCTCGCGGACGGGGCGCTCCAGCCATGCGGCGCCGCGATGGCCCATGACTTTCGAAATCTCCCGGCCCATATAGATTTTGCCAATCCCGTCTCGGCTCGCCCGTTGTTGCTTATAGACCGGCTCATTCGCAAAGCCACTTCCTGGCACGGTGCATAACCCCGCGACGAGCAAGGCGATCAACGTCACCAGAATCTCAAGTGTCCTTGTCATGAAACATCCCCTGGATGGCCTCACCGGCGCTTGTGAATGGCGGCAATATGCTCCGGGCTGATTTCGCAGCATCCGCCGATAATCGATGCGCCCATCTCGACCCAGGCGAGCGCCATGCCGGTATAGGTCGGCGGATCGATATCCTTGCGGACTTCAAGGGCATCCACGGTCCCGCTTGCTTTGAGCGGAGCAACAGTAACGAAGCCGTTGGCATAACCGCCGAAGATGGGGGCAAGACCCGCCACGATGGCAAGCGCGTCCGGTACGGCTTCGGGCGGGGAACAGTTGATGAGATTGGCAGCGGCGCCCTCCTCAAGGGCCGCCGTCACGCCCTGGCTCACCGCTTCGCCAGACCTCAGGCGCCGGCCGTCCCGTTCATCAACCGTCAATGCGGTCCACACTGTTTTGCCGGTCGCTTTGGCCATGCGCGTGGCAAGGCGTGTCTCCTCCACGGAAGGCAGCGTTTCGCACAGGAACAGATCAACCTCCTCGGCCTGCGCCTCGACAATCCGTCCGTACTCGGCACAGGTCGCCTCGGCGCCGAAGCGGTCCTCGGCGCGGTAACTGCCGGGTAAGGGCGGCAAACAGCCGGCAATCCGAGCTTCCGGCTTGAGGCTATCGCGGGCCCGGCGGGCCGCGGCGATGGCGCCCGCCTGAAGCGCGGCGAATTCCGCCGTGCGGCCCGCGGCGGCGAGGCGGGACGGCGTCGCCGAATAACAGCTCAGTGTAATGACGTCCGCGCCGGCGGCCAGGAAATCGCGATGGGCAGCCTCCACGAGATCGGGGCGGTCGCGGATCACGTCGACAGACCAGAGCGGCGTGGCCGGTTTGCCCAAACGCCGGACAAGCTCCTGGCCCATGCCGCCGTCCAGAAGTGTGAAGGTCAAGGCGTTGCTCCCAAACGGCTCGTCGCCCCGGCGGCGGGTCGCCCGTTCGCCGTCACCACCTCGCCATTGCGGGTCCATGTGGAGGCGGCGAGGTCGACAAACAGCGGTGCGACCGTGTCTGCCTGAGGCAGTGCCTCGTGGTCGATGCCGGGTTCAGCTTTTTCGCGCAATTTGGTGTGGATGCGGCCCGGATCAATGAGGTTCACACGCACAGGCGTGTTCGCGCATTCGGCAGCATAGGCGAGCACAATAGCCTCCAGCGCCGCCTTGGACATGGCATAGCCGCCCCAATAGGCCGGGTGGCTGCGCGCTTCGGCGGCTGTGGTGAAAATGGCCCGGCCCGCCTCGGACAGGCGCAAAAGCGGCGCCATAGAGCGGATCAGGCGCCAATTCGCGGTCAGGTTCACATCGAGAAGGCCTTGCCAGTCCTTGGGCGTGATATGCCCCACCGGCGAAATCGGGCCCACTGTGCCCGCATTGCCGATCAGAATATCGAGCCGGCCCCACCGGCCGTGGATGGCTTCGCCGAGCCGGTCCAGGGCATCGAAATCGGCCATATCGGAGGGGACGAGCGTTGCCGTGCCGCCCGCCGCGCGCACCTCGTCGTCGACCTCCTCAAGGGCTCCGGTCGTCCGCGCAAGGAGCAGCAGCTCCGCGCCTTCCCGGGCAAAGGCCCGCGCCACGGCACGCCCGATGCCGCGTGAGGCGCCCGTGATAAGGGCCACCCGTCCGGCGAGGCGGCCGTCTTTGCCTCCCGCGGCGGTGCTGGTCGTCGGTGTCTCGGTCATCGCTCGCTTCGGCCCCCTTGTGCCGGCTTTTTAGTTGTGCAGAAAACTGTGTGGGTTGGTGTATTCGCCGTCATCCTTGTCCGCGGGCCGGATGGGATAATCCTGGGTGAAGCAGGCATCGCAGTATTGCGGCGCGGCCGTGTTACGCGCTTCAAAGCCCATGGCCCGGTAGAGGCCGTCGATGGAGAGAAAGGCAAGGCTGTCCACATTGATGTGGGCGCGCATTTCCTCAAGCGTCATCCGGTGGGCGAGCAGTTTCTCCGTCTCCGGCGTATCGACACCGTAGTAGCAGGCCCCGATGGTGGGCGGGCTCGCGATGCGCATATGCACTTCCCGCGCGCCGGCATCGCGCACCATCTGCACGATTTTAAGCGAGGTCGTGCCGCGCACGATGGTGTCGTCCACCAGGATCACCCGTTTGCCCCGCACCACACCCGGATTGGCGTTCAGCTTCATGCGCACACCCTGCTGGCGGGAGCGGTCCGTGGGCAGAATGAAAGTCCGGCCCACATAGTGGTTCCGGATGATGCCGAACTCAAAGGGAAGACCCGCCGCCTGGGCATAGCCGATGGCCGCCGGCACGCCCGAATCCGGCACCGGTGAGACAAGATCGGCCTCCACGCCCGCTTCGGCGGCCAGTTCCGCGCCGATGGCCTTGCGGGCGCTGTAGACGCCCTTGCCGTCGATCACGCTGTCGGGGCGGGAGAAATACACATACTCGAAAACACAAAATCGGTTCGGCCGTGGCGCGAACGGGAACAGGCTTTGAATGTCCTCGCCGGGCTGCAACACGACCATTTCGCCCGGCTTCACGTCCCGCACATATTGCGCACCCATGATGTCGAGAGCGCAGGTCTCCGAGGCAAGGATCCAGGCCTCTCCCAGCCGCCCGATGATAAGGGGGCGCACGCCATAAGGATCGCGAATGCCGATGAGTTTCTTGGTGCTCAGGCACACCAGCGAATAGGCGCCCTCCACCTTGCTCAAGGCATCCGCCAGCCGATCCGTCAGGTGGGAGGCAAGGGAGGTTGCGATGAGGTGCAGGATCGTCTCGGTATCCGACGTGGACTGAAAAATGGCGCCGCGCGAGACCAGGGTGCGCCGCAGGATCCAGGAATTGGTCAGATTGCCATTGTGCGCCACGGCAATGCCGCCCGTGCGCAGATCGGCATAAAGGGGCTGCACATTGCGCAGCACGGTGCTGCCGCCGGTCGTTGAGTAACGCACATGGCCGATCGCCATGCTGCCGGGCAGATTTTCAAGGCTCTGGGCATCTTCGCTGAAGTTCTCGCCGACGAGACCCAGGTGCCGCTCCACGTTGAAGCGGTCACCATCAAAGGAGACGATGCCGGCGGATTCCTGTCCCCGATGCTGGAGCGCGTGGAGGCCCAGGGCGCACAAGACGGCCGCATCGTCCCGACCGAGAACGCCGACGACCCCGCATTCGTCCCGGAACCGATCTTCTCCGGAATCGTCCAGTCCCATAGGGCGGGAGCCCCCACCGTTTCCGGAGAAGGCGTCAGGCGCGGCTGTTTTTTGCATCAACGCGGGTCCAGTTTGTTGCGCACAAGCCGGTCAATGGCCTGGCGCTCGTCCTTGGAATATCCGGTCCCGTCTTTGTCGTCCGAGCCTGTCGCGGTCTTAGTCTGTTTTGATTGTCCGCGCTCGGACACAGTCGCGGAACGCCCGCTTTTCTCTGGCGCGGATGGGGTAGTTATCGGTCCGGGCAAGGCGACTTTCAAGACATTTGCCGTCGCGGCCACCAGGGGAAACAGCCGTGCCTCCGTCAGCCAGCGCGGTGTTTCCTTGGGGCCGTAGACCAAAACATGGGCCTGAAAGAGGATCGCGACCAGGGCAAGGCCCCGCAAAAACCCGAAACAAAATCCCGCGATCTGGTCCCACAGGGGCACTTTTTCACCCGAGCCGATCTGCGCGAGAATTTTGCGATTGGCCATGGTGAAGAGGGCCACGAGGCCTGCAAAAACCACAAGAATAAAAAGGGTATGGATGAACCAGTGGCCCGTGATCCAGAGCGTGAGGGTCTGCCCCCCGGCAAAATAGATCGCATAGGCGATAAAGGCCGACAGAACCCAGGCCGACACGGCGAGCGTTTCACGCACGCAGCCGCGCAACAGCGCCAGGAACGCCGAGGCCAGGATCACCGCCATAATGATGGCGTCCGTGAAGGTCAGTGGAGTGTCGCTCATGGGCGGTATAATCCTGGAGGCAGGGCCCCCGTCAACCGGCACGGGTTTGGGCGCCGGCGGCACGCACGGCATCCGGAACGCCCCCCTCGCGCACGAAATCAATCAGATCGCCAAGCGCGGTCACAGGATTGGCAAGGATCGTTTCCAAGGTCTTAACGTCATCGGGTGCGACTTTCTTGGATGCTTTTTTGCCGTCCGTCCGGGGAATGGGGCCAAAGGCGCTGCGAAACCCCAGTTTCTGGGCCTCCTTGAGCCGTGCCTCCCGCTGCGTGACCGGCCGAACGGCGCCTGAGAGGCTGACTTCGCCGAAAAAGACGCCGTCATGGGGCAGGGCGATGCCCAGGGCAGAGGAAATCAGGGCCGCGGCGACCGCAAGATCGGCCGCCGGCTCCAAAATGCGGATGCCGCCCGCGACATTGAGGTAAATGTCCTGTCCGCTGAGCCCGAGGCCGCAGCGGGTGTCGAGCACGGCGATCACCATGGCAAGGCGGCCACTGTCCCAGCCCACCACCGTCCGCCGCGGCGTGCCGAGGCTCGTTTGGGCCACGAGGGCCTGGATTTCCACAAGCACCGGCCGCGTGCCTTCCACGCCGGCAAAGACGGCCGAGCCGCTGATCCCCGCCTCGCGGGCATCGAGAAACACGGCCGACGGGTTCGCGACCTCGGCGAGGCCGGTCCCCGTCATCTCGAAGACGCCGATCTCATCGGTGGCGCCAAAGCGGTTCTTCACGCCGCGCAGAATGCGGAAATGGTGGCCGCGCTCGCCTTCGAAGTAAAAGACCGTGTCCACCATGTGCTCGACCACGCGGGGCCCCGCGATCTGGCCGTCCTTGGTGACATGGCCGACCAGGATGACGGCCGTGTCGGTGCGTTTGGCAAAGCGCACCAGATCGTGGGCGGCGGCTCGAACCTGAGAAACAGTGCCCGGCGCGCTATCCATGGTGTCGGACCACATGGTCTGGATGGAATCCACGATCACGAGGGCTGGCGGCGCTTTTTCCAGGGTTGTCAGGATGTCCCGCAGATTGGTGGCGGCGGCAAGCTGAACCGGCGCCTCGGCAAGGCCCAGGCGGCTTGCCCGCAGGCGCACCTGGGCGGTGGCTTCCTCGCCGGAGACATAAACCACCGGCGCCCCCTGAAGGGCGAGGCGGCCGGCCAATTGCAGCAGCAGCGTGGATTTGCCGATCCCCGGGTCCCCGCCCACAAGGAGCGCCGAGCCGGGCACGATGCCTCCGCCCGCAACCCGGTCGAATTCGGCAATGCCAGTGGCCATGCGTGGCGGGTCCTGGCCCTCGCCGTCGAGGCTGACGAGGTCGATAGCCCGGCCCTTGGCCTTGCCCGCGGACAGGCTCTGTTTGGGCGCGGATTCTCCGGCTCCGGCCGCAAGGCCCACATCTTCCTCGATGGTGTTCCAGGCGTGGCAGGCATCGCATTTGCCCTGCCATTTGGCGTAGACGGCGCCGCAGGCACTGCAGGCAAAGCTGTCGCTGGACTTGGCCATGGCGTCTCTCCATCGAAGGGCGCGCGCCCCGGGCAAATGCGATGGGCAAACGCGCCGGGCAAACGCGCCAGGCAAACGCGCTGGCCGAGCGCGCTGGGCGAATCGGGGCCGCGCGGACCCTTAGGAGGGCAGGAAGCCGCGCCGGCGTCCAGGTGTGTTGGCCGGTGCCTGCGCCGCGTGTGCATGGCTGTCACAAAGCAGTGATCAGATGCGCCCGTTGCCATCATCCTTGATCAGTTGGGGAGAGCTTTCGCCATGCGCATGCTTGTTGCAGCCATTGTCTGCGCCGCCCTGTCGGGCTGCGTGGTGCCGCCCAAGGACGCGGCCGTCACCAGCACCACCATCACCGTGCCCGACGCCGCGAGCCACCACGGCGACGCGACGCCCTGGACGTCGCTTGAGGCCAAGGACGCGGCCGAGCGGTTCCACTTTGCTGTCATGACCGACCGCACGGGCGGCGTGCGCCCCGGCATTTTTCCGGTGGGCGTCGATAAGGTGAACCTGGTACAGCCCGCCTTCGTGATGAGCGTCGGCGACCTCATTCAGGGGTACACGGAGGATGAGGCCACCATCAAAGCCGAATGGGACCAGTTCGACGGCTTTGTGGAAGAATTGGACGCGCCGTTCTTCTACGTGCCCGGCAACCACGACATGATGAATGTCCAGATGGAGGCCGAGTGGCGCGCCCGCTTCGGCGCCAGTTTTTATCACTTCAAGTATAAGGACACGCTGTTCCTGGTGCTGAATTCCGAGTTCCTGGACATTTCCGACATCAAAGGCGCCAGCAACGACCGCACCGGCGGGCCGGGCCACGACGCCTGGAAACGGACCGATGCGGTGAAAAAGGCGCGCGAGGCCCAGTTTGCCTATGCCGAAGCCGTGCTGAAGGCCAATCCGGATGTGCGCTGGACCTTCGTGTTCATCCACAAGCCCTTTTGGAGCAAAAGCTGGGTTTATCCGCCCCGGGATCCGGAGACCCGTGAATTCATCCTGAAAGACTATCCCGTGGACGGTCCGTATCCCACCAATCTGGAAGTGCCGGCCGACTGGACGCGCCTTGAAGACATGCTTGGCGAGCGGAACTACACGGCCATGGCCGGCCACCGGCATGCCTATAACTACGCCGATTTCAGCGACGGTCCGCACACCCATGAGCACATCACGCTCGCGACCACGGGCGGCGCGAGCCAGTTGCGCGGTCTGGAGTTTGGCGAATTCGACCACGTGTTGTGGATCACCATGACCGAAGAGGGGCCGGTCTTTGCCAATCTGATGCTCGACGGCGTTCAGCCCAAGGACCTCGACACCTCCGCGCGCATCCCCTGGTGGATCGAACAGTAACGCCCCGATCCTGTGCCGGCCCGAATGCTCGATTCTGGGCTCGCTTCTGGGCTCGCTTCTGGGCTCGCTTCTGGGCTGGCTTCTGGGCCGGCCCTTGGGTGCCGGACGGGGTTATTCACCCCGTCCGGCAGGTCACGCCGGTGCCCAAACCATAGTGCGCCGCAGCCTGACGGTCGCGGCCCGGCCTTCGCGACTGGGTAAAAGACCCAGTCCCCCTTGAGCCCCCTTAAGGGTCGTCACAACTCTTCAAAGGCGTTGATCATGGCGTAGACTTCGTATTCGTTACGCCGGCTCCAGGCCTCGGGCCAGGCGCTGGTGACGACGGCCACCAGGTTCTCGGCCGGGTTCACATAGATGAACTGGCCGTGGATGCCTTGCGCCGTGTAGGCCTTGTCCTCGCCCGGGAAGGTCCACCACTGATAGCCATAGCCCAAGGGATACTCACCCTCCGGATCAAGCGCGCCGTTGGCCACATAGGGGTCCTGGGGTTGGCTGGCTTCCTTGACCCATCCTTCGGGCAAAATGCGCTCGCCGTCCCAAACACCGTCTTGCAGCATCAGGAGGCCAAACCGCGCATAATCGCGTAACGTCACATTGAGGCAGCAGCCGGTGACCTCCATGGCATCCCCGCCGCGCTGGTCAACGAGCCAGGTGGCGTCATGCTCCATGCCCAGCTTTTGCCAGATCTCCTCGGACAGAAAGTCCGACACCGTCTTGCCGGTCACGCTCGCCACAAGCCAGCCCAGCACCTGGGTCTCGCCCGTGGAGTAGCTGAATTTCGTACCCGCCTCGACGGCCTTGGGCCGCGATGCCATGAACTCGTTGACGCGGAAACGGTTTTCGACCACGCCGCCGCCGAAGAACTTCATGACATCCGACTCGCCGTCACCGTAGCGCTCCGTAAACTGAATACCAGATGACATCTGCAAGGCATGCTTGATGCTCACATCCGCATAGGCCTGACCCTTCAGGGCGGGGATATATTTGCCCAAGGGGTCATCGAGGCTGTCGATCAGGCCCTTGCCGAGCGCCAGGCCCACCAGCGTGCTGGTGAAGGACTTCGCCACGGACCATGAAGTGAAGGAGGACGTCTCGTCCGCCCCCAGACCGTAGCGCTCGGTCAACACCACGCCGTCCTTGATGACCATCAGGCCGCTTGCGCGGGTGCGCACCATGAAATCGTCGACGCTGTAATCAACGCCTGAAAAGCGATAGCTTAAGGCCGGTTCCGCCTCGGCGCGCTTGAACGCAGAGATGGCGCCGTCGCGCGACACCGTCCGTGCCGGGAACAGGGTCGTCATGTTGCGCAAGGAGCCGGGCAAAAATTCCGGCTGGAGGAAAGTCTCCAGATTGCCCACGGGCGCCTCGGCCGGCTTGGCGCCGTGGCCGTCGGCCAGGGCAGGCCCGGCCAGGCTTGCCGCGGCCAGCGTGAGGCCCGCCAGGACGGATCCAAGAAAAGGGCGATGGGTCAGGGGCATGGGTGATCCTCCTCCAGTGTTGTCCTTGGCCATGTCGGCCTGGTCCCTTCTAACACAGGCGACCGCGCGCGGGGCCTGTCAGGAGCCCAGCACCGCGGCCACACGGGCCTGGAGGCGGGGCAGCACATCCTCCGCGAACCAGGGATTGCGTGCCAGCCACCGGTTGTTGCGCGGACTTGGATGCGGCGCCAGCAAAAGCTCCGGCCAATGGCTCTCCCATGCTTCGATGGTGGCGGTCAGCGGCTGCCTGGCGTGGGCCGGCACATGCCAGTCGCGGGCATAGGTGCCGATCACGATGGTGAACTCCACCGACGCGAGCGTGTCGAGCAGCGCCTTGCGCCAGATTTGTGCGCAGCGGGGCGGTGGGGGCAGATCGCCGGACGATCCGGTCCCCGGGTAACAGAACGCCATCGGAAGGATCGCGATGCGGGAGGCGTCGTAGAACACATCCCGATCGATGCCCATCCAGGCGCGCAAGCGATCTCCCGACGGATCATCAAAGGGGATACCCGTCTCGTGAACCTTGCGGCCGGGCGCTTGACCCGCAATCAGGATTTTCGCCTCCGGGCTCACCTGCAGGACGGGCCGCGGGCCAAAGGGCAACTCCGGGCACAGTGTACAGGCGCGAACCTCGTTCAACAGTTGGCCGGCTTTGTTTGGGCGCGTTTGTTTGGCCACGGCATTCTCCCCGGGAAAGGACGCGGACTTCATCATCCTGCGGTCTATATGGACGCCCGCGCCCGGCGATGTCAGGGTGGCGCCCATGGACATCCTAGACGACATTCTGGCGACCCTGGACCTCAGAGGCGCCCTTTATTTTCGCTCGGACTTTTCATCGCCCTGGTCCGTGCGCGTGCCCGAACTTGCCCATGCGGCGCGGTTCCACTTCGTCGTACAGGGAGAATGTCATGTTCTGGTGGCCGATACGTACCGCGTGCACCTTGCCACCGGCGACCTGATCCTCGTGCCGCGCGGACGCAGCCACATTCTGGCGGACCGCGAAGCCGAGGAGGCGCCGGCCCTCGAACAGGTCCTTGAGCAATCCGGGTACGATGGCCGGGGCGTTCTTGTCGTGGGCGCGGGCGATGAGGCCGCCGCAACGCGCACGGTCTGTGGCCATTTCACGTTCCGGCAGGGGGCGGATCACCCCCTGCTGCGCGCCTTGCCCGATTACATTGTGCTCACCTCCGATGAACGTGTGCGCCATCCCCTTCTCGATCAGATCCTTGGTCTGATCGCCGAGCGCCTTTTCGGTGAAGTCATGGGCTCGGAGGCCGCCGTCATCCGCATGTCGGAAATCGTCTTCATCGAATTGCTGCGCGTCGGGATCGGTCAGGACACGAGACTGCGGGAGATCCTGGAAGGCTTTCGCGACAAACATATTGGGCAGGCCCTCAATCTGATCCATGAGGACCCGGCGCAGGCCTGGTCGGTCGAATCGCTGGCCTCGGCGGCGGGCATGTCGCGCAGCCGCTTTGCCGAATATTTCAGTGCCAAGATGGGCGTCGGCCCCATGGCCTATCTTACCGATTGGCGCTTGCAAAAGGCGTTACCCCTGCTCGGCGATGTGCGGATCAGCGTCCAGCAGGTGGCGGGAAAGGTGGGGTACAAGTCCCCCGCGTCCTTCAGCCGTGCCTTCACGACAAAATTCGGCATGTCCCCGTCCGATTACAGACGGAAAACCTGACCGGCATGGCGCGGCGCCGGCCCTGGCGCGGACAGCGCGTGGGCCATAGTGCAACGGGCAGGGGTTTCAGGATCCTTTCCCAGAGCGCTTTCAGGAAAAGTGTATGCGGTTTTCCGCCCGGAAAGCGCTCAAAATCAATACGCTAGAGACCATTCAATGACTCGGAGATCATTGAATGGTCTCTAGAAATCCGTGAAGGTCCTGTCCTCATGCGCAGTGTCGGTCCGCCGCCGGACCGCGGTCGCGGCCGTGAGGGCGCTGCCGATGAATCGCCTGGCACTTTAAACGGGATGGTGTGCATCGCGGGCCGGAAACAGCCGCGACGCCCTCCAGACGGCCGCCCAATTCTGCGGCGCAGAAAAAAGCCCCCGCGAACGGTGGTCGCGGGGGCCTCGTTCCATCCGTGCGCAATCAGATGTCGAAACGGTCCAGGGTCATGACCTTGGTCCAGGCCGCGACAAAGTCCTGCACGAAGCGCTCCTCAGCGCCGTTGAAGGCATAGACCTCTGCCACGGCGCGCAGTTCGGCGTTGGAGCCGAACACCAGGTCGACTTCCGTGGCCGTCCACTTCTTCTCGCCGGAGGTCCGGTCACGGCCCTCAAAGACGTAAGGCTGGCCGTCCATGGGCGTCCATTTCGTCGACATGTCGAGCAGATTGACGAAGAAGTCATTCGTCAGTGTGCCCGGGCGATCCGTCAGAATGCCGTGCTGCACGTTGCCGGCATTGGCGCCAAGGGCGCGCAGACCACCGATCAGCACCGTCATTTCCGGAACCGTCAGGGTCAGGAGGTCCGCCCGGTCGACCAGCTTGTTGGCGGGGCGCTCGCTGTGCTCCTGGCCCAGATAATTGCGGAACCCGTCCGCCTCCGGCTTCAGAACGGCAAAGGAGGAGACGTCCGTTTGCGCCGCAGTGGCGTCAGTGCGGCCCGGCGTGAACGGCACTTCAATCTCGAACCCGGCCGTTTCGGCCGCCCGTTCGATGGCCGCTGCACCGCCCAGCACGATCAGGTCGGCAAGGGACACCTGCTTCTTGCCGCCGCGCTCATTGAAGGCCGTTTGGATGCGCTCCAGCCGGTCGAGCACATGGGTGAGCGCCTCCGGATCGTTCACCGCCCAGTCCTTCTGGGGCGCCAGGCGAATGCGGGCCCCATTGGCGCCGCCGCGCATGTCCGTACCCCGGAAGGTGGAGGCGGAGGCCCAAGCCGTGCGGACAAGCTCCGGCACCGTCAGACCGGAATCGAGGATCTGCTCCTTGAGCTTCTTGGCGTCACGGTCACTGATCGGTTTGTAATCGGCTTCAGGGACCGGATCCTGCCACAGGAGATCGTCCTGGGGCACCTGATCGCCCACATAGCGGGCGCGCGGGCCCATGTCCCGGTGGGTCAGCTTGAACCACGCCTTGGCAAAGGCCTTTTGGAATTCGTCCGGGTCCTCCTGAAACCGCCTGGCGATGGCTCGGTAGGCCGGATCTTCTTTCAGGGCCAGGTCCGTCGTGAACATGATCGGCGCATGCCGCGTGCTCTCGTCATGGGCGTCGGGCACCAGATTGGCGGCCGCGTCGTCCTTGGGCACCCATTGCACGGCGCCGGCCGGGCTCCTGGTTTTAACCCATTCGAACCCGAACAGATTGTCCAGATACTGACTGGTCCAGGCGATGGGGTTTGCCGACCATGCACCCTCAAGGCCGCTTGTGATCGTGTCGGCGCCCTTGCCGGTGCCGCAGGAATTGATCCAGCCGATGCCCTGGTTTTCAACGCCCGAGGCCGCCGGCTCCCGGCCCACGCAGTCGTCCGGTTTGGCGGCGCCGTGGGCCTTCCCGAAGGTGTGGCCGCCGGCGATCAGGGCCACGGTTTCCTCGTCATTCATCGCCATACGGCCGAACGTGACGCGAATGTCGTGGGCAGCGGCCAGGGGATCCGGATTGCCGTTCGGGCCTTCCGGGTTGACGTAGATGAGCCCCATTTGAACGGCGGCCAGCGGTTGGGCCAATTTGCGCCCCTCGCTGTAGCGCTTGTCGCCCAGCATTTCCGTCTCGGGTCCCCAGTAAACAAGCTCCGGTTCCCACGCATCCTCGCGCCCACCGGCAAAGCCATAGGTTTCAAAACCCATGGACTCCAGGGCAACGTTCCCTGCCAGGATCATCAAATCCGCCCAGGACAGGTTGCGTCCATATTTCTGTTTCACCGGCCACAGGAGGCGGCGCGCCTTATCCAGATTGGCATTGTCAGGCCAGGAGTTCAGGGGTTCGAACCGCTGTTGGCCACCGGCCGCGCCGCCGCGCCCGTCACTGACCCGGTAGGTGCCCGCGCTGTGCCAGGCCATGCGGATGAAAAATGGTCCGTAATGCCCGTAATCCGCCGGCCACCAGTCCTGGGAGGTGGTGAGAATGGCTTCGATGTCCTGCTTGACGGCGGCAAGGTCGAGGTTTTCGAAGGCGGCCGCATAATCGAAATCCGCCCCCAGAGGATCGGCCGCGCGGGCATTCTGGCGCAGCAAGGTCAGATCCACCTGGTCGGGCCACCAGAATTGATTGGTCTTGGCCTCACCGGCCTTCACGGCTCCGGGCGCCATGGCCTCCCCGTGGTGACTGGCGAGCGCCGATCCGGACACGGACGCGGCCGACATAATGGCCAGGGCAACCCCTGACCGAAGAATGGACGTGAACGAGATACCCATGCGTTTGCTCCTCTTGTTCGTTTTTGGAATCGATAAGGGGGCCCCAGGCCGCGTTCCCCCATCACGGGTCACCGAGGGCGGGGACTGTGTCAACAGGGGCCGGGGCATGCCCAACAGCACCTGGTTCGATGCCGGATAACCCAACATGCAAGGCAAGCCCAAACACGTCCCGTCCTAACAATCGATTTTTGGAATGTAAATTCGAAGTTTTACGGCAAAATTGATCGATTTTTCCGATTTGATGATCGGCCCACCCGAAGGCGAGCCGATCCGGCGCGTCGCGGCTTCACTCAGCGGCAGCACCGCAGGCCTTGAGGGCTTCCGGCGTGCTGCCATTGGTTTGGACGGCCTTGTAGGCATCGATGTGATGGTCCGTGGCGAGAATGTCGACGCCCTGGGCCGTCACATCGGCATAAAGACTTGTGTCGCCAGTTTCCTCGACCTGCCTGTCGATGGTCCACAGGGCGCCGAAGGCAACCGCGTGGCCCTGTTCGGCAAGGACCCGCCAGAACATGGGCCTGACTTCGCCCACACCGGTCCAGGCAACCACCCGGTCAAGACTTGCGCCGGATTTGGCCAGCTTGGCGATATCGCCAGGTCCCTCAATGCCCACCGAGAGCATCAGTGTGGGATCGGTCCTGTGCACCGCCGCCGCACCGTTCACGGAATAAACGATGATCACGGCGTAATCCTGGGCCTTTTCCTCCTGGACCACGCGGATCACATCGGCGAGCTTCGTGCCCCGCTTCACATCGAGTTGCAGCACCGTCTTGCCCTTGGCCCAGGCGAGCGCCTCGCGCAGGCCGACGGGGGCAAAGCCGGTCTCGCGGCCGTTCTTCTCCCGCAGCCGGAGGGCCTTGATCTCCTCGAAGGTCGACCGGGACACCCGGCCCGTGCCGGTCGTCGTGCGCTCCAGATCGCGGTCATGCATCAAGACAAGCTTGCCGTCCGACGTGGTGCGCACGTCGATTTCGAGGATCATCGGTGCCTGGGCCAGGGTGTTGGCCATGGTCTCCAGGGCATTTTCAGGAAAGCCCGGCTCCACGCCGCCGCGATGGCCGCTGATCAGCGTGGTCTTGCCCCGCATACAGTCGAAAAAGGCCGGCAAGCCGCCGTTCTCCACCGCGAAGGGGACTTTGGGCGCAGGCAGATCATAGGCCCGCGCGGCGCCGCCCAGACCCGAAAAGGGCAACGCCATCACAGCCATGAGGCCAATCGCGGCGCCGATCAGGCGGAATGAGGTCACGGAGTGGTTCATTACTGAGGTCGTCGTGAATGGGGATTTCGGGCTTGAAACGGTCATGGGGCGCTCCCTCTCGCCAGTCAACACGTGACCGCGAGGCTATCAGGACAGCCCGCATGGGGCGAGGCCGGCGCCATGGCGTAGGCCGAGGGGGGAGGTCGAGGGGTGACAGGCCGAGGGAGGGGCCATGCTGGACGGGCTGGCCGGCTCCGTGTGGCTCCGGGTGGGCGGGCTGGTCGAGGACGCGCCCGGGCGCCGCGGGCTCCCCCTTTCACGGTGTCAGATTTTCGATGTCCACACGGCGCAAGGGGCCGGCCGGTTCGAAACCAAGGATACGGCCATAAAACGATAACTCGGCTTCAAGGGCTCGCTCCCGATTTTCCGCCTTGCGGAAGCCATGTTGTTCTTCGGGAAAGGTTATGTAGGCGACCGGCACTTTCGCCGCGCGCAGGGCGTTGACGATGGCCTCTGACTGGTTCGGCGGCACGATGTTGTCGTGTGTGCCCTGGTGCGTGATCAGGGGCGGGGTGAAGCCCTCCAAATGGTGGATGGGGGAGCGTTCCACATAAAGGTCACGGCGCTCCGGATAAGGACCGATGAGCTGATCCAGATAGCGGGACTCAAATTTATGCGTGTCCTTGGCCAGGGCTTCGGCATCGCTGACCCCGTAATAGTTCGCACCCGCCGCAAAAACATCATGGAACGCCATGGCGGCGAGCACCACATAGCCGCCGGCGCTCCCCCCACGGATCAGCAGGCGGTTTTCATCGGCCAGCCCCTGCTCGGCCAGGTAACGGGCGCCGCGCACGGCGTCCTCCACATCCGCAAGGCCCCAGTCGCCGTAAAGGCGCTCCCGATAGGCCCGCCCGAACCCCGTGCTGCCTCGGTAATTGACATCCAGCACGGCAAAGCCGCGTGTCGTCCAGAACTGCATGTCGAGCCGGAAGGCCGCCGTGCGGTGGCCCGTGGGTCCGCCATGGACCGTTACGATCAGGGGCGGTTTTTCCCCGTCCGGGGCTGTAAAATGAGGGTTCGTGGGCGGATAATAGATGGCATGGGCGGTTTCGCCGCAACTTGTTGGAAAACTGACATGGGAGGGCTTGGAGATGAACCCGGTCGGCAGGGAGTGCGTTCCCGCTTCGCGCAGGACCGTCAGCGCGCCGCTCTCCGGGTCGACCTCGACGAGCGCGCAAAGCCGGTCCGGAAAGGTAGCCAGGGCATGGAGACGGCCGGCCACAACCGTGGGCGCGGCCAGTTCCGCCCCGCCGGTCTTCAGGGGCCGGACGGAGCCCGACGCCGGTTCGATGACCGCCAGTTCCGCGCGTGCATGGTCCAGGAACGCGCCCACGATCCGGCCGTCGGGCAGAAAATCGAACCAGGTGTCCCCGAGGCTCCACAGGGGCCCGCCCAGATCAATGCCCCGTTCCAGCACCGGCACAACGGTCTCGCCGCTCAGGCGATAGAGGGACCAGAATCCCGAACGGTCGGCGGTAAAGTAAAGGTCACCGTCCGGCGCCCAGGCGGGCTGGAGCACTGATTCACGCTCATCGCCATTGACCGCGAACCGGTCGGTTACCGGCCCGTCATCCGTCAGTGTGCCCACATAAAGATGGACCCTGTCCCAGGGCATATTGGGATGGCTCCAGGCCGTCCAGGCCAGCCGGGTGCCGTCGGCATTAAGGCGGGGATAGGCGAAAAAGTCCGCTCCCTCCACCAGAACCGTCTGGCGGCCGTCCGACAGATCGACGGCGACGATGGCGTTTTGGGCCTCCCCGTGCCGTTTCAGGGTCTCCGGCCGATGGTCTTCACGCACGCCGATAAGCCGGCCCCGCCGCCCATCAAGCACGCAGTCGGCAAAGCGCACCGCGTCCTTGCCGGTCAAGGCCTCGACCGCGCCCGCCGCCGAGCGGCGATACAGTCTTTGGTCGGAGTAATGGCTGAAGACGACAGTGTCGCCGGCCACCACATAGGGCGTGCCACCATATTCATGGACACGTGAGCGCACATTGAAGCCGTCCGGCGTCAGAGTTTCGATGCGCCCTTGCGCGTCGCGGCGCATCACGACGGAGCGTCCCTGTTCCTGGGGCCGGTATTCAAGCCAGTAAAGGGCGTCGTCCGCCGCCCGCAAGTCGCTGAAGCCAAGGGTGCTGCCGCTCAAGTCCGAGGGGGCAAGGGGCGAGGTCCAGGTGCCATAGGGCGCCGTTTGGACCCGGGGGGCGCCGCGCTGGGTTTCGAACGGGGAGAGGGTGGCGGTCATGGTGATCAGCATTCCTGGGATAAGACGGTGCATGGGCCGGGGCGGTGCATGGGCCGGGGCGGTGCATGGGCCGGGGCGGTGCATGGGATGGAGCCGGTGCGGTCTGACGTGTCCCTTTAATTGACAGGGATCGGCCCCGTTTCTAGGCTCACGCCAGTTAAGCACAGCCAGAGCGCCCCATGGCCGGCAAACGGTTTTCCATTCGATATCTCAGGTGGCAGGCGGCCCGCACGGCGGTGCGCGCCCTTCCATGGCTGAGCCGTGATGTCTTGATGTACGACGCGGCCGAACATGTCATCGGCGCGGGCCCCGGACGCACGGTTGAGCAAACGCTCGATCTCGGCCTTGATGAGGCCCAGCGCGCGTTTTTGGCCCGCATGCCCGAGCCGGCCGACAGCGACCGGGAGATCGAGCAGCGCCGCCCGCCGGATGCACCGGCGCGGCGGGTCACCCTGACGGAGCTTTCCGGCGTGACCCTGCTCGGCAACACGGGCGCGCTCGTCGATGAAACGCGGGCAACGCTGCTGTTGCAGCGCCACAGCCTGCAGCACGTCACCTATCATGATTTTCGCCCCACGCCGCTCGCCCCGCGCCGAATCGGTGAACGGGGACCCATGCTGACAATGCTCGGGTCCTGGAAGGGGCATCGGCACCTGTTCCACTTCCTCTATGACCGGGCGCCCAAGCTCTATTACGCGCTTGAGGTCCTGGGGCTGAAGGACGGGCCGCTTGAGGTCCTTGTCAATGAGGGCCTGCCGCCGTTCCAGCAGGATTTCTGGCGCTTTCTCCAGGCCCGCTACCCGGACGTGCGTGTGACCACCGTGCCGGCGCGGGAGCGCTGGCGCTGCGAGCGTCTGCTCAATATTGACATCTGGCAGAATGTCACGCCGACCTGCGCCGATCCTGCGGCCCTCGCATGGCTCGGCGATCTTTATCGCTCCGGATACGGCCTTGCACCCACGGGCGCGCGGCGGCGTTTGTGGATCAGCCGCGAGGACACCAAAAAACGGCGCCTCGCCAATGAGGCCGAGGTCTGGGCGGCGCTGGAGGCCCGGGGGTTCGAGCGGGTTCTGCTCGGCGAGATGACCTTCCAGGATCAGATCGCAACCTTTGTCGATGCGGGGCTTGTGGCGGGCACCCATGGCGCGGGCTTTGCCCATTTGATGTTCGCGCCGCCCGGCACCGGCTTGGTGGAACTGTTCCCGGTCAATGTTCTGCGTAACTCCTATCTTTATCTGGCGAACACGATGGACGGCGCGCATTGGCCCGTGGTGGGAGAGGCCGCCGGCGCGCGGGAGCTGTACCGGGTCGAACCGGCCGCCGTCGGGCAGGCCGTGGACGAAGCCCTGGCCGTCAGCGCATGATGCCTCCAGCCAGGCCGCGCGTTCAGGGTCCGTCGTATTGAGTGACGACCTGGTCGATGGCGCCGAAGATTGATCGGCCGTCCGCATCGGCCATGTCGATGCGGACCCGGTCGCCGAATTTCAGGAAGGGCGTCTTCGCTTCGCCCTGATCGATGATTTCCAGCATGCGTTTTTCGGCCAGACAGGCCGACCCCGCCGAGCGGTCGTAATTGGACACGGTGCCCGATCCGATGACCGTTCCGGCTGAGAGCGCGCGGGTCTTGGCCGCGTGGGCAAGGAGCTGGCAAAAGCCAAAGGTCATGTCGACCCCGGCATTGGGCGCACCGAAGAAGGCGCCGTTCAAATCGGTGCGCAGGGGCATATGCACCTTATTGCCGTCCCACGCACTTCCCAATTCATCCGGCGTGACCGCGACGGGCGAGAAGGCCGAGGAGGGTTTGCCATGGAAAAAGCCGAAACCCTTGGCGAGTTCGCCGGGGATCAGATTGCGTAAGGACACGTCATTGACGAGCATCAGAAGCTTGATGTGAGGGCCCGCTTCGTTTTCGGCCGCCCCCATGGGCACATCGTCTGTAATGATCGCAAGTTCCGCCTCGAAATCGATGCCCCAGGCCTCGTCACCGGCGAGGATCGGATCGCGGGGGCCAAGGAACGTGTCCGAACCGCCCTGATACATGAGGGGATCGAACCAGAAACTCTCGGGCATCTCGGCTCCGCGCGCCTTGCGCACCAACTCCACATGGTTCACATAGGCGCTTGCGTCCGCCCACTGATAGGCGCGGGGCAGGGGCGCGGCGCAGTCCTGCGGGTCGAAGGCGATGGTATCGTTGAGGGCGCCATCTTCGAGCCTCATGGCAAGATCGGCGAGCGCCGGCGCGGTCCTGTCCCACGCATCCAGGGCGGCCTGCAAAGTCGGTGCGATCGGGGCGGCATGGGCGGCGCGGGTGAGGTCTTTGGAGACGACCACCAGGGCGCCGTCGCGCCCTCCGGATTTCAGGCTTGCCAGTTTCATGGGGCGCGTCTCCTGTGCGTTTTGGGTGGGTTGGTCTGGATCTGTTGGTTAGGCGTCCGGAAGCCTATGCTCCGTCGTCGCCACACCGTCATCCCGAGCGCAGCGAAGGGATCCAAGGGCCGGGG
>CAYYTT010000001.1:15921-80211 GCA_964474635.1 uncultured Alphaproteobacteria bacterium | reverse complement strand
GCTCGGTGCTTGTGGCTCTGGATTGCTTCGTCGGTGCGCTCCTCGCAATGACGGTCGTGGTGGTTCGTTCTGTGCACCACACACCGTCATCCCGAGCGCAGCGAAGGGATCCAAGGGCCGGGGGCTCGGTGCTTGTGGCTCTGGATTGCTTCGTCGGTGCGCTCCTCGCAATGACGGTTGTGGTGGCTCATTCCGTGTACCCTACACCGTCATCCCGAGCGCAGCGACGGGATCCAGGGGCCACGAGTTCGCTGTTTGTGGCCCTGGATTGCATCCTCGCTGACGCTCCTTGCCTTGACCAAAGCGTCACGCGTCTTTGGGTTTCCAGCTGTCCTTATAACCCGACCATTCCACGTTCTCGGCGGCGGCACCCACATCCAACGGATCACGGGCATCCAGCATCACGGCATATTCGTCCGTCGCCGGCTTTGATTGTTCCAACATCTTCGTTAGGGCCTTGGGGTGGGGCCCATGGGTGAAGCCGCAAGGGTGGAAGGTCATCATGCCGGCATCGATGTTGTCCCGGCTGAAGAAATCGCCGGCGTGGTAGAACAGCACTTCGTCGTAATCGTCATTGTTATGAAAAAACGGGACCTTGATGGCGCCCGGATCTGTCTCGAAGGGGCGCGGCGTGAAGGTGCACACCACGAAACGGTCGGCGACAAAGGTCGTATGGGCCGAGGGCGGCAAGTGGTAACGGTGGCTCATCAGGGGGCGGATATCGCGCACATTGAGGCGCACCGGCGCCAGATCCCCGTGCCAGCCCACGGCATCGAGCGGGTTATAGGGGTAGGTGGCCACGGAAACCTGCTCGCGCCGTTTGATGCGCACGGGCCAGGGACCGGCATTCTGACCCTGCGCCGTGAAGGCCTCATCGATCTGCGGCACGTCGAGCATGGCGGGGTCAAAAATGGCATGGGGTCCGACAAGCCCCTTTTCAGGGAGCTGATAGCTGCCATTGGTGGCCTCGACCATCAGCAGCGTGATGGGCTCGGCGGGCACAAGACGCCACATGGTGCCCCGGGGCAGGACCACATAATCACCCTGCTCCACAGGCAGATGGCCGTAATCGCAGAAAAGATCGCCCGCGCCGCGATGGATGAATAAAAGCTCGTCCCCATCCGCATTGCGCACCAAATGGTCCATGGCGCTCGCCGTATGCCATTGGCGTAGTTTGCAATGGGCATTGGCGAGGACCAGCGGCGCGTCCCAGGGAGACCCGCCGTAGTCGGACAGTTTGGTCAGGTCGAAGGCTCGTGGGCGAAGGGGGCCTTCGAAGCTCGACCACCCCGTGGGCGGATTGCGGTGATACATATGGGTGGCCGGGCCGAAAAAGCCTTCCTTGCCCATTTCCCGCTCAAAGGTGCCTTCGGGCAGGTCCGCATGGGCCTGGCGCGAAGCCTTGCCCTCGACGCGCGGAAAGCTGATAAAGCGTTTTTCGGCCATGGCTCGTCCTCATACGTCTTTTTTTTGATGTGGGGGGGGAAGCCGGTCGCTTCCCCCGGTGCGGAAGCGACCGTCAGTCGACTTTCAGAACGCCGCGCCGGATCTGGTCGCGTTCCATGCTCTCGAACAGGGCCTTGAAGTTGCCCTCACCGAAGCCGTCATCGCCCTGGCGCGAGATGATCTCGAAGAAAATGGGGCCCACGGCGGCTTCGGTAAAGATCTGCAGCAGCAAATGCGTGTTGTCGGCCCCGTCGAGCAGGATCGCGCGCGATTTCAACTCTTCGACCGGCTGGCCGTGCCCCGGCAGACGCTCATCCAGCATGTCATAATAGGTGTCCGGCGGCGGCGTCATGAAGGCGACGCCATTGGCGCGCAGGGCATCGACGGTGGCACAGATGTCGTCCGTCGTCAGAGCGATGTGCTGAATGCCTTCGCCGTTGTACTGGTCCAGGAATTCGGCAATCTGGCTCTTGTCGTCCGACGACTCATTGATGGGGATGCGCAGCTTGCCGCATGGGCCGGTCATGGCGCGGGATTTCAGGCCCGTGTGCTGACCTTCGATGTCGAAAAAACGGATTTGACGGAAGTTGAAGTGGTTTTCGTAAAAACCCGCCCAATGGTCCATGCGGCCCTGGTCCACATTGTGCGTCAGGTGGTCGAGCACCTTGAGGCCCACGCCCGCAGGGGCCTGATCGACACCGTCCAGGGGCGCGAACGCGGCGGCTAGGGTGTTCTCATGGGTCTGATCGACGAGGTAGATCAGGCTGCCGCCGATGCCCTCAATGCTCGGGGCACCGATGATCGTTTCGGTGGCTGCCGGACCGTTGGTGGCGCCTTGCGCGATCAGTGCCTTGTGGGCGGCGGCGGCGTCGGCGACGCGAAAGCCCATGGCGCTGGCGCTCGGCCCGTGCGTGCCGGCAAAGCGGGCCGAATGACCCGGCGTTTGGGCGGCCTCGGTCAAGATGAAGTCGATTTGGCCCTGGCGATAGAGGGTCGCCGTCTTGGCCTTGTGCTTGGCCACGGCCGTGAACCCGAGGCTTTTGAAGAGGGCATGCAAGGGAGCAGGATCGGTCGCCGTGAACTCAACGAAGGCAAACCCGTCCGTTCCCATGGGGTTTTCCCAGAGGCTTTCGGCAGTGGCGGTAGCGGCGGCTGTTGCGTTCATGACTTTTCCTCTTTTGTTCTAGAGGCCTGAAAATCAGGCGACTTCACGGACTATAGGGGCGTGGGGGCGCCATTTCCTTGCGAATTCCTGCACAAAAGGGGGGACTTGCGCACGATCGTGCGTCGGGGCACCAATCAAGGGCGGGCACAGGTGCAAATGCCGGATTTCAAGGCCCAAGCGTCGAGCAAGGCGGTCCCCTGGCGCCGTGCCCCATCCCGGACGGCGCGAAAAAGGCCCCCGGGGCAAAACAGCCGGGAAAACAAAAGGAAACGCGTCCCATGGCGGCCCATCGGCTCGACAAGATCGATTTACGGATCCTGGCGGCGCTCCAGCAAAACGGCCGCCTGTCGAATGTGGATCTGGCCTCCCAGGTGGGCTTGTCGGCCTCGGCCTGCCTGCGCCGGGTGCAGAGCCTGGAGCACAGCGGCTACATCACGGGCTACTCAACCCATCTCGATGAGAAACGGTTGGGTCTCGGCATCACGGCGTTTGTGCAGGTCCAGGTGGCGCAAGGCGATGAACAGGCCGTGGACACCTTCCGCACGCGGGTCCGCACCATGCCGGAGGTGGTGGAATGCTACGCCGTGACGGGTAGTTTTGATTATCTGCTGAAGGTCGTCGCGCCGGACATGGAAAGTTTCGAACAATTCGCCATGAAGCAGCTTCTCAAGACACCAAGCGTGCGCGATGTCCGCACCTGTTTCGTACTAGAGGCCATGAAGGACCGCTCCGTCCTGCCCCTGACGGCCGTGGCGCCGCTGACGTAACGCTGGGCCTCAAGAGGGTGTGACGGCGCACCGGACTTGCGGGCCGCCGGCTTTTCACTCACTCTCCGCCGCCAAAGTGCACGGGCCCCCGGCCGAGCCGGGAACCATGAGCGCACATCTTCGCTGCACGGAAGACCTCGCGCCCCGGTCCGAGACCGGCCATTGGCGTATTACAACCCACGTCTTCGCAATGCAGCATCCGGATCGAGGGAGACACCCCATGGTCAGCCTTGCCGAATATGCCGTGACCTATCCCGACGTGAAGCCCGATTACACCATCGATCAGCGTTGGGACCAGTATACGCCTGAAGAACATGCCGTCTGGAAGACCTTGTACCGGCGCCAGCTTGACGTTTTGCCTGGCCGCGCAGCGCCTGAATTCATGGACGGCCTGACCCGCCTTGATCTGGGAGAGGACGGTATCCCCGATTTCCGCCGGCTCAATGAAGAGCTTTATAAGCTCACTGGCTGGAGGGTCGTGGCCGTGCCCGGGCTCGTTCCGGATACGGTATTTTTTGAGCATCTGGCACGGCGCCGGTTCGTGGCGGGACAGTTTATCCGCAAGCCCGACCAGCTTGATTACCTGCAGGAACCGGACATTTTCCACGACGTGTTCGGCCATGTGCCTTTGCTCGCCAATCCAGTCTTCGCCGACTATATGGAAGCCTATGGTAAAGGGGGGCTGCGCGCCCTTGAATTTGATGGCCTGCACCATCTGGCGCGGCTTTATTGGTATACGGTTGAATTCGGTCTCATTGAGACGGGCGAGGGTTTGCGTATTTACGGGGCCGGTATCGTGTCCTCAAAGGGCGAGTCGGTGTTCAGTCTTGAGGATGGATCGCCCAACCGGGTCCATTTCGATCTGGAACGCCTCATGCGGACCAAGTACCGGATTGATGATTATCAGCAGACCTATTTCGTGATTTCCGATTTTGAGGAACTGTTTGACGCCACCGTGCGCCAGGACTTCGCGCCGATTTACAAGACGGTGGCGAAGGCGAGCGACCTGGAGCCCGAGGACGTTTTGGCACAAGACCGGGTGCACCACCGCGGAACCCAGGCCTATGCCATGGGGGGAAGGTCGGCGCGGCATGAGCGGTGACATCACTCTTCCCGTAAAGGCCAGCGCCGCGAAACGTCTGGCGGCCGGCCATCCTTGGGTCTTTTCGAACGAAATCGACATGACGCCGGCCCTGAAGGCGCTTGAGCCTGGAACGCCCGTGCGCCTTGAGGGGGCGGGCGGGCCGCTCGGCACAGCCTATTTCAATGCGCACACGCTGATTGCGGCGCGCCGTTTGGCGACGGGGGAGGAGACCGACCCCGCGGCCCTCATCGCTGAGCGCATCGGTAAGGCGCTCGCGCTGCGGGAACGGCTGTTTGATCGGCCCTTCTACCGTCTTGTCCATGCCGAAGGGGACGACCTGCCCGGGCTTGTGATTGACCGTTATGACGATGTGCTGGTGGTGCAGGCCAATACGGCAGGGATCGACCGTCTGTTACCGGACATTACCGCGTGCCTTGTGGCGTTGCTCAGTCCCCGTGCCATCATTGCCCGCAATGACAGTCCCAATCGCGCCCTGGAGGGCCTGGAGCGGTCGGTTGACCTGCTCCACGGTGGGGCCGATGGCGCTGTGCCCGTGGAGGAAAACGGCTGCGTTTATTTCGCGGATGTGATGGGCGGACAAAAAACCGGGTGGTTTTTTGACCACCGCGCCAACCGGGCCCATGTCGCCTCCTTCGCGCAAGGGGCGCGGGTGCTTGACCTTTATGCCCACACGGGTGCTTTTGGCCTGCTCTGCGCCGCTCAAGGGGCCCAGTCCGTGGCCCTGATTGATCGCTCCGCACCAGCCCTTGCCTTGGCGGAGCGGGCCATTGAGGCTGCCGGCGTTGGCGCCGCGGTGAAAACCCACAAAGGCGATGTGTTCGCGGCATTGGAGCATTTTACCCGCACCGGAGAGACCTTCGATGTGGTCATCGCGGATCCGCCGGCCTTTGTGAAATCGCGCAAGGATTTGAAAGCAGGCATTAAGGGGTATCGCAAGGTGGCCCGGCTGTGCGCGCCGCTCATCGCGCCGGGGGGCGTGCTCCTTGCGGCCTCCTGCAGTCATCTGGTGGACCGGGATGCATTCTGGGGGCAAACGGTTCGCGGGCTGAGTGATGGCGAAAGGCGCGGGCACGCGATCCGGTTCGCCGGCGCCGGTCCCGACCACCCGGTGCACCTCCATCTGCCCGAGACGGATTATCTCAAGGCAATGACCATCATCCTGGACTGAGGCGCGGGGGCGAGTTTTGGGGAACTGATCCCCCGGCCCCGGTTGCCCGTTCGCATGGTTCGCTTGTGCTCACAGGACATGCGTTGGCCGTGGACTTGGCGTCTGGCGACGGACGAGCTTGCCCCAGGCCAGCGCGCCATCGCGCGGTCGCGCTGTCTCGATGACCAGTCCATGGCGGCGGTCTCCCGGACGTATGCGCATGCGCAAGGCGGGCGGCCGTCAAGACCCGGGCTTATGCTGCAGGGCGGAATTGAAAACGGCTTGAAACATGTCCTCCGTCAGCCGCCCCGTATTCGTGTTGTAGCGGGAGCAGTGGTAGCTGTCGCAAAGCCGGATCGACGGCGGGGAGGCTGCAAGGTCGTCCGGGGCCGGCAGGTCATGCCCCTTGTTGTGGCCAAAGGGAAAGTGGGCCGGGCGCAACCCGAAGGCGGTCACGACGCTGTCATGGGCAATGCGGCCCAGCGCAATGATGCAGCGCAGGTTGGGCAATGCCCCGATGCGGGCGCGCAAAAATGGTCTGCAGGCGGCAATCTCCGCACCGGTTGGCTTGTTTTTGGGGGGTACGCACCGCACGGCGTTGGTGATCATGGCGCCGCGCAGGCGCAGTCCATCGTCGGGCGATGCGTTGTAGGATCCGTCGGCAAGACCCGTCTTAATGAGGGTTCCGTAGAGAAGATCGCCCGCGAAATCGCCCGTGAAGGGACGCCCCGTGCGGTTTGCCCCCGTCACACCGGGGGCAAGGCCCACGATCAGCAGCCAGGCATCGTCACCGCCAAAGGACGGCACCGCGCCATTGAACCAGTCCGGATGCGCGGCGGCGTTCTCGGCCCTGTAGCCGACGAGACGTGGACATAGGGTGCAGTCGACCGGTGCCTCTGCCGGCACCGGGGTGTCGCCCCTTTTCACAGCGGAATGGCGTGGCGCGGACACGGCGGACCGGGATGACGGTTACGGAAGGGCCTTATTGATATCCGGCCCCAGATCCTCTTCCTCGCCGTCTTCGAATTCATCATCGTTTTCATAGCCGTCGCCAAAGCGTACGGCCGAGCCGCCCTGGCCCTGGCCCTGGCCCGGGCCAGGGCGCTGATTGCCGCCCTGGTGGGGGCTGCGTCCGGAATGTTCGCGTGAAATGGCCGAGGACAATTGCTCAAGCTCGATGAAATTGTCGGCTTGGCGACGCAGCTCGTCGGCGAGCATGGGCGGCTGGGAGCGGACGGTCGAGACGACGGTCATGCGCTTGCCCTTGCGCTGGACCGCTTCGGCCAGGCGCCGGAAATCGCCGTCGCCGGAGAACAGCACGATGTGATCCACATGGTCGGCCATTTCCATCACATCGACGGCGAGCTCAATGTCCATATTCCCTTTGATTTTGCGGCGACCTTGGGAATCCGTGAATTCCTTTGTGGGCTTTGTGACGAGCGTGTAGCCATTGTAGTCCAGCCAATCGACCAGCGGACGTATTGGTGAATATTCCTGATCTTCAACCAATGCGGTATAGTAGAAAGCCCGAACCAACACACCCAAGTTGCGAAAATGCTCAAGAAGGCGTTTGTAATCGATGTCAAAGTTCAGCGACCGCGCTGCAGCATACAAATTCGAGCCGTCGATAAACAGGGCCACCCGTTCTTCTTCATAAAACATCGGACGCGTCATCCTTATGGTTACTGCAAAGCTTTGTGCGTGGGATTGCTTGTTGTGCGGCCGGATGAGGGAGTATGCCTAAATACCGCCGGCGAATACAAGGGTTTTACTACACAAAAGCTTCACTTTGCCAACGTGAACTGTTTGTCGAATGTTGGCGGAACAAGATAAAAGGTCTACTGACTCACAAATACGGCCTAATGGCTAATCCGCAACCAAACCGTGGAATATGCGGGGATGCTGGATCAGGTTTCTGCAGCAGTATCGCCGGAGAAGCATCACAGAACGCCCTAAAGTCAAGTGTTCTGAACTTTTTGTCCATCTCGACGATTACGATAGGCCGACGATAAACTCGCGTGAAATACCCTAACCCATTATCTGTGAATACGTACCTACTATGATTCTGATTGCACTTGGAGCCAATCTCCCCAGCCGCGCAGGCGCCCCGATTCGCACCCTCCCGGCGGCGCTGCACTTTTTGGATGTGCGCGGTGCGCAGGTTTGCGGGGTGTCCCACTATTACCGGTCTGCGCCCATTCCACCGTCCGGTCAGCCTGATTTCGTGAATGCAGTGGCGCGGATCAAGAGCGATTTGGACCCGTGGTCACTTCTCGCGCTTCTTCACGAAACGGAAGCCGCGTTCGGCCGTCAGCGCAAGGACCGCTGGGAAGCGCGCACCCTCGACCTCGACCTGATTGATTACCACCAGTTTGTCACCACTGGGGCTGCGGCGGGGCAGGAGGAAGGCGGCATGCCTCTGGTCTTGCCGCATCCGCGTCTGGACGAGCGGGCCTTTGTCCTGTGTCCCCTCATGGATGTGGCGCCCAGCTGGCGTCACCCGCGCTCGGGCCGGCTGGCCGGTGATCTTTTTGCGGCGCTGTCTCCGCCCCAGGACTGCACGGTGCTGGCGGACTGACGCGCTGGGCTCGTCGATGAGGGCCTCAAGCACGCAAAGGCCTACCCCCGTAAAGGTCTGGCCTGCAAAGGCCGAGACAGCAAAGGTTTGGCCCGCAAGGTATTGTCAAGCAATTTGCGGCGCAGTATGACATAGCGCTTGGCTTGCGGTGTGCCCTATGGAGGGTTTTGGCCGCAGTTGCGAACGCTCTTGACCGCATGTGCGAATGCCGAAGACTGGTTGCCAAGCCAAACCCTTGTTCCCCAGAAGGAGTTGTCGATGGCCCGCGTTACCGTGGAAGACTGCGTGGATAAGATCTCCAACCGGTTCGATCTGGTGTTGCTTGCCGCCCAAAGGGCGCGCGCCATCTCCGCCGGGGAGCAGCTCGCCGTCGAGCGGGACAACGACAAGAACCCGGTGGTGGCCTTGCGCGAAATCGCAGATCAAAAGGTCGTACCGGACACCCTGCGCGAGGATTTGATCCATTCCATGCAGCGCCATGTGGAAGTGGACGAACCCGAGCAGGAAACCGTGCCCCAGATTGCAGCCACGCCCGATCAGCCTGAGTCCATTCCCATGACCGAGGAACAGTATCTCAAGGCAATGCAACAAGAGACCCAAAGCCGCGCCGAGGCTGCCAGCGCCGCCGAGCGTGAGAACATGGAATACTGAGCGCGCCGCCGCGGCGGCTCTTGATGCTCCGTCAGCCACGGCTCGCGAGTGACCCTTGCGGGCCGCCTTTAAAACCCCGTTCGATCCGTGGATGCATGAAGGCATGACGCGTAATGCTGCGGCAATATGAATTGGTCGAGCGGGTTTGCTCGTATGATTCAGAGGCGGAAGAAGGCCTCCTGAACCGCGCTTACGTTTTCGCCGTCAACGCCCATGGCAAGCAGACCCGCGCCTCGGGCGATCCTTATTATTCGCACCCGGTCGAAGTGGCCGGAATCCTCACGGACCTGAAACTCGACAGCCGCACCATTGCGACCGCGCTTCTCCATGACACCGTGGAGGACACGGACGTCACCACCGAGGATATCCGCAGCAATTTTGGTGATGATATCGCCGAACTCGTTGACGGTGTGACGAAGCTGTCCCAGCTCGAACTGATTTCCGAAGAAACAAAGCAGGCGGAGAATTTCCGCAAGCTGCTTCTTGCGACGGCCCGGGATGTGCGCGTGCTGCTGGTCAAGCTTGCGGACCGGCTGCACAATATGCGCACCTTGCATTTCATCAGCAAGCCGCATAAACGTGCGCGCATCGCCCAGGAAACCATGGAGATCTACGCGCCGCTGGCGGGTTTGATCGGCATGCAGGATTTCCGCGAGGAACTTGAAGACCTAGCCTTCGTGCACATCAATCCGGGGGCGCGCGAGTCCATCGTCAAGCGCCTGGATTTCCTGACGCGTACCTCCGGCGATGTCATTGAGCGGATCACGGCGCGGCTTGAAGCCCTGCTGGCCCACCACGGCATCGAGGCGAGCGTGAAGGGGCGGGCCAAACGGCCCTATTCCATCTGGCGCAAGATGGAACGCAAGCAGATCAGTTTCGAACAGCTTGCGGATATTTTCGGGTTTCGCTGCGTGGTGCCGTCGGTCGAGGACTGCTACCGGGCGCTCGGCGTCTTCCATACCGAATGGGCCTGCGTGCCCAACCGCTTCAAGGATTATATATCGACGCCCAAGCGCAATGACTACCAGTCCATCCACACGACCGTGATGGGCCCCGAGCGCCAGCGCGTCGAAATCCAGATCCGCACGCCCGATATGGATGCCATCGCCGAGCGCGGCCTTGCCGCCCACTGGGCCTACAAGGACAGTGGCAGCAACGGGACGAGCTATGGCGGGCCGGTGGGCACGCGGGGCATGAAGGCCCTGCAGACGGTGGCCTCGCTGATCGAACATGGGGCTGGTCCGGAGGAACTGCTCGAGAACACCAAGCTCGAGATGTTCACCGATCAGGTTTTCTGTTTTACGCCCAAGGGCTCGCTGATCGCCCTGCCGCAAGGCGCGACGGTGGTGGACTTTGCCTATGCGGTGCACACCCATGTGGGCGATACCTGCGTGGGCGCCAAAATCAACGGTCACCACCGACCGCTGCGCACCCGGCTGCACAATGGCGATATGGTTGAGATTGTCCGTTCGGACGCGCAAACGCCCCATGCGGATTGGGACCGCTTCGTCGTCACGGGCAAGGCCCGCGCCTCGATCCGCCGCTTTGTGCGCCAGAGCCAGCGCGACCAATTCATCCGCCTGGGTCGCAGTCTGACGGAACGCTTTTTCCAGACCCATGAGCGCGAGTTGACCGACAAGGGCGTGGACCAGGCCCTCGCCAAGCTTAAGCGCACGCGGGTGGAGGATGTCTACGCGGATGTGGGCGCGGCGGAACTGTCGGCCGAAGCCGTCTTCAAGGCCGTTTATCCGGGTGTCGATATCGAACTGACCCATGGCGGCGTGCGCGCCAAGGCCGCAAAAAAGGCGCCCGAACGCCCTAGCGGGAAGGCCGGCACCGGCCCCATGCCGATCAAGGGCCTTATCCCTGGGATCGCCGTGCATCTGGGCCAATGCTGCCACCCACTGCCCGGCGACCGGATCGTTGGTATCATGAGTGCCGGCGAGGGAATGGTTGTGCACACCATCGATTGCGAGGTGCTGGGCCTTTATCACGAGGCCCCCGAACGCTGGGTGGATCTCGGGTGGGATCCTCTGCCCAGTGATGAAGCCGAGCCCCATGTGCCGGTTGCGCGTCTTGAAGTGCTCATCACCCATACACCGGGCGCGCTGGGGGCCCTGTCGACCATTATCGCGCAGCATGGCGGAAACATCAGCAATCTGCGCATCACGGATCGCACGCCGCTTTACTTCGAGATCCTACTCGATGTGGATGTGGAGGACGTGCGGCACCTGACCCAGATCATGGCCGCATTGCGGGCCAGCGACCTTGTGGAAAGCGTTGAGCGCCCGCGCGGCGAGACGGTGTAAGCGACAAAGGAAACGGGCCATGACCCCCGACGAGGTTCTCGAGGAATTCAGGGCCGCCGGGGCCCTTCTGGAAGGCCATTTCATCTTGAGTTCCGGGCTGCACAGCCCGTTCTTTTTGCAAAAGGCCCTGGTGTTCAAGAATCCAGCGCGCACGGAACGCCTGTGCCGGGCGCTGGCCGATAAAATTCGCACTGCCGTGGGCGATCGCGCGGCGCTGATCGTCTCCCCGGCCGTGGGCGGGATTATCCCGGGCTACGAGACGGCGCGGGCGCTGGGCCTCGATGCGATTTATACGGAGCGTGAGGACGGCGTCTTTCGGCTCCGCCGGGGCTTTGAAATCGAGCCGGGCACGCCCGTTGTGATCGTGGAGGACATCGTGACGACGGGCTTGTCGTCGCGCGAATGCCTTGCCGCCGTCCAGGCCACGGGCGCGCAGGTTCTGGCGGAGGCCTGCCTTGTGGACCGCTCCGGCGGCACGGCGGAGGTGGGCGTGCCGCTCCTCGCCCTCGCAACCGTGAGCTTTCCCGCCTATAAGCCCGATGACCTGCCGCCGGACCTTGCCGCCTTACCCGCGATCAAGCCCGGCAGCCGCGGTCTATAGCAGCGGCCGAGCAATCCTTGATCGGTCTAAGACCAGCGCGCCGCCGGTCTCATGGCCCGGCCCTCTGAAGGCTTAGAGCGGCGCGTTGTCCATGCGGCGCAGCATTTTCCGGGCCCGGCCCATGGCCATCACCGGGAAATAATGGCGGTAGAGATTGTAATTGATCATGAAGCCGCGGGACAGTTCCGTTGACTGATAAAGGTCCTTGTCGATCCCTGTCTGTTTCAGGTTGATCCGCGCCCCGAGGCCATAGCCCGGAAAGCCCGTGCCAGTGAATTCCGGCTCGTCCCAGGTACCGTCCGACTGGCGTTCCGCCAAAAAAGTGACGCCGCGCTCGACGGCACCAAGATCGGCCTCGCGTTCCACGGCGAGTAGGCCCATGAGGGCCCAGGCCGTCTGGCTTGCCGTACTTTTGCCAGTGCCGGCAAGGCCCGCATCCATGTAAGACCCGCAGGTCTCGCCCCATCCGCCATCCTCATTCTGATGATCGACCAGCCACTGTGCCGCTCGCTGAATATGGGGCTGGGACATGTCCTCGCCAATGGCCTCCAGGGCCGGCAGCACCGCGCCCGTGCCATAGACGTAATTGACGCCCCAGCGGCCCCACCAGCTTCCGTCCGGCTCCTGCTCATCCTTCAGAAAGGCAAGGGCACGGACCATGCTGGGATGGCTCTTATCGAAGCCAAGTTTGGCGAAAGCCTCCATGACATGGGCGGTCACATCCACGCTCGGCGGGTCGAGCGCTTCACCGAAATCGCAGAAGGGAATTTTGGTCAGAATCTGCTTGTCATTATCCTTGTCGAAGGCACCCCAGCCGCCGTTCTTGCATTGCATGGCGATGGTCCAGTTCAAGGCCCGCTCTATGGCGCCGTGAATGCCTTTGGCCAGCCATTTCGGGTCGTGCCGATAGGGCGCGAGAACCATGAGCGCCACGGCGGTATCATCCAGGTCCGGATAACAGGCATTGGCATATTCGAAGGCCCAGCCACCCGGCTCCACATCGGGCAGCTTCATGCTCCAGTCCCCTTGGGTTCGCACTTCCTGGTTCAGCACCCACTCGATGGCCCGGTCAATCTCGTCTGGGTTTTCCGTCTCGGCATCCTGATAGGCCAGCATGCTGAGCACCGTGTCCCACACCGGCGAGACGCAGGCCTGGACATAGGTGGCATCATCCTTCGTGTAGGCCCAGCGCGGATCCTCAATGGCGCCGAGACCCTTGGCCATCACCGGATGGGTCACGGGGTAGCCTTCCACATGGAGCGCCATGAGGCTGTAGATCCAGGGAGGTTGAATCCCGCCCCAGACGCCATCCGCATCCTGATGCTTGATGATCCATTCCAGGACCTTTTTGATCGTGCCCTCCCGCAAAGGGGGAAGGCCGACCGATTGGGCCCCATGCAGAACACGGTCCGCGCCGAGGAAGAAGGTGTCCCAGGAGATCAGATCCGGCTTTTTGGGGTAGCGAAAGTCGAAGGCCTTGCGCCCATCCGCAAACAGGGCATCGAGCCGGCATCCCTCAGGGAGCGGACGCACGGGACGGCGCGCGCTCAAGACCGCCAGCGGCATCAGGGTCGCGCGCGCCCACTGGGCGAAATTGTAAATGCTGAAGGGGAACCACAGGGGAAAGTGGATCACTTCGGGGGGCAGATTGGGCGTGTTCGTCCACGGCCACTCGCCGATCAAGGCGAGCCAGTATTTGGTGAAGACCCGCACATGTTTCAGACCGCCCTTGTCAAGGATCCACGAGGCGGTCTGCGCCATGCGTGGATCATCCGCCGGCACCCCATAACAGCGCAGGGCCGCGTAACACTCGACGGTCGTGTTGATGTCACCGGCCGGAGCATCGTGATAGATGCCCCAGGCACCGTCCTCCCGCCGCTCGCGCCACAGAGATCCGATCAGGCCAGGGATCTGTTTGTGGTCACGCAGGTCCATGACATGGAGGGCGAGCAGCCACTGGGCCTCCATGCAGGAGTTCGATTGAAGGTGCCCCACCCAATGGCCGTCCGCCTGCTGACGGGCGGAGAGCCAGTCTGTGCCCGCGCCGATGGAGGCGGTCAACTGATCGATGAGGGCCCGGCGTTCGGCAACGGTCGCGGTCATGGTCGGTTTCCCCTCCAGCGCAAGGCACGCCCCAAAGGAACCGGGGTGACCATTGCCTGGGCTACAATTTCCCATAATGTCGCACATTGACCGGCATACAGAGGGTGTCGCCGGAAATCAATGCAAGGGGGGACGGCGTGGCATGCGACGCACGCAAAGGCGCGTGGAACCGCTGCGTTTTGCTGTAATCTGTGGTAGGACCCTTGTGCGAAAGCGCACCCAACGCGCAGGAGCGACTGGCCCCTGAAATTGGGTCGGCGTGCCCGGGAAGAGGAGGGATACCATGAGCCGTATGACACTGCTTTTGGGCGGTATCGCCCTGGCCGCCGGTCTGTTGACCGGGGCGCAGGCCGAGCCCGTCGCATCGAAAAAAGCCGCCGCGCCCAAGGATGTGCCGCCCGTCGCAACCGCGGCCGGTCTTGCGGGCATCTTTTACGTGATGGACTGCACCAATGAGGGCTATGTGAACACGGGCGAGGTCGCCGAACACGCAGGCACTCTGTTCCGGCGGATGGATCTCGACCGGTCCGGCATGCTCAGCCGCGAGGAGTATGTGACCTTCGTCCACGAATACTGGACCGGCATCCGGAACGCTTATTTCGACGAGATGGATCCGGACGGGGACGATCTGGCCAACCATATTGACTACGCCAACCACCTGGAGCGACTGATCTCCGCCGCCGACACCAATCGGGACGGCGATGCCTCCTGGGATGAAATCCTGGTGATGCGCGGCGAGACGGACAAAATCACCAAGAAACCTGTTGCCAATTTCCAGAAGGTCGACGTGTCCAAATCGGGCGACGCAGCCCCCGCCAGCACGCAGGTTCCCCAGTAAGCCGAGGCAAAACCTGCCGGCGGTCTTCTCAAGTCATCGTCATGGCGAGCGCACGCGAAGCCATCCAGGGCCACACGCTCCGTGCCCGCCGCTTTGGATCGTGTTCCTGCGCTCGCGATCACGATGGGTTGAGAGGGCCGCCGGTCGGAAGAGCAGTTTGCGGATTGGTGCAAACAGGTCTGCGGCGCGGTCCTGGCGCAGAACCCTATTTACCGAATTTGATCTGATAGCCCCAGGAATTGAGCCGATCCGGAATCGCATTCATGGCGATGGAGACGCGCCGCGTATCGCCCTCATTGCGCGGCACTTCATGCAGCATATAACTGGGAAACAGGATCATGTCGCCGGCGCCAAGGGACGGGCACTGCCATTTGGCGGCATTGAAAGGCCCATGCTGCATGTTTTCGTGGGAATTGTTGAACACGAAGTCGAGACCGCCGCCGCCATTGCGATGGATCACCAGATTGCAGGACGGGTGGAACGGCGTCAGGTAAATCACGGCCGAGACAAAACTGTTCGCGTGGGAATGGGTGGCCTGGAAACCGCCCGGATGCAGGATGTTCACCCACATTTCCTTCACGGTCCAATTGAGCTTTTCCCCGAACATCTGGACGCCGAAATCGGTGATTTTCGGCAAAACCATCTTGCGCAGCTTCAGGAACATCTTGTTCGAGGACGGATTGACCACCTCAGTGTGGGTCAAAAGATCCGTGTGCTTGTTGCGAAACCAGGTTTCGCCCGCCAGGTCCTCGTTAAAGCTCACCAGCGTGTCGGGATCGACGACACCCTTGCACACCATCACCGGTGTGGGGAACAGGGGAATGACCTCATCCATCGCCGCAACCTCGCCTCAGCGCATTAACACATTGAACGCGATCGATATCCGCTCGCCCGCACCGGCACAAGGGTGCACGAAGTGCTGGAGCCAGGAGGGGAACATGACCATCCGCCCGGCCTGAGGCTCGACCATGCAGCGCCCGTAGAGCTTCGAGTTGTTCTGGTAGCTGATGCTCGCGCCCGGGCGCGGGTCGACGAACTCCAGTTTGCCGGCGAAGGGCAGGGCACGGCCCGAAATCGTGTGCTGATTGCCGGTGACGTAGTAGACACCCGACCAGGTCGCGTTGGGGTGATTGTGAATGGTGTTGTACTCGCCGGCGCGCAGAACATTGGCCCACGCCTCGATCGCCATGCGCAGGTGGGAGTCGGTTTTCGGCGCGGCCATGGTCTCCGGGATCAGGGCCATCATCAGATTGCGCATGCGCGCGAGGATGCGCTGCAGGGGCTCTTCGTCCCGGTGCAGAAAATCGAGTGCGGAATGCCACCCGCCCACATTACTTTTGACAAGGCCCTTGTCGCGCTCCTCCTCGGCGAGGATGAGGTTTTGCAGGGCCGCGTTGAGATCGTCGCTGTCGGGCCAGTCATGCATGACGATGGGCGTGGGAAACGCCACCGTCATACTTTGGGTGACGGGCTGGGCGAGTTGATCGGCGGGCGCGCCGCTGCCGGCGGGCCCCGCGGCCTTGCTTTGGGCTGGGGCGCCGGGGGCGGAACGGGTGCCGGCCGGTTCCTTCGTGTCGGTCTCGCTCACGGCTGCTCTCCTTCGAGGGCGCGCCCCTCGACCCCGCCCGGGTCGGGTGCGCCGGGCATGGCCGGCATAATGTTGAGGGACGGCGCTTCAGCGCCCGGGATCGCGCCGGGGAACCAGCGCGAGATGAGGTCATAGGCTTCCCGGCGCGACGGGTTGGCGGCCACCATGTTCATCAAGAGGACCAGCGTGCGCGGCGGATCGTTCTCATGCAGATCGAGGGCCCGGCGCAGCAAGGCCTCATAGGCCGGTGCGAAATCGCTGCTGATGTTCAAGATCTCGATCAATTGACGGTCCAACCTGTCGGCCGCGTCCGACGCGCCGCCCCACCGGTTCATCACCATGGAGCCGAGCACCAGATACCGGTCCCGGGCCCGCCAATAGGTGGGCATGCGGCCTTCCGCCTGGACCGGCAGCAGACCCTGAGGCGGCGTGCGTTGCAGATCCTCAACGAAACTCAAGGCCCGTTCGGAGGCCGGTCCGAGACCGTCATAAACGGCGCGCGGCGCATTGAACAGCACCAGGGGATGATCATCCGTGTTCAGTGGACCAGGACCCGCATACGCCTTCAGCGCATCGGGGCCGGCCACGAAGCCCTCAAGCCCTGGAACCGGGGAGACAAGGCCCGAGGCCTGCATCGCGGCAAGCAGGGGGCGCGGCGGCACGGTCATGGCCGGCACGGCGAGGGGCCCACGCCCGCCGATCAAGCCCACCACCGGCGTCATCAGACTGTTGTCGTTGAGCACGGCAATCCCGTCCGGATAGGCCGCCAGGAAGGATCGGATGATCACCTTCAAGGTGTCCAGATCGAGCTGGTGCAGCGGCAGCCATTGGCAGAACAGGCCGCCTTCGGCCAGCCGGTCCCGGATCGCTTCGAAATGTTCCACCGTATAAAGCAGTCCCGCCCCGTCCCGGGACGGATGGAAGGTATCCGAGACGATCACGTCATATCGCTCACTGGTGGAGGCCACGAAGCGGCGGGCATCGGCCGCATAAAGGCGTAGCGTTTCGGCTTGTGCGAGTTCGCCCGAGACGGCCTCGAAATCGGGCAGCACATCGAGGACTTCGGGAACGAGTTCCACGGCATCGGCCGTCAGGTCTGGATGGTAGGCCGCCGCCGCAAAGGTTGCGCCCGTGCCCACACCCAGAAAAAGCGCCTTTTTCGGATTGGGGTGGAGCAGCAGGGGCCCGTGGCCCTGGCGCCGGTCGGCCATCTTGGTGGCCGTGCCGCCCATGACAAAGTGGTTGTTGACCTTCAGATAGCGGTTTTCGGCGTCATCCGCATACACCGTTACGGTGCCCATGACGCCCTCAATGCTGCGGTGCAGCTGGGTGCCTTCGGGCAGATCCAAAAGGCTCGGTTTCACGGGGCCGAGCACCAAAACGGCCGCCGCCGCGGCGAGGGCGGCACTGGGCGCAATGATGTCCATGCGTGCCGCCGGCAAAAGAACCAGATAGGCCGCGCAGATCATGGCGAGGGTGGCCACGACGCCGGCCTGCGGCAAAATCAAAATGCCGAACAGCACCGGCGCACAGGCCGCACCGAAGGTGTTCGCGGCCATCGCGGTGCCGACGCCCCCGTCGGGCCGGCGCAGGGTTTGCGCAAGCGCGGTGAAGACCGCGCCCATCACCATGGTCGGTAGAAGGAAGACGGCCGCGCCGGCGGCAAGTTCCGCCAGGATCGCTGCGCTCGTCCCCTCCAGAGGCCATGCGCGTACGGAGCGATACAAATCGGGCACGATCCACAGGGCGGCAACGCCCAGAAGGCCGGTGAGGGCCTGGAGCTGTAGCAGGCGGGGTAGATCCGCCACGGCGTCGCGCGTCGCACCGCGCCTGACGGTGTGGCGGTGATAAAGGCCCGCGCCGATGGCCGTCCCGAGAAGATAGGTCGCCAGGAGGGCGGCAAAAGAAAAGACCGTGTTTTCCAGAACCTGGGAGAGCGCGCGGATTGCCACGACCTCATACCCAATGCCAAGGAGGCCGGTGGCAAACAGAAGGCCCAGGAGGACGGTCGGTGCCGCCGGAGCGGGGTCACGAGACGCGCAGGTCGCCATGGGGGCGGCGTCGTCGCGCAGCGGCCCCATGATGAGGGCCAGGGCCGCAACGCCATTGATCAGGGCCAGGATCACCAGGCTCGTGCTGTAGCCCGCGGCCGGGACGATGAAAAAGGTTGTCGCAAGGGCGCCGGCCATGGCGCCGAAGGTGTTGGCGCCGTAAACGCCGCCGAGGCCCAGTCCATCCCCGCGCAGGCGCATGACCAGCCGGTCGGCGGCCGGAAGGGTTCCCCCCATGGCCAGGGTCGCCGGCAGAAACAGGACAAAGGGCGCGGCGAAGGCCGTCAGCCAGTGAACATGCGCGGCCGGCGCGGGCCCAAGCCAGCTGGGCAGCACCGCGTTGACCGCCGGGATGAGCCAGATCAGGGCCAGCGCCCAGACGCCGATAATGGCTTCAAGGGCCGCGTACCACGCGGCGGGGCGCGCGCTGCGGCTGATCCGGCCGTCGAGCCACAGGCTGCCAAGCCCGAGACCGCAAAAGAAGGCCGCGACCACGCCGAGGGCGGCCACATATTCATGGCCCACGCCCTGGGCTACCATCCGTGTCCAGACGGCCTGGTAGCCGAGGCCGGCAAAGCCCGACAGCACAAGGACGGCATAGACGAGAGCGGCGAGAGATCGGGTCACCGAAGCAATCCTTCTGGAAGCGGACGAGCCTGCGGCCGAAGCGCCCAAGGCTTCACGCGTGGCACCATAACTTTGTCAGCCAGTGCGGTCCATGATGTCCCGCCCGATCTGAACTTTGAGCGCCGGACGTGCCGGACGTCACGAGCCTGACCCGGCGCGGCGGATATGCCGAGTGGGCAAGCCCCGCTCCGGTGCCGGATGTGCGGACGGGGGCCCGAGGGCCCCCGTCCAGGATCGTCACAAGATCAGTGCTGCAAACGGTCGTGGCACCGCAGTGCCGCCGCCGTGCATCACTTCACTTGGATGAAGATCGGGTTGCCCATGACCCACAGGTCTGTCCAGGCCTCAAGACCGAAGGAGATCCGCTTCGTGCCGTCGATCACCGGCAGGTGATCCGGGCAGAAGTTCGGGTTGAACAGTCCATCGGACTCGGGGTTTTCGAACGGGCAGACGATGTTGTCGGACGCGCCGTCGAACAGCGGGTTACCGTCGGCATCCTGCTCGTTGGGCGTACCCTGCGGGATGTTGGTGCCGCGGAAACGGACATAGCTGTCGCCGTCCATGTCGGCCACCGGCACGGACCACGTCATGATCCGGACACCACCTTCTTCTTCAACCCAGTTGGTTTCGTCGAACGTGAAGAAGATCTGCGTCGACGGGTTGGAGTTGTTGGTGGTGTATTCCGGCATGTCCGGCGTGATCTCGCCGGTCACGTCGCCCGTGATGATGTCGACGTGGTGCAGCACCGGCTCGTTGGTCGGGATTTCGATGCCGAGCTGGTACAGCGACGCATTCGGGAAGAAGTACGGGCTGTTGTTTGCACCTTCCGGATCCGTCAGACGGATCATGTACTCGACATTGCCTTCGCCTTCGAAGACTTCGAGCGTCTGACCCATCGTCACGCATTCGCCGGTGATGTCGTAGCACGCCACGAACGCCAGGTCGTCGCCGACCAGATCGCCCATGACCGTGTAGGTGTTGCCCGAACGCAGACCCGCGACGACGGCTTCGGCCAGGTTGGTTTCAACCGAGTTCGGCACGTAGCTGTACATTTTCTGGTATTCGCCCGGAAAGAAGTCGAGCGTGGACTGCGGCTCGTAGGGGCCGAAGGAACCGCGGTTGTGCCAGTCGGACGAACCGACCAGGAAGAAGCGGCGGCCTTCACCGAGCATGGCGTCCCAGAGGGTGCGCACGCCCGGACGACCCAGAACGATGCGCTCGGGCGTGGAGTCCAGGAGACCCGGGTTGATGCCCGTGCCTTCCAGATCTTCCGCCGTCAGATCTTCGCCGTCGAAGGTCTTGCCCGGCAGAGCCACTTCAGCAGCGGCATAGGCGCCGTTACCACCATAGGTGCCGAAACCGGCGGACGGACGGCCCGGAGAGTAGGTGCCACGATCAGAGGCGGCCTGGTGGCCGGCCTGGATCTCGGCGCCGAAGGACAGGGAATAGGCGGTGATGTCGTCGGCGAGCAGGCCGGCATTGTGCCAGTCACGCAGGTGCTCGACGTTGTAACCGCGGTTTTGACCCGGAACAAAGGCGCCCTGACGCTCGGTGTGAGCGGCCACGGCAAAGGACGTCACCGGATAGTTGGCGCGCAGCCACTCAACGGCGCGGACCGACTTGGGGTGGTCGCCGGCCACGTTCGGCTCTTTCGGCAGGCCGCCGTTACGGATCGACTCGAAGCCGGCTTCCTTACCGCCGGAGAAGTCGTTGTCGGCGCGGTCCCAGAGATATTCGAACTGGGCCTGGGCGTTGGCGTTGCCAAGCTGCTCGATCTCACCATTCGGGAACTGACCGTCCAGCACGGCTGACGAAGCGTGCTCGTGGCCCGGCACGACCCACTCAAGGCCGGTGAAGGCCGGCTTACCGGCCTGAATGCCGGACAGCATGACGTCCTGGTACTGGAAGTCCCGCACGGACTGCCAGCGCCACATGGCCTTGGCGCGCTCGCGCTCTTCTGTTTCCGGATTGTCGGTCACGCGCGAGGTGGAGCGGTTCTCGTCGCCGAGGATGGCGTCTTCACCGATGGTGTCGACCCACAGGGCACCGCCGTCGCCCTGGCCTTGGCGGAACACGCGCTCGGCAACCGGGCCGCCGATCAGCGTGGTGTAATCGATGTCGGTGAAGCGGCAGTCGCGCGTGCCGGAACCACCGTGACCGACCATGCCGAACCAGTCGAGGCCGAAGGCCACGAGGGCCTGGTCAGCCAGCACCTTCGGAGACGTGGAGCCATCCGAGCAGGTGGTGTGGTTGTGCTTGTCGCCAGCCAGGTATTCGCCGCGGTTCAGCAGCTCACCGGCTGCGGACATCGGGCTACCAGCGCGCAGGTTCGGGATTTGTGCGAACGCGGCTTCGTTGGCGAGATCTTCGATCAGCTGACGGGACTGCTCTTGGGCAACGTCCTGGGTCAGGGTCGGAACTTCAGCGGCAAGAGCACCGCCGGCGACGAAAACGCCGGCGAGCGCGGTCGTGCCTTTTAAAAGAGATTTCATGACAGCCCTCTAGAGATTATGGATTTGCCGAGATTTCACGTCTGCAAAACCCCGTACCCTAGGGCCTTACCGGCAGTCGATGACGGCTGCATGAGTTTTTAGTGACAGATTTATTACAGTGCTCGGACGGCTTAGTCGTCTTGGCGCAAAACGCCGTTTTCGCGAAACAGACGCGGTGAAATTAAAAAGATGTCGCATGGCAACGCGATGGGCTCGATTGGATTTGATACAGTATAACATTTCGCTTGGCCCGACCTCCTTTTGGTGTCTTGCAGTGCACTGACATCTGTTTTGGTGCGTTTCTGCCGCGTGTCATCAAACTGTCAACGGTCTCGGTTTAGGTACATCAGTCTTTCGGGCGACGAATGCGGGGAGCCCGGAGGCTTACGTAAATCCGTTTCCATAATTCCGTTTCCGCAATAAAGGGGCAGGTCATGGTCGGCGGCATGATGCGCGAGCCATTGGTGCATTTTGCGCTCATCGGTGTGGTTCTGTACGGCGCCAACGCCATCACTGAATTGGGCAAGGCCGATCCTCGGCAGATCACCGTGACCCAATCCGTCTACGAGGATCTTGCGGCGACCTACCAGGACGCGGCCGGACGGCGCCCGACCCGCGAGGAAATCGCGCCCCTGGTCGATGTTTGGGTCGACAACGAAGTGCTTTACCGCGAGGCCCTCGGTCTGCAGCTGAACCAGGGCGATGACATGATCCGGGAGCGGGTCATGCAGAAGATGCGGGTCATGATCGGCGGCAGTATCGAAGAACCCGTTGCGCGTGAAGAAGACCTGCGCGCCTTCTACAACGCCAATCTGGAAGATTATCAGCTTCCGGCCTTTTTCGACTTCTCGGTCGTGCGCTTGACCGGGGATGGCGATGAGGCGCGGGCCCTGGCCGCGACCTGGAACGAAACCGGCGAGGAGCCGTCCTCGCAGCCGGGGCAGCGCCTGCTCCAGTTTCAGGTGCGGCCCAAGCCCAATGTGGAGCAATTGTTGGGTCCGGATTTGACGGCTAATCTGGAGGCGCAGGAGATCGGTATGTGGACGCCGGTTGAAACGCCCAATGGCTGGGCCGTGTTGCGGCTCGACCGGCTTGATCCGGCGCGCACGGCGCCTTTTGAAGAGGTGCGCACCAGCATGGTGGGGGCCTGGCAGCAATGGGCCGTGCAGCAGGCGGGGATCAAGGCGATTGCCGATCTGCGCGATCAGTACACGGTGACCTATAGCGAGCCGCCCGCGTCCTTCTTCGACCCTGATGCCGACGTCGAAGCGCCGCGCCGCAACCGCAAAATCAGCGAGGCCGACAAGTGAGCCCGCTACGCCTCGCCAGTCTCATTGCGCTTGCCATCGCCGTCCTGTGGGCCGTCATTGGTCCGCGTCCGGCCATGGCCCATGACCTTTCCATGTCCGTGCTGGAGCTAGAGCAGCTCAATGATGGCCGTTTCGCCATGCGCTGGCCGGGCAGCCGGCCCATGGGTACGGAAAATCTCAATCCGATTTTTCCCCAGCACTGCGTGATTGATCCCCCCTTCGTCGATTGCGGCGATGAGGGTTTGGTTGGACCGCTGAGTTTCGAAGGCCTTGGCGCCGGCCAGTCTGCGGCAATGATCCGGGTCAACTACACCAATGGCTTCACCCAGGCCTTCACCCTGACCCCCGCCGTTCCTTCCGTAAATGTGAAGCCGGTCTTCAACGGGGAAGGCTGGGACCTTTGGCGCCAGGTCTTCCAATCCTATGTTTTCATCGGGGTTGAGCACATCATGCTCGGCATCGATCACCTGATGTTTGTGCTCGGCCTCATCTGGATCGTGCGCTCGCGCTGGATGCTGGTTAAGACCATCACATCCTTCACGCTTGCACACAGTGTGACCCTCGCCGCCGTGACCTTCGGCTTCATCGGGGTGCCGGAACAGCTTGTGAATGCGCTGATCGCGCTCAGCATCGTCTTTATCGGTGTGGAGATCATCAAGCAAAAGCGCGGCGAAACCAGCCTGACCATTCGCCACCCATGGATTGTTGCCTTCGGGTTCGGCCTTTTGCACGGCTTCGGTTTCGCCAGCGCCCTCATCAATCTGGGCCTCCCGGAGAACAGCTTGCTGCTTGCGTTGCTCGCCTTCAACCTTGGTGTCGAAATCGGGCAGATCGGTTTCGTATTCGGCGTGCTGATCCTGATGGCGGCCTTCCGGTCCATGAAACTCGCCTTGCCGTCCTGGGGCGTGGCCATTCCCGCCTATGTGATCGGCGGTGTTGCCGCGTATTGGACCATGGATCGGATCGTTATACTGCTCACGACATGATGCGCGCGGCGCATTTAAGGAGGGGACAAACCATGAGCCACCGCGGCGCCAGCCTGGATACCCGATGGGCCTTTGCCCTTGTCACCGTTGTTTTCACGTTCCATCCGGGCCTCGCCTGGGCCCACGCGGAAGTGGCCGTCGGCGCTGGCCTCGTGAACGGCCTCCTCCATCCGGTCCAGGGCCTTGATCACCTGATCGCCATGGTCGCCGTCGGCCTGTGGGGCGCGCAGCTCGGCTCGCCGCTGATTTGGGCCCTGCCCATCGCCTTTCCGCTCATGATGGCCGTCGGCGGTGTGATCGGCATCATGGGCATTCCCTTGCCCTCCGTCGAAGTGGGCATCGCGGCCTCGGCGCTGGTGCTGGGCCTGTTCGTGTTGACGGCCTTTCGCGCGCCCACCTGGCTCGCGGTTGTGGCCGTTTCGGTCTTTGCCATTTTCCACGGCCACGCGCACGGCATGGAGCTGCCCCATGCGGCAAGCCCGCTCGCCTATGGCGTCGGCTTCGTGACCTCCACGGGCCTGTTGCACCTGGCCGGGATCCTGATTGGCCTGCTGAACGGTTTTGGAGGCATTGGCCCCATGATCGTACGGGCCTGCGGCGGCGCCGTCGCGGCCCTGGGCGGTTATTTCCTTGTGCTTGCCTTGCCGGGGATCCTCTGAATGGGGAATTGGCGGGTACGCAGCGGACTGTCGAGACTGCCGTTGGCGCTGCTGGCAGGCCTGTGGCCCCTGCTGCCGGTGCCGGCCTCAGCGCATCTTGTGGACATGCGCTTTGGCGACTTTTACGGCGGCGGGCTCCACGTGCTCACCGGCCTTGATTATGTCCTTCTGCTGATTGCCCTGTCGTTCCTGGCGGCACTTCAGCAGCGCGAGAGGGGACGCTGGGTCATTGCGGCCGTTCCAGCCGGGCTTTTGGTCGGCAGTTACGCCTCGACCCTGGCACCGGGCGGCAGTTCGGCCGCCCTCTTCGTGACGGGCTGTCTGGCTTTGACGGCTGCGCTGGTGGCCCTCGGCCGGGGCCTGCCCTTGGTCGTCCTTCTGGTATGGACCGGGGCTGCGTCCGCGATGCTCGGGTTCGAAAACGGGCTTGCAATGGCCCAGCAGACCGACCAGCGCCTTTTCACGGCCGGTATCACGGCGACGGGCTTCTTGATCGTGACTTTGGCCACCGCGGGTCTGGTCCAGGTGATGGACTGGGGCAGTTGGACCAGAATTGCGGTGCGGGCCCTTGGCAGCTGGATGGCGGCCGTGTCTATTTTGCTGATGGCATTGGCCATGGCTGGCCCCTCGCTCTCCTGACGCGGAGCGTTTTATGAAGGACCGCAACCCGGTCCGCCGTCCGTGGTTCGCATGGACGTTACCGGCGAGGCGGGAGCCTTGCACCGTGGTAGGCTTGGCGCCATGCATGGGTTTTCAGATATCGCCGAAGACGCGCTGTCCACGGCCGATCCGCTCTCAGGATTGGGCCAGGCGCTTTTGCGCGCTGGCCTGATCGACGACCAGGGCCTTGCCCGCGCGGAACGGGCCGCGCGCGAGACCGGTGATCGCCTCGACCGAGTCCTGTCCCATCTCGGTCTGGTGGGGGAGCGGGACATCGCCGCCGCGCTTGCCGATGTGCTCGATCTGCCGCTTGCGGATCTGTCATCCTTTCCCGATGAGCCGCTCTTCACCGAGGCTTTGCCGGCCAAGTTCCTGCGCCACGCCCGCCTTCTGCCCTTGGGCGGCGAGGGGGAGGACGGCCCGGTTCCCCTGGCCATGGCCGATCCGCTCGACGAGGCGGCCGCCAATGCCGTGGCGCTCCGGCTGGCGCGCCCCGTGGCCCGCCGGGCCGCTGTTCCCACCGATCTCGAAAACGCCCTGGAGCGCCTCTACAGCCAAGGGCGCAGTGCTATTGAATCCCTCGCCGAGGGGCTCGACGACGCGGACGGCGAAAACAGCGACGCCGACATTGCCCTGCTGCGCGACCTCGCCAACGAAGCGCCGGTTATCCGCATCGTGAACATGCTGATCCGCAAGGCCGTCGAAGCCGGGGCCTCCGACATTCACATCGAGCCCTTCGACAACCGGTTGCGCGTGCGCTACCGCGTGGATGGGGTCCTGCGCGAGATCGACAGCCCGCCGGCGCGCCTCCAGGCGGCGGTCCTGTCGCGCATCAAGATCATGGCGAAGCTGAACATCGCCGAGCACCGTCTGCCACAGGACGGGCGCATCAAAGTCGTGATCGGCGGCAAGGAGATCGACCTGCGGGTCGCGACCTCGCCCATGCTGCATGGCGAAGGCGTGGTGCTGCGGATCCTTGACCGCGAGGCGACAACCCTCGATTTCACCGCGCTTGGCTTCGACCCAAACGTGCTCGCCAACCTGCACGCGCTGCTCAACCGGCCCAACGGCATCGTGCTCGTGACTGGCCCGACGGGCAGCGGCAAGACCACGACGCTCTACACGGCCCTTACCCAGATCAATTCCTCGGACCGCAAGATCATCACGGTGGAGGACCCGGTCGAATACCAGATCGAAGGCGTCAACCAGATCCAGGCGCGCCCAAAGATCGGCCTCACCTTCGCCCATGCCCTGCGTTCCATCCTCCGTCAGGACCCGGATGTGATCATGATCGGTGAGATCCGCGATCTGGAGACCGCCTCCATCGCGGTCCAGGCGGCCCTCACGGGCCACCTTGTGCTCGCCACGCTGCACACCAACACGGCGGCGGCCACGATCAGCAGGCTGCTCGATATGGGCGTGGAGGATTATCTCCTGGCCTCGACCCTCAACGGCATTGTGTCCCAACGCCTCGTGCGCCGGCTGTGCCCGACATGCCGCGCGCCAGCCCCGGCCATGCCCGATCTGGTGGCCCATCTGGGCGGCGCGGATCCCGATGAGCCCTTTTACAGGCCGGACGGATGTTCCGCCTGCAGCGGACGCGGTTATCAGGGGCGCATGGCGGTCGTGGAGCTTCTCGAAGTGACCGACGACATCCGCCGGCTGGTGCTGAACCGGGCCGATGCCATGACGGTCCATGAGGCCGCCGTCGCTGGCGGCATGGTGCCCATGCGCGAGGCGGGCCTCGCCCGCGCCCGCGCCGGGGAGACCTCCCTTGAGGAGGTCATCCGCGTCACCAACGCCGCGTGAGGGCCCGCGCCATGCCCCAGTTCCACTACAAATCGGTGAGCGCAACGGGCGAGGTCACGACCGGCGCCATGGAGGCGGCGAACCGGGAGGCGGTGGTCGCGGCCCTGCATGGCCAGGGGCACACACCGCTCAGCATCGGGACAAGGCGCCAGGGCGGTCTGAGCCAGGCGCTCAACAAGGACATCATCACCCTGAACAAGGTGAGCGAGGCGGACATTCTGTCCCTGACCCGATCCCTGGCTACGCTTTTGAACGCCGGCGTGCCCCTCGACCGGGCCCTGGCCATGACGGCCGATCTCACGCCGGCGGGAAAGCTCCGAGATCTGACCCGGTCCCTGCTGGAGGGCGTCAAGGAGGGGGCGGGCCTTGCGAGCACCCTTGACCGGCACCCGGAGGCCTTCCCGGCCTATTACCGCTCCATGGTCCGTGCCGGCGAGGCGGGCGCGTCCCTCGACGGTGTGCTGACCCGCCTTGCCGACTATATGGAGCGCACGCGCAAACTGCTCTCAAGCGTCCGTTCGGCGCTGATTTATCCGGCCTTTCTCATCGTGGCAGCCTTCGGCGCGGTCGGCATCCTGCTTGCCGTCGTCGTTCCCACCTTCGAGCCCATGTTCGAGGATGCGGGCGCGCAACTGCCCACCAACACGGCCGTCGTCATGGCCATGGGTGCCTTTTTCGAGGGCTATTGGTGGGCGCTGCTGCTGGGCGTGGGCGTGTTCTATCTGGGGTTCCGCGTGCTCGATGCCTCCCCGGCGGGGCGCCTTGTGTGGCACAGGCTGGCCCTGGGCACGCCGCTGTTCGGGCCGGTTTGGCTGAAAACCTCCGTGGCCCGCATTTCGCGCACCCTGGGTGTGCTGCTTGAAAACGGCGTCAGCCTGCCCCAGGCCATGGGGCTTGCCCGGGCCGTGGCGGGCAACGCCGTGATCGCGCGGGAAATGGAGCGGGTCGCGGGCGAGGTCGAGCGGGGCCGGGGGCTCGCCCGGCCCTTGGGCGAAGGGGGCCTCTTCCCGGCGCTCGCCGTGCAACTCATCCAGGTGGGCGAGGAAACCGGGCACCTTGAGCCCATGATGGAAAAGCTCGCCGACATCTATGAGGAGGAAACGCGCGTGGCGTTCGAGCGCATGCTCTCCATGCTGACGCCGATCCTCACCTTGGCCATCGGCCTGCTGATCGCCTTCATCATGTCCTCGATCCTGTTTGCCCTGTTTAGCATCAACGAATTGGCCCAATAAGGCCCAAACGTCATCAGACAACGGAGTTACGCCATGGTGCAGTCATCCTCATCCCGCCGGTCGCGCGAGGCCGGTCTCACCCTGCTGGAACTTTTGGTGGTGATCACGATTCTCGGCCTGCTGATGGCCGCCGTCGGCAGCGTGGCGCTGAACTATCTCGGCGGCGCCAAATCGGACACGACGGCCTTGAAGGTCGATCAGGTCTCGGCCGGCCTTGAATATTATCGCCTCGACATGGGCCGTTACCCCAGCGAACAGGAGGGCCTCGCCGCCCTATGGCAGGCGCCCGCCGGCGCGCAGGCCTGGAACGGTCCCTATGTGAAAAAGCGCGATGCCCTGGTGGACGCCTGGGGCGAGCCGTTCCTTTACAAAATGCCCGGCGAGCACGGGGACTTCGATGTCTATTCCCTTGGCGCGGACAAGGTGGAAGGGGGCGAGGATGAAGCCCAGGACGTCACGAGCTGGTGAGGCCGGCCTCACCCTGCTCGAAATCCTCGTGGTCCTGGCCATTGCGGCCAGTTTGATCGCCGCCGCGCCCTGGGGCTCGTTTTCCGCGCTCGAACGTGTGGAACTGAAGGCCCTGGCCCGGGATATGGCGGCCGAACTGCGCGCCGCCCGTGCTCACGCCCGGCGCGATCAGACGACGGAACGCTTTCTGATCGACCTTGACGCCCGGACCTACGGCCTTGCCGGTCGCGGCGCGCCGACGGCCCTGCCGGCCGATGTGCGGATCGAGGTGCGTGCCGCCCGCGAGGATCTTGAGGGCGCGGCAACAGGGGCCATCGTTTTCGCGCCCGACGGCAGCGCCAGCGGGGGCTCGGTGGTCTTAACGCGCGCCAATCGCGTGCAGAAAATCAGTGTCGCGTGGCTGACCGGCACGGTGACCCTGGAGGACGGGTAGAGGTCATGGCGCGGCGCGCGCAAGGGTATGGCGGGGGCGGACGGCAGCGGGGCTTCACCGTGCTTGAAGTCGTCGTGTCCTTTGTGATTGTCGCGCTTACTCTGGCGGCGGCGATGCAGGCCTTTTCGGGCGGATTTCGCAATGCCTCGACCTCGGCCGCTTATCTGACGGCCCTTAGCCGGGCGCAGAGCGATCTGGCCCGCCATGGGGCGGAGCTGACACTGCGGCCGGGCATGCGGCAGGGGCGCTATGCGGACGGCATGGCGTGGCGCCACCGGGTCACGGCGTTGCGCGCACCCGATGGCGATGGGGCGGGCGCGCCGACGGCCTATCGGGTGGACGTGACGGTTTTTCCGGATGGGGACGGTCGGAACGCCCGCCGGGTGACCCTGACGGGCCTGCGCCTGGCGTCAGGGCGGGGCGCGCCATGAGGGCCCGTCGCGCGGCGGGTTTTTCGCTCCTGGAACTGCTTGTTGCCGTGGCATTACTTGGCCTTTTGTCGGCCCTTATGGCGGGGGGCATTCGGTTCGGCCTGCGCGCCTGGGAACGCGGGGCGGTCTCGGCCGGGGCGCTGGAGCGGGGCCGACATGGTGAGGACCTGCTGCGCCGCCATTTGAGCGCGCCGGCCCTGCGCCTGCGCCGGGGACCGGGTCGCAGCGTGGCGACAGCCTTTTGGGGCGATACCCAAAGCCTGCGCTTTGTGGGTAGGATGCCGCGGATTGTGCCGGGCGAGGGGGACTGGCTCCTGGCGTATGCTCTCGCCGATCGTGCGGACGGCGGGCGTGATCTGGTGCTGCGCTGGCAGGTCCTGCGCGCCTTTGAGGATCCGGCCCGCGACGGCTCTGAGGTGCAGCGCGAGACCGTCCTGCGGGACGTGCGGTCCGTGCGGTTCGCCTATTACGGACCGCCCGCAGGCGGCGGTGATGCTCTGTGGACGGATCGCTGGGTGGACCGGGACCGGCTGCCCGATTTGATCCGCGTGATCCTGGAGCCGGCGGACGGGGCGGACTGGTCCGCCGAGCCCTTTGTCGTCCGGATAGAGACGGCCCTGGAGGGGCGGTGAACGGCATCTGGGCGTGTAAGGGTCTGATTGATCGAGAGGGGAGATAGGCGGCACCATGGCGTGGGCTGAAGTCATAGGCGGAGCACGAAAGGCCGTGACCTGGTGGCAGGGCGAGTTGTCCGCATGCCTGCCGGCGCGCGTGCGCCAGGCCTTCGCGCCGCGTCCGGATCGGTTGATCCTGCGTGCGGGCCCTTCCAGCGTCGTGGCCACGATTTTTGTACAGGGCGAGGCGGGCGAGCCCCTCGATTTGGGGCCGGTGTCGGATCTGACCCGCGAGCAGGTTACGGCGCGTTTGCCCCAGGCGGCCCTGGCTTTCCCGCGCATTTTAGTGTTGGAACCGGGCCTTGGGCTGCGTCAGCAGGCGGATCTTCCGCTCGCCGCCGAAGCCACGGTGCGCGACGTGGTCGGCTTTGAGATGGATCGCCTGACCCCCTTCGCGCCGGGAGACGTCTATTACGATGCGCGCGTGGCCGCGCGCCGGCCGCATGACGGCAAGCTCACCGCCGAATTCGTGCTTGCGCCCCGGGACCGGCTCGACCCGGTCCTGACGGCCCTGCGTGAGGCGGGCCTTGCGCCGGACAGCGTGGATTTCACAGGCTCGGATTTCGCGGGCTTGGAGCCCGAGGCTGGGTTGGGCTTTGACATGTTGTCCCAGGCCGGCCGGCGCGCCGGATGGTCCTTCGGCGGACGGGTTTTTGCGGGCCTTGCGTCTTGCGCGATCCTGCTTGCCGTGGCCGGCGTCGGCATCGCGCTGGAGCGCCAACACCGCGCCGCCGTCGCGGTGGAAGGGGCCGTCGCCGCATTGAACCAGGAGACGCGGGGACAAAGCGACCTGCGCGCCCGGATCGATGCGCTCAAGAGCCGCCTTGCGACGGTATCGAACCTCAAGGCCGGAAAGCCCCTCGCGGTTGAAGTGCTTGAGGCGATAACGGCGCTTTTGCCCGACGACAGCTATCTGGAAAATCTGCGTCTTGCGGATCGCCGGGTCGAGATCGCCGGGCGCTCGGCCCAGGCGACGGCCCTCATCGGCCTCTTTGAAGCGTCCGCCCTGTTCGAGGATGTGCGGTTTCGCGAGCCCGTGGTGCAGGCCGGCCCTTCGGGCGAGGAGTCCTTCTCCATCGCCATGGTGCTCAGTACACCGAATGGCAAGCCGAGTGATGGGCCAAGTGACGCAGAGGGTGCGCCATGACACCAGGATCGCTCATGAGCCGTATCGCCGCCCTGGGGCTTCTGGGCCTCGTGGGCATGCTGGTTTTCGCCGGCATCGTGCTGCCGCTCCAGGCCCGGTTCGATGAGTACGGGTGGCGTATCGCGCGGGGCGAGGCGGCCCTGGCGCGCCTTAAGGCGAGGAGCGCGGGCGCCGATGGCCTCGCCGATCAATTGGAGGCGCTGCAGGCCCGCGGGCTCGGCGAGGACGTGTTTTTGGCCGGCGCGAGCGACGCGGTGGCCGCCGCGTCCCTGCAGCGCTTCGTTAAAGGCGTCATTGAGGAGAGCGGCGGAAGCGTCGAGACGCTCCAGACGATGGAGAGCGCGCCGATCAAAAGTTTTACGCGGGTGGGGACACGGGTGCGGGCACGGCTGAAGGTGGGCCAGCTCCAAGCCGTACTCTATCGGCTTGAAACCGCGACACCGCTTGCCTTTGTGGAGGGGCTTCTGGTCCGGCAGCCGCGTTTGAGTGCCTCGCGCGACGCATCCGCGGATACCGCCAGCAGTCTTGAAGTGCAGATCGACGTGTTCGGCCTGCGCGAGGGACGGCCCAGGGCCCCATGACGCGGCGCCACTGCGCCGGCGCGGCCAACCGCATGATATTACGTCCCAGGGTGTTACATCCCAGGGTGTTACATCAACGTGTCACGAACCTCACGTATTTCTGCAGGGTCAAGGATTTGAAAGGATAGCGGGCATGGGTGCGTCTGGCCGGGCATCGCCTCTCTGGCTTGCCAACGCCGCACTTCTGGCCCTGTGCGGCGCGGGCTGCTGGGCAATCTACATGGTGGCAACCGCGCCCCTGGACGGGAGCGGCGGGTCCCCCGTCACCGGACAGTCCAGTGCGCGCCCGCAAGACGGCCTTGCCCAGGCTGCCTGGGGTCCGGCCATGCCCCTGGCTGAGCTGACCGAGACGACCGCACGCCCCGCTTTCACAAAGGGCCGCCGGCCCGACCCGGACATGGTGACCAGCGTCGAAGCGGCGCGGCCAGCGGCGCCGGGCGATCTTGCCCTGACCGGCATCGTGGTCAGTGAAACGGCCTCCGCCGCCCTGATTCGCGAACCGGGCGCGGCCCGGGCCACGCGTGTGGGCCTTGGGCAAACTGTCCGGGGCTGGTCGGTCGCGGAGATTGGCGCCGATTTCGTGATGTTGAGCGGGGCGCGCGGCGATGTGCGTCTCGACCTGCGGCCCGATCGCGCACCGCCAGTGCCGCGCGGCCCCGAGCGCGCCGCCGCGACGATGGCCACGGACAGCGGCGTCCTGGTGAACGAAGAGGGCGTGATTTTAGGGTCAGCCACCCGGCGGGCCCCCAAACGCGCGAGCGTGGCGGGCGAGCGCGCGATCAAAGGATGGGAACCTTGATGCCGGGGGGCAAAACTATACACAATCAGCGTGCGGAATGGGCGCGCCGGCCAGTGCGTGCCGGGCGATGCCTGGGCGCGTTCGTCGGTCTTGCCCTGCTGGCCTCCTGCGCGGGAACGCCCGAACCGCGCCAAAGCACCGCTCAAGCGCCCTTGCGGGATGAGCAGTCCCGCCTCACACAAGCATCCGTGGCGCGTGCCAGGGCTCTGCCGGAGCGTTTCGAGGGGGCCATGGCCTCCGACCCTCAAACCACACCCGCGGACAAAGGGTTTCGTGAGGTCGGCGAGCCCCAGGGCTTTGTGCGGTATGCGCCGGCCGATCCAGTGCCCCTGGCGATCGAGGATCCCTCGGCTCTGCCACCGCTTCAGCCCATGGGTGACGGCGCGGTAACGCTGAATTTCAACAACGCGTCCCTCGAAACGGTGGTCCACACGATTCTTGGCGAGGAACTGGGCGAGACCTACCTTGTGGACGCGGGCCTGTCTGGCACCGTGACGCTCCAGTCCGGCCGGCCCGTGGACCGGGCCCAGCTCTTGACGACATTGCAGGAAATCCTGCGCATGAACGGCGCGGCCCTGGTGCGGACCGATGGCCTTTACAAGGTTGTTCGCGGCGGCCGGGTCGGGGCGGGCACACCGGAGCTCACCTTCGCGGAGGCGGCGAGCCGGGGACTGACCGTCCGTGTCACCCCGCTTTTGCACACGGATGTGTCGGCGGTGCGGGAGATCCTGGAAAGTTTCGCGCCCGCGTCCGGACGGCTGAGTTTCGATGCCGGGCGCAATCTGGTGTTCTCGGTGGCGACCGAAGCCGAACAGCGCAGTCTGCGCGATCTCATCGGTGTTCTTGATGTGGACTATCTCAGTGGGCTGGCCTTCGCGCTTGAACCGCTTGAAGAAGCCCAGGCCGAAGAGCTTGCAAGCGAATTAGAGGCCATCGCGGCACGGCCCACGGGCGCGCGGGCCGGCGCCCAGGAGGGTGAGGAGGCCGGCGCCGCGCTGCGCTTTATTCCCATCACCCGCATGAACGCCATCCTCGTCGTGGCGCGCACGAACCGTCATTTGAAGGAAGCCCGGCTGTGGATCGACCGGCTCGATCAGGGCTCGGCCGACAGCCGTCAATTGTTCGTCTACGCGGTAAAACATCGCCGGGCCAGCGAATTGGCCGAACTCATCGGAAAGATCTTTTCCGTCGCGGTCGCCTCCCAGGGTGTGGACCCGGCGGGCCTCGCGCCGGGGCGCACCGGGGTGAGCCTTCTGGGAGGCGCGGAAGGCGGCGAGGGCGCCGGCGCCGGCGGCGACCAGATCCGCGCCGGGGTGGGGCGTCCCGGCGAAGACCAGGCCCCCGGGGGCGGCGGCGATGGCCTCAAGATCACAGCCGATCAGGCCACCAACGCCCTTGTGATTTATGCGACCCAGGACGAATACACGCCGATCCGCAACGCCATCGAGCGTTTGGACAGTCTGCCCACCCAAGTCCTCATCGAGGCGACCTTGGCGGAGGTTTCCCTGCGGAACGATCTTGAGTTCGGGGTGCGCTGGTTCTTCCAAAGCGGGTCGGAGAACGCCGGCGGCTTTTCGGGTTTGCAATCGAACGGCACCAATCCAATTTTTCCGGGGTTCAACTATTTGCTGAACACCAGCGATGTCCGCTTTGCCCTGAATGCGCTGCGCGAAGTGACGGATGTGGAATTTCTGTCCTCCCCGAATCTGCTGGTCCTCGACAACCAGCCCGCGCGCCTTCAAGTGGGTGATCAAGTGCCGATCCAGACGCGGGCCGCCGTCGATGTGACCAACCCGGGGGCGCCCATCGTCAACGATATCGACTACCGGGATACGGGCGTGATTTTGTCCGTGACGCCCCGAGTGACCGATGACGGCGTCGTGGTGCTCGATATCCTTCAGGAGGTCAGCGAGGTCGTGGAAACCAACACCTCCGGCATTGTCTCTCCCACCATCCAGCAGCGCAGTTTCGCCAGCACCGTTGCCGTGCACAGCGGGGAGACGGTGGTCCTCGGCGGTCTCACGCGCAACAGCACTTCCGTGGGCCGGACCGGCGTGCCGGTGCTCTCGGATGTGCCCCTGATCGGAAATCTGTTCACGACCCGATCGGACCGGCGCGATCGCACGGAACTGCTTGTCCTGATCACCCCCAGAGTGATCCGCAACGAAACGGACTCGCGCGCGGCCACCAGCGAAATGCAGCGCCGCCTGACGGATATCTTCAGCACGCGCCCGACCCAGACGGAGCGGATCATCGGCCCCATGGACACAACCGTGCGCCGGTCGGCCCCGCTTGATCCACTGGACTATATCGATCCGCAAAATTAGAGCATTTTCCGATCAAGTTGGGTCACGAACACAGGCCGTGACCACGGCCCCGCGCCCCTGCGCCGTCCTCGCGGAGCGCCCCAAAAGGGCCGATTTGGCGGCGCGCGAGCGAAACAAAACAAGAGCCGGGTCCGTTTGAACGAAAACGGCGCGAGTCCGGGGCGCCGCGTTTCAATCCCAGATCACAAAACGTGGGCCCGTCGACGGCGCCACATCGACGATGGCCCGGCGGTGAAACTGTGCCCCCGTGGACGTGCGCGCCTTGGCAAGCACGGTGTAAACGGCGCCGGTGTCTTTCCCATCCGCGTCGCCGCGTCTTTGGCCGCCATGCACCGTGACTTGAGGCGCGATCCGGGCCGCAAGGCCGGCGGGGAAGGACGGCACGCGGGACAGATCCCCCACACTGTCGAAGGCGCGCCCATCAAGCTCCCAGGACATGCGCAGGCGGATCATTCCGTCCGGTCCTGACCCCGATGCCCCGTCGGGCGCTGAGCCTTCAAGGCGGCGATAGGCAAGAATGGCCCGGGCATGGCGCCGCGCCGCGGTCGCACTCTCTCCGGCGGCTTCGAACAGGCCGGAAAGCGCATCGATATTTGCGGTGTTGAGGTCGAGCTTGCTGGCCTCCGCCTCCACGGAAATGGCCACCGTGCCGCCCGCAAAGCGCCAATCAGCGGCGCGGCTTCCGGGACGCACCTTTGGGCCCTCGGGCAGGGGCGCAAGGCCACGGGCACGCCGGTGAAGCTGCAGGGCCGCGATCCGTGCGCCCGCATCGGCGAGGGCGCGGGCCTGCGCCAGGTCGATCTCACCGCGCGTCGTCATGCTCAAGGTTCTGGCGTCCACGACGAAGCTTGTCGCCATGGCCGCAAGAAGGCTCGACACCAGCAAGGCGGCCAGCAGGGCAAAGCCTCCCGACCGGGCAAACCGCACCGCGCTCGCGTTATCGGAGATTGATTTTTCGGGCGGCACCGCTGCCTCCCCCATTGAGACCACTGCGTCGCACATTGCCAGAGCCATGGACAAAGCGCCACGGGCCACGGGTTTGAGGCATTTGTCAGCCTGCTGTCAGATTTTTCCAATCGTAATGTCACAAAAGTGATTCAGGATCTATAGCCAGGAAAACACCGTCAAGACAGGAGTTGTGGGGTTCATGAGGATCGCTATTCAATCAATGGCAGCGCGAGTGGCCCTTTATGCGGGTGCCGCGCTGGTGGCGCTCTCCTCGGCCGCTGCCGCGGACGTAACCAGCCAAATCAAAAAGGCCAAGCCTGACGAAGAAACCATGGTGATCTGGGGGCGGGGCCTCGATCTGACCGAAACGGCGCTCTCGGCTTCCGAAGGCATTGTGGGATTTGCCGATTTCGAAACGAGGCCCCTGCTGCGTCCGGGTGAGTTGGTGGAAGTGGTGCCTGGCCTGATCGCCACCCAGCATTCGGGATCCGGCAAGGCCAACCAGTTCTTCCTACGCGGTTTCAATCTGGATCACGGAACCGATTTCGCCGGCTTTTTTGAGGGCATGCCGATCAATCTGCGCACCCATGGCCATGGTCAGGGGTATCTCGACATCAATTTCATCATTCCGGAACTCGTGGAGTTCGTTGAGTTTCGCAAGGGTCCGTATTTTGCCGATGTGGGCGATTTTTCCGCTGCCGGATCGATCAATTTCAAGACCCTCGACCGGCTTGAGGAGGGCTTCATCCGGGCGACGGCGGGCGAATTCGATTTTTACCGCATTGTGGCGGCGAACTCATCCTCTGTGGCCGGCGGCGATTTGCTCTATGCGGCGGAGGCCAAGTTTTACAATGGCCCCTGGGTGCTCGATGAGGATCTGGAGCAATACAACGGCCTCGTGAAGTTCACGTCCGGCGATGGTCCGGTGAATGTCCAACTGATCGGCACCGCGTTCCATGCGGAATGGGCGTCTACGGACCAAGTGCCATTGAGGGCGGTCGAAAGCGGGCTCATCGACCGGCTCGGCTTCATCGATCCGGATCTGGGCGGCCAGACCACGCGGATCAATCTTATCGGACGCCTCTTCACCAACGCGCTTGGCGGACATCTGCACGCGCGGGTCTATGCCAGCTACTACGATTTCGATCTGTTCTCGAACTTCACCTATTTTCTCAACGATCCGGTCAATGGCGACGAGTTCGAACAGGAAGACCGGCGCGTAATCTATGGCGGCGATGCCTTTGGCGAATGGGACATGGCTTTGGGGTCGGCGAACCACACGGTGCGCCTCGGTGTCGATATGCGGTTCGACGACATCGTGGATGTGGGCCTGTTCCAGACGGCCGCGCGCGAGCGCATTTCGACCGTGCGCTCCGACAGCGTGGAACAGTTCAGCGCCGGTGTTTACGGGGACATCGCCACCCGTTGGACCTCGCGCTTCGAGACGACCGTCGGCCTGCGGATCGACACGTTCGCCTTCGATGTGGAAGCGCAGCGGCCGGAAAATTCCGGTGACGGATCGGACACGATTGTCAGCCCGAAGGTGACGGCGGCGTTCACGGCGGCCGAACGCACACGGCTTTACGTGAACTATGGGCGGGGCTTTCATTCCAATGATGTGCGCGGCGCGGCCATTAATGTTGACCCGGTGACAGGCGACCCGGTGGACGCGGTTCCGGTTCTGGTGCCCGCCAATGGAGTGGAGGTCGGCTTCCGGTCGAGTTATTTGGAGGGGCTGACCGTCACGCTTGCCGCATTTTATCTCGGCCTTGAATCGGAACTCGTCTTTGTGGGCGATGCGGGCACCACAGAACCCAATGACGGCTCGCGCCGCTACGGTTTTGAGGCGTCGGGTTTCTGGGAGGCGACCCCGTGGTTGGTCTTCGATGTCAGCGCGGCGACCACCAATGCCCGTTTCCGCAATGGGGACCGCATTCCCGGCGCCGTGCCCACGGTCGCAGCGCTGGGCGGCACGGTGTTGCTTGGGAATGGCTTCAACGCCACGATCCGTCTGCGCCATTTTTCCTCGGCGCCCCTGATTGAAGACAATTCCGTGCGTTCAGAGGCGACAAGCCTCGTCAATGCCGGCATTGGCTATCGCTTCGGCCCGCTTGAGGCCCGGCTCGACGTCTTCAACCTGTTCGATGCGCAAGATGCGGACATTACCTATTTCTTCGAAAGTCAACTGCCGGGCGAAGCCACACCGGTCGAGGACGTGCATTTCCACCCGGTCGAACCGCGCGCCGTGCGCGGCACGCTCGCGCTGCGGTTTTAGGCGGGCCACACGGGGCGGCGCCCGTGCTACAGTGCCCCTCCAGGCGCCAAAGCGTGAAAAAAAGCGCGGAAAAAACAAGGTAGCGGTGCGCTGGCCTCAGGCTGAGCCGGAGTTCTCGCCCGCTGCTTTACTCTGTCAAAGCTGGGCGGCTCACAGCGTAAGTCGGGGCCCAACGCCCGCGCCGCGATGTGCCGCCCGCGCCGCGATGTGCCGCCCGCGCCGCGATGTGCCGCCCGCGCCGCGATATGCCCAAGCCCATGGTGAGGCCCATGCTGACGATTGCCGCCGGGGCAGCCCTGTCCCGCCCGTCCATATCCTTCCAGACGCGCCTGATGGCCGTTTTCTGCGCCCTGCTGGTGGTCGGGATCGCCGGTCTCGCCGCCAGTATGGTCAGTATTCACCAGATCAAGCGGCAAGTGGAGGTGAGCCACGAGGCGCACCATGAATTGGCGAGCTATTTGCATCTCGCCAACAATTCGCATCTCATCTTGAAACAGATGACGGCGACCGCCCTTGCCGATATTCCGAACATCCTGCCCATCGGGACACAGCTTCAGCAGGCCATGCGCGCGGAATTGGCCGCGATCCGCGGTCACCTGGACGGTGCCGCCGTCTCCGATGCCGAGCGGGCGCGAACCTTGGCCCAGCTCGAGCGGCTTCAGCTGCGTCTTGAGGAACTCGATGCCCGCTACAACAATGTCGTCAGCCTCCAGGACAACGGAGAAGAAGAGGAGGCCCACGCGGCCCTCCAGGACCTTGTGAAGACAAGCAACTACCAGGAAATTTTCTCAATCCTGGCGGGCTTCATCGACCATGCCCATGAGGACGTTCACAATGTGGACGATAATGGCCGAACTCTGACGAACCGCGCTGAGTCCATCGTTTACCTGCAGATGCTCTTCACGGTGCCGTTCATGATCCTCGCCGCCATCTATTTGCGCCATCATGTGCGCACGTCCTTGTCGGCCCTGACGACCGGCACCGATGCCGTGGCGCAAGGCAGTCTAGAGCATCGCATCCCCGATCTGGCCAGCAGCGAATTCCACCATCTGGGGCGCAGTTTCAATCGGATGGCCGGGCAGCTTTCGGGCCAGCGCGAGGCACTGCAACGGCTTAATCAGGGCCTTGAAGAAACGGTCGCGGAGCGCACGGCGGATTTGCGGATCGCCAATGAGAAACTCGAAAAGACCGACCGCATGCGCCGGCGGCTGTTCGCCGATATCTCCCATGAATTGCGCACCCCCCTGACGATTATCCGCGGCGAGGCGGAAGTCTCCTTGCGCGGGCGGGAAAAACCGGCCTCGGCCTATCGGGAGAGCCTCACGCGCATCGTCACCAAATGCGGCCAGATGGGGCGGCTCGTGGACGACCTGCTGTTTATGGCCCGGTCCGATTCCGGTGAGGCCCGGTTCGACTTCCGCACCCTGGCCATTGGCCCCCTGCTGAGCGAAGTGGTGCGCGACTTCACGCCGGCGGCACAGCGCAAGGACATTCGTCTCGACCTTGATGTGGACGATCTCGGCACCCTGAGTGTGAACGGTGACGGCGGGCGTTTGCGGCAGGTGTTCTCCGTCCTGATCGACAATGCCGTGCGCTATTGCGGGGCCGGCAGCGCAATCCATGTCACCGGCACGCTTGAGGAGCGCGATGCCGTCCTGCGTCTTGAAGACACCGGGCCGGGGATCGCGCCGGACGATCTGCCCCACGTCTTCACCCGGTTCTACCGGGGGCACAATGCGGCCCAGTCGAGCGCCGGCACGGGCCTGGGCCTTCCGGTCGCCAAGGCCATCATTGACGCCCATGGGGGCAGGATTACCCTCGACAATCGGGCCGGGGGCGGAACGGTGGCGACAATCCGTCTGCCAATCGTGGCATCATCCTCCGGTGCGGCCCCATCGGGACTGAAAATGGGGGGCACGTCATGAGCCATGCCTGTCTGGGCGCTCTTTTACTGGTCGAAGACGATTTAGAGATTGCCGATTTCCTGCAGCGCGGCCTGACGGCCGAAGGCTATACGGTGGACCATCAGGCGACGGCGCGCTCCGGCGAAGCCGCCGCCCAAGCCGGTGCGTTCGACACCATTCTCCTCGATGTGATGTTGCCGGACGGAACGGGGCACAGCGTGTGCGCCGCCGTGCGGGCGGCCCGGATCCAGACGCCCATCCTGATGCTGACGGCCCTTGACTCCCTTGACGATAAGGTGCGCGGGCTGCGCACGGGGGCGGATGACTATCTGTGCAAACCCTTCGAATTTGAAGAGTTGCTCGCCCGGATCGAGGCCCTCATCCGGCGCCACAAGGGCACCGAGGACATCTCCGCCGTTCTGACGGTGGCCGATCTGACGCTTGACGCAAGCCGGTTTCGAGTGTTCCGCGCGGACCGGGAGGTCACGCTCACCTCCAAGGAGTTCGCGCTGCTGGAGCTGCTCATGAGCGCGCCCGACCGGGTTTTTGCCAAGGATCAGATCCGCGAGCGTATCTGGGGCGAAAAGGGACAGGGCGCGGCCAATGTGCTTGAGGTGTGCATTGGCCGCTTGCGCAAAAAGATCGACCTGGACGGGCTGGCACCGCTCATCCATACCGTGCGCGGCCATGGCTACAAGGTTGGCCCGGCCTCCGCCGACGCGGATCTCGGCGGCCTGGTATAGAGCGCTTTCAGGAAAAGTGTATGCGGTTTTCCGCCCGGAAAGCGCTCAAAATCAATACGCTAGAGCCCATTCAATGATTCGGAGATCATTGAATGGGCTCTAGTAAGATCGGGGCAGACCCAGCACCCGCTCGCCGATGAAGTTCAGGATCATTTCCGTGCTGACGGGTGCAATTCGTGTGATCATCACCTCACGGAAATAGCGTTCCACGTCGTATTCCTTGGCATACCCCATGCCGCCATGGGCGAGCACGGAGCGCTCGCAGGCATTATAGCCTGCTTCCGAGCCCAAGAGTTTGGCGGCGTTGGCTTCGGCGCCGCACGGCGCGCCCGAATCGAACAGGGCCGCGGCTTTGAGGGCCAGCAATTCGGCGGCTTCCAGCTCGGCCCAGGAGCGGGCGAGGGGGTGTTGCACACCCTGGTTCATGCCGATGGGCCGGCCGAAAACTTCCCGCTCCTTCGCATATGTCACGGCCTTGCGCAGGGCGGCGCGGCCAATGCCCACCGCTTCGATACCGAACAAGATGCGCTCCGGATTGAGGCCGTGGAGCAGATAGGAAAAGCCCTTGCCTTCCTCGCCAACGCGGTCCTCAAGCGGCACTTTCAGACCGTCAATGAAGACCGTGTTGCACTCCACCGACTTGCGGCCCATTTTTTCGATAATCTGCGCGTCCACATAATCCCTGTCCATGTCCGTATAGAACAGGGTCATGCCGTCGGTCGGTTTGGCGCACTGGTCGCGCGGAGTGGTGCGCGCGATGAGCAGGATTTTGTTGGCGCTCTGGGCCGTCGTGGTCCAGATCTTCCGTCCGGAAATCACATAGCCGTTGCCGTCGCGTTCCGCCTTGGTCTGGATCGACGAGGTGTCGAGGCCCGAATTGGGCTCGGTCACGCCGAAACACATGCGGTCCTGGCCGGAGATCAGGCGCGGCAGATGGTGGTGTTTCTGCTCTGGTGTGCCGAACAAGGCAAGCGGCAGGGGACCGAACAGGTTCACATGGATTGAGGACACGCCCTGCATGGCCGCACCGGATTCGGCGACGGTCCGCATCATGAGGGATGTTTCGAGCACGCCGAGGCCCGAGCCGCCCACCTCCTCGGGAAGGGCGATGCCGAGCCAGCCGCCGGCCGCCATGTCGGCGACGAACTCTTCCGGAAACGCCCCGGTCTTGTCGCGCTCGCGCCAATAGTCGTCCGGATAGGCCGCGCAGACCTTGGCGACGGCTTCGATGATCGCCTGGCGATCCTCGGTGAGGGCGATGTCCATGGGCGGTGTGCTCCCCGGCGTTTCGTTGGTGTCCTTGGCGCTCTGCGCGTGGTCTGTCCGCGGAGCCGGGAGGCTCTCCGGTCAGGACCGATCAGGGAATGCCGATGCGCTCCCGGAAGGGTTCGGGCAGAACGCCTGAAAACAAAATGAGAATATAGGCGATATAGCCGATCAGCATCAGCGAGCCTTCCAGGCGCGACAATCGGGCGTCGCTTGAGAGGAAGATCAGGAAGATCACCACCACGGCCAGCATCAACCAAAGATCGAAATCATAGAAGCGCGCGGCGATTTCGATGGGCTGGATCAGGGCCGTTATGCCCAGCACGGCAAGAATGTTGAAAATGTTGCTGCCGACGATGCTGCCCAGCACGACCTCGGGATGCTTGCGCAAGGCAGCGACCGCCACGGCCGCCAGTTCCGGCACGGAGGTGCCGATGGCGATAATGCTCACCCCGATGACCGCTTCCGACACACCCCAGCCGAGCGCGATTTCCACCGCGCCGAAGATCAGCCATTTGGCCCCGAAAAACAGGGCTACGAACCCGATCACGAGAAGGATCATCTGGACCGGCAGACTGTTGCCGTCGAGCGCGGCAATCAGCAGGGCGCGGTTGCGTTTTACCTTTTCCGAAAAAGCCTCCTTGCGCGGCGTCTTTTCACTCGGCGCACGCTCACGGCGCGCCGCCGGGCTCTGTTCGGTGGCGTAGGAGTAAACGAGATAAACCGCCAGGGCACTGCTCAGCACCACGCCGGCGGAGAACTGGATGGCGCCCAAGGCCCCGAGCCAGACCAGAAAACCGCTCGCCGCCAAAACCACGACCCCGTCGCGGAAGAGGACGTTCTGGCTCATGGGAATGGGCGCGATGATCGCGCCAAAGCCGAGCACCAGCAGGATATTGGCGATGTTGCTGCCGATGACATTGCCCACGGCCACGTCCGGCACCCCGTCCAGCACCGAGCGGATCGACACCACCAGCTCCGGCGCGGACGTGCCGAAGGCGACGATGACAAGGCCGATCAGAAGTTCAGACACGCCGAACTTCTTGGCGAGGCCCGCCGCGCCGCGCACCACCGCGTCGCCGCCGAGCATCAACAGGACAAGGCCAACGGCCGTCCAAAAATAGGGTTCCCACATTGCTCTTTCGTCCATCTGTCGCCGTATCGCGGCGGTGGTGGGCCCGTCAGGCCATGCGGACCCCGGTCTCGGTGCGCGCGCCGGACGGCGCTGTCACGCGAGGGCGGGGGCCGGCGGTCCAGAACCGGGCAGGGGAAAAGGCCGTCAGGTTGTGGCGCGGTACGGCGCCAAGAACGAGGTCGCGCACGATCTCGGCCGTCACCGGCGCCAGCAGGATGCCGTTGCGGTGATGGCCCGTGGCGATGGTCAGTCCGTCAAGCGCGCCAGGGCCGATGACCGGGCGCCGGTCAGGGGCGGCGGGGCGATAACCGGCCCACATTTCCTGAAGCGCGCAGGCCTCCGCGCCGGGCAGGGTGCGGGCCACCGCCTGGAGCAGGCGGCCGACCGCACCGGCCGTCAGGCGCGGATCAAAACCCACATCTTCGACACTCGCGCCAAGGACAAGGCGCCCGTCGGCGCGCGGGATGGCGTAAAGGCCGGGGCCCCAGATGACATGGCGCGGCGGCGGTGCCGGCTGATCCCAGACAAGGCAGGCCATCTGACCCTTGATGGGCCGGACCGGCATGGCGGCACCGGGGCCCTGGCCCTCAATGCGTCCGCTCCAGGCGCCAGCCGCCAGCACCGCCGCATCGCAGCCGATGCGCCCTTCCGGCGTGATGACGCCCGTCACCCGGCCGCCGCGCGCATCAATCGCCAGCACGGGACGGTCCTCGGCCAGGGTGACACCGGAGGCCTGGCAGGCCTTGATGAGGGCGCTTACGGCCGCGCGCGGGTCGATTTGATGATCGCGCGGGCTGAAGGCCGCGCCGAGGCAGTCGCGCGCCAGTCCCGGCTCGCGGCCCCGGGCCTCCCGGGGTGAGAGCCAGTGGAGATCGCTGCGCAGACGGTCCGAGCGGCACAGATCGCGCCAGCGGTCGGCCGTAACCGGGTCAAACGCGGCAACGAGAGTGCCCGCCTGGTCAACCTCGAGCGGCAGGCCGGTTGCCTCGGTCAGGGCGGCGGCGAAACCGGGCCACAGGTCCTGGCTCGCGCGGGCCAGGGTCAGAAAGGCGGGATCGCAGGCCTCATCTTCCACATGGGCGGCGAGCATGCCCCCGGCGGCCCAACTGGCCCCGCGCCCCATGCGCCCGCTCTCGAACACGGTGACCGAGACACCGCAACGGCTCAGCGCCCAAGCCGTGCTCAGACCGATCAACCCCCCGCCGATCACCGCTACATGCATGCTTTGCCGCCTCCCTCCTTGGCCGGTCTGCGCAAGGTCCGATGCACCCACCGGATCCTGGACCAATCCACCCAACCCGCGACACCCACAGATAGGCAGGTCGCCCCGCCATGACAAACAAAACCCGGCCCAAAAACCCAAATCAAAGGGGCCGTGCGCACGCGTGGTCACGCGATCGCGACAGGACGCCCCCTGGCCGCCAAGCCCCGTTAAATCGAGACATCGCGCACCGCAAACCCGTCCTGGCGCAGGCGGGCGACAATGTCGCGGACCTGATCCTTGTCCCGGGCCTCTATCATCATTTCCAGGGTCGCATGCTTTGCCGACATGTCGAGGGCCAGTCTGTGATGGGACACCTCGATCACGCTGCAACCGTATTCGCCGATGATGCCGGCAACCCGTGCGAGCTGACCGGGCGAGTCCGCCACGTCCACACCGATGCGCGCGATCCGCCCGTCATGCATCAACTCGCGCATGATCACGGAGGCAAGCAGCCTCGGGTCAATATTGCCGCCGCACAGGGGAATGCCCACTTTGCGCCCACGGAACAGCTCCGGACGGGCCATCAGGGCCGCCAGGCCCGCCGCGCCGGCCCCCTCGGCCACGGTTTTCTCGATGGTGAGCAGCAGATTGACCGCCCGCTCCAGGTCGCGTTCCTCGACGGTGATCACCTCGTCGACGAGCCGGCGTGCGATTTCCAGTGGCTTGGCGCCCACCTGTTTCACCGCGATGCCCTCGGCGATGGTCGTCCCGCCACACAGGCCCTGCACACCGCGCAGGGCGGCACTCATGGATGGATAAAGGGCGGCTTCCACGCCGACGACCCGGATGTCCGGCCGGATGGCCTTCGCCGCCGTGGCCATGCCGCCAATGAGGCCCCCCCCGCCGATGGGGACCACCAGGACATCAAGGTCCGGGACGGCATCGAGCATTTCGAGGGCAAGGGTGCCCTGGCCGGCAATCACATGGTCATCGTCATAGGGGTGGACGAACACCAGCCCCTCGCGTGTGGCCATGGCGTGGGCGAAGTCGGAGGCTTCGCTGAGCGTGTCGCCCTCCAAAATGATGCGCGCGCCGAAATGGGCGGTCTGGCGTACTTTCACGTAAGGCGTCGCACGGGGCATGACGATGGTCGCGGGAATGCCGAGCCTTTGGGCATGATAAGCGACGCCTTGGGCATGATTGCCGGCCGACATGGCGATGACACCCCCATTTCGGGCCTCGAAAGACAGACTTTCGAGCTTATTGAGGGCTCCTCGCTCCTTAAACGAGGCTGTGAACTGCAAATTCTCAAATTTTATATGAATTTGCGCACCCAAAAGGCCCGAAAGTGTGCGACTTAAAACGAAGGGTGTATTCTCCACCGCGCCGTCAATGACCGTTTGGGCCCGGCGGATATCGTTTAGCGTTACGGCCATGGGGCCCTCCCGACTCGCAAAAGGAACGTGGGCGCGTGCCGGGCACGCATTTGGTTGGGGCTCGACAGGGCGCCATGCCCGCCTGAGGATACGGTTCGGCGAAGCGGGCAGCAGCGATGTCACCGCGCCGTCCACCAGACAGGCGTTCGGTTTGAAAATGTCATGGGAGCCGATGTCATGGAACCAAGACGTGAGCGCCGTTTCGGTCTCGACACGATGGTCGGCCTCTTCGTTGGTGTGCTGATAGCATTCGGACCCTTTCCGGGCCTTGCCGACGGGTCCAGGATGCATGGTCTGTTGGCCGATGCCGTGGGCGATCATCTGAGGCAGGGCGAACTGGAGACCCGCACACCGCTCCCGGCCATGTCCTACACGCCCGTGCCCCGGCAAACGGTGGGGCAGGATGCTGGCGATCCGCCGCGTCCCTTAAAGGCCGATCCGACCTGGCCGGAGCCGCGCCGGGACTGCATCAATCTGCGTTTGCTGCGGAATTTCCAGGTGATCGACCGGCGCCACGCGATTTTCATCGCGTCGGTGCGCCGGCCCTATCTGGTCACCTTTGCCGGGGTCTGCCCGGAGCTGCGCTTTGCGCTCCGCATTCTGACGGCCTCGCGGACCGGGTTTCTGTGCGGCGGTGCGGGCGAGCGCATCATCGTCCGGCGCTTCCGCTGTCTGGTGCGCACCATCGAGCGGGTCGCGAGTGAGGACCAGGCGCGCTATCTGGTCGCCGTGCGCACGGCAAAGCCGGCCACGGACGACACCACCCCGCCGGGGTCACGGGACATCGAGCTGTAAACTCTTCTATGCCGGGTCAAAGGCCCGAGTTCGCAGAAAGGCGAGCCTGTGCTCTCTCAGCGCCAGAGGCAGCGCCAAAGTCAGAGTCAGCGGGTTGGCCCGTCGCCGTTATCGGGCGTGCCTTCAAGAGCGGCGGCGGCGCGGGCGACTTGGGACCGGCAGCCGCTGCGCGCCAGTACAATGAGTGTGCCCGCCGGATCGGCTGCGGGCGCGACCACACGCAGGTCGAACCTCAAGGTTGGCCCATTGTCGAATGTCACCGAGTAGCGGGCACCGTCCGTGCGCGGCACCGCGTCTGGCCAGGGCAGGGCCTCCGCGAAATAGCTCCAGGTCAAGGGCGCGCGCGCGGTCCCATCGCTCAGCTGTGCACGGGCACGGCCGTATTCGGCACGCATCAACCACAGATCGACGCCATCGACGGCGCACCAGGTTCCCCCTTGGGCCAGGTCGATCAGGATTGCTTCTCCCGCCGGGCCCAGGGGCGCGGGGTCTTCTTCACCCGGATCGCCTGGTGCGTCGTCCGTCCCGTTATCGGCGTCCGTCAGGGGTGGGCGCTCCAGCTGGCGGGTGCCGCCCATGACGCGGGTGCCCTCATCAAGACCGAAAATCGCATCGCGCAGCAACTTCAGGCGCGACCGTCCAACCGCGTCGCCGCGCCCGCTCACCGGCCCTTCAAAGGGGCCGCGATAAACGACGCTCACACCGCGCTGGGACAGGATTTCGATTTCCTCGTTTTCCGCCAAGCGCACGATCTGTCCACTTTGCAGGACATCGCCAACGCCGAGCGCCTGCGCCGAACTGCGCACCACGACAAGGCTTTGGGCCTCTTCGTCGGCGGCCCCGGCGGCAGATGCCGGGCTGTCCTGCAGGGCAAGAGCGCTTTGTGCCGGTGCCATGGCCATCGCCATCGCCAAGGCCATCGAAGGGCCGCCGGCCATGAGCAGCGCGCGGAGTGTGCCCGCCAAAGGCTGTGAAACCGTTTCGGCCATCGTTCCCTCCCATGGGTCAACGGGGTGTTCGCGGCGCCGCGTTTTGCATCTTCCGCGCGAGCATAGAATGGGCATTTCCGAAAGTCTTTGCCCGATCACTATACTGGCGGTCCTTGGAGCCGAGACGCGGGGAGGCGGGCGGAGATGGTCGGGGCCGACGAGCAAGAACCGGGCGGGGACGCAAGGGGCGAGGGCGGGGCGGGCAGCTCGCCCGTTGACCGGGAACCGCGCCGCACGCTGCGCCTCGCGGTCGGTGCATGGGTCGGCCTGATCCTGCTTGCCGCCGTCTGCGTTCCCTTTGCACTCACGCACATCGCCGAAGTGTTGAAGGGGGTTGACGAGTGGACCCGCGACATTCGTTTCCTCGCGGCGCCCGACGCGCGCCAGGACGAGAACATCGTCATCATCGGCGTGACCGACGACACTCTCGATGCCCTGTCCTGCCGTTTGCCATTCGACCGAGAACTCCTGGCACAGATTATCACACGCCTTGACGAGGCCGGGGCGCGGGCCATCGGCATCGATTTCGTCCTCGACAATGAAACGGATCCGCGCAAGGACGAATTGCTTCGCGAGGTCATGCGCACCGTCAAGACGCCCGTCATTCCCGGATGGGCCGGGGCCGATGTTGGGACGACGGGCAAGCGGGCCGATGTCCTCTCCTGGTTTGTCGGGGATCTGACGCCCGGTTACGCCATGCTGCTGCGCGACCGGCAGGACGGTACGGTGCGTTATGCCTATCCCCGTTGGGACGAGGGCGAGAAAGCGCAATTTCAACTGGGCGCGGCGGTGGCCCATCGCCTGGGCGTCGATCTGCCCAAGGAGCGGCGCTACCGCATCGCGTGGCGTGGCTTTAATTCGCAGCGTCCGGACGAAAAACCGTTCCTGGTAGTCGACGCCCAGGTAGTGCCGATCCTGCCGCCCGTTTTCTTCAAGGACAAAATCGCCCTGATCGGTCCCGTGCTCGTCGATATCGACCGGCACCGGACTGCCCTGACCGCCATCCCCGGCGTTGAGGAAATGCCCGGCGTGGAAATCCACGCCCATATCCTGTCCCAGATCCTGGACGGGCGGCGCATTCTGGAGCCCGGACTGGCTGGGGAGGCGGCCATCGGTCTCGCGCTGGCGCTGGTGGGCATGCTGCTGTCCATGTCGCGGCTGTCCCTGTGGCTCAAGATCCTCTTGTCGATGCTGGTGCTGAGCGCGTTTGGCGTTCTGTGTTTCGCGCTCTTTGCCCGCGCGGAGGTCATGGTGCCGCTGGTCACGCCGGTCCTGGCCTTCATGATTGCGGCGGCGGGCGCGAGCGCGTTCGTGGGCCGGCGGGAGCGCCTTTTGCGCAATCAGATCCGACGGGCCTTTGCCCGCTACGTGCCGCCGGGGGTCGTCTCGCGCCTCGACCGGGATCCGAGCCGGTTGAAGCTTGGCGGTGAGCGGCGCACGATCACGGTCATGTTCACCGATATCGAGCAATTCACGTCAAGCTCGGAGTATCTGCCTCCGGACCTTATCGGGACGATCATCAATGACTACTTCGATGGGCTTGGCGGCATTATCCTTGCCCATGGCGGGACGATCGACAAATTTCTGGGCGATGGGTCCATGTGCTTTTTCGGCGCGCCGGAAGCCTCCGAGGACGACGCCGGCCGCGCCGTGGCCTGCGCGGCGGCGCTCGTTGAGTTCGGGGAGGCCTTCCGTGCGCGTTGGATGAGCCAGGGCTATCGGTTCGGGCGCACGCGGGTGGGCCTTGATACAGGGCCTGCATTCGTCGGCAATTTTGGCGGCCGCGATCGTTTCGACTACACCGCCATCGGCAATGTCGTGAACACGGCCGCGCGTCTGGAGGCGGCCAACAAGGCGCTTGGCACACGGGCCCTGCTCTCAAAGGCCACGGTGGACGCGGCCCCGGATCGGCCCGTGCGCCCGGCGGGCACCCTGGTGCTCCACGGTAAGCAGGATGCCCTCATTACCTATGAGCCCATCGATGCGCTCGATGCCGCCAGCCCCTATCAGGCGGCCTACCGGGAGGCCTTCCAGGCGCTGGACCGGGAAAGTCCGGCGGCTCTCATGGCGTTTGAGGACCTTGCCCGTCAGCGTCCGGATGACCGGCTCGTTGCCGGCCATCTGGAGCGCCTGCGCGGCGGGGAAACCGGAGCCTTCATCATCATGACCAGCAAGTAACGATCTCGCACCGCGAAAGGCTTGATCGTCAGCGCACCCGCACCGGCCGGGCCCCATCGCCCACGACCGTGAAGGCCGCCCAGAAGGCTGGATGGGCTTCAATCGCAGACCCGCGCTCTTGCAAAAACAAAGCGTCCTGGGCCTGGCGCAGCGCTTCGGCGCTGCCCAGGGCGGGATTGTCGGCAAGGCGTGCGAAGACATCCGTCATCAGCCGCTGGGTCGCCGCGCTCTCCACATACCAGTGGCTGACCAGCATGCCGCGCGCACCGGCATAAAAAAAGCTGCGAGCCAGACCGCTCAGCCCCTCACCGCCGGAGCCGTCCCCGCCGCCGGTGTTACAGGCCGACAAGACAACCAGATCCGCATTCATCCGCAGGCCCAGCACGTCGCTTGAGGTGAGAAGACCGTCCCGGTCCGGCGTATCCTGGCGAAAACCCGATGTGACAAGGGCGGGTTCGGTCCGGCAGCCCACATCGGCGGGCATCAGGCCATGGGTCGCAAAATAAACGATCCGGTAGTCTTCAAGGGCGGCCCCTTGGACGGCCGCCTCCGTGAAGGCCTCGCCAAGGCGCAGGTCCGTCTGTCCGTCCGGCAATCCCCTCGCGATGGCCTCAAGCTCGGCCCGTGTTTCCGGCAGGGGCGGCGCATTGCGGGCCATCCACTGGACCCGGGACTCGCACAGCGGCGTAATCGGGACGGCTGGGGCATTTTGCGGTCCCTGAAAATCGCCAAAACCGATCAGTGTACGGCTGCGTTTCGGAGCCTGGGGCAGGGTGCGCAGATCGACTAAAGAACGTACTGACGGGGCCACGGAGATGGCATGGGCGGTGCCGAGCCAGGCGGTCTTGCGATAGGTGTCCGCGCGCACGCCGCGCCCTTGCGGGCGTTGCGTTACAAGAATGGCAAAGGGCAGGCTCGCGAGTGGGCCCGTTGGCACAGTGATCAAATGCCGAACCGTGGCAAGGCGTTGCTCGAAGGGGCCGAGGATGGCGCGGTACAGGCCATGGGCAAGTTTCAAATCAAAGGCGCCCAGGCGCTGGCCGGTGCCGATGGTCAGGCCTGCCCGCAATTTCGCTACGGCGAAGGCGGCTTCGCCCGAACCAAAGCCGATGAAATGGGGCTCGACCGTGTCACGGGTGACGAAAAACGCAAGGCTGGAGGTCTCGCCGATCAGAACCTGGAGAATGGCCTCATCGGCGGCCAGGGCCGCCTGGGCGCTCACCAGATCCTGGGGTCTGCTGACGAGTTGGTTATAGGCCGGCGCCGCGGCCTGCACCTCCTCTTCAAGGGCGCTTGCCTCCTGGCGCGCCGCGTCCCGGTCTTCGATCATGGCCGCAATTTCAATGACCCGTCCGCCCGCGTCTGTGCGGGCCTGGGCCGCATCAATGGCCCGGTTAAGATCGCCAATCCGCCGGCGCGCTTCCTGGAGATCGCGGATCACGGTGGAGACAGCCTGATCGCCGGCGGCAAGACGCGCGGAGGTCGCCGCGATGGTCCGTGCCGTGAGGGAGTTACGCACGATTTGTCCAGCCGCGAACATCTCCGCATGAAGCGTCTGTGCCCGGGCCGGGTCCCGGCCTGCCTCCTCGTTCAGGAGGCGCAGGAAGGGCAAGACCTGGTCGAGCGTGACCCCCTCATTCGTCTCGCGCAGCACCGAGACACCCCGGCGAAAATTCTCCAGCGCGTCGTCCCGGCGGCCCGCCTCACGGTTGAGCCCGCCCAGATAAAGATAGTCGAGCCCCTCCAGGCGCGAGCGGTCGTAGAGCACCCGGCGATCCCTCAAGGCCCGCTCCAGGTCGTCCTCGCCGCTGTCCAGACTGCGCCGCCGGCGCAGGATTTCCGCGCGCAGCGACAGGAACACCGGCCGCCAGTCGCGCGGTGCCTGGGGCGTGTCCGTCAGGATCGCGATGGCCCGGTCGGCGGCCTTATCGGCCGCATCGAGATCGTTGAGGCACAGCATGATCGCGCTTTCGAGCGCGCCGCTAAGGGCCAGTTCCACCGCCGCCGCGTCGGCGCCACCGGCCAGGATCTGCACTTCGGACCCGCTGGCACTGTTGGCGATTTCGATAAGACGGGCCTGGCCGGCCTGAAGCTCGCGCAACGCGGCGCGGCAGCGATTGCGGTTGACCTCGTGGGAGGCGCGGGCGATGCGCAGGCGCGGGACCGTGAGCGGGTCAAGCGCGCCGGCGCTCAAGCCATCCAGGGTTTTGAACAGGGCTTCGGCTTCGGTAACCTTGCCCTGATTGCTCAAGGCGAGGGCGAGGCGGGTCAACGGGTCGGCAAGGACCGGATCGTCCGGCGGCACCACTTTGCGCAGGATGCTTAAGGCATCCCGGTAAAAGCGTTCCGACGCGATGAAATTGCCCACGCTGTTGTAGTACTGGGCCACGTCGAGTAGCTCTTCATAGGCCCGAATGTCGCCGGCCGAAAACAACTGGTCGCGCAGGGCCAGCTCGAGAAGCTCGATGGAACGGGACCGGGTGCCCCGCGGCCCGGCGTCGCCCACGGCGCCGGCCTCCAGACCGGCGATATGGGCGAGGGCGGCTTCGGCAACCCCGAGGCCCGAGGGGATCGTCTGCATCAGGAGGGCCTGGTCGGGCAGTCCAACGATCAGGGCCAGCATGGGCCAGCCGCCCCGGCGCAGACGGCACCGATGCAGCCGGGCAGGGCGGTCGCCCAGCACCAGGGCGTCTTCCTCGGCGCCGCACAAAAGGCGGCTCGTAACCTCCCGCTGCCACAGGCTTGAGCCCGGGCCCGTTTCCGCGTCCTCGGCAACCTGGACGAGGCGGGCACTCGGTGTGCTCCAGTCCCCGCACTGGATCGTATAATGGCGTTCCCCTGCGGCGCGGGCCACGTGTTTGTCTTCACGCAGACGGCAGCGCTCACCCAGGGCATTGGCGCCAAGATCGACGATGTCGCTGTCCGCCGTGCGCGATCCATCCGCCGGTGAGAGTGCACCCGAGCAGCCCGTCAGCACGCTGATCGCAAGGCCGGCGAAAGCAAGGCCCATAATGCGCAGATCACTCATCGCCATTTCCGGCCCCTTCCCCGTCCCCGTTCTCCTCGTCCCCATCCTCCTTGTCATCCCCGCTCCAGGAGCGGGTCAGACCCAGACTGCGGTACAGTTCGAAATTGCCGAGATCGGAAAACCGCTGGCCGTCGGGCTCGGGGTCCTGGGTAACCGGCTGGACTGTCAGTGCAAAAACATTGATGCCGCGGATCACCCGGTCGTCCTGGCCGCAGCGCACGCCGACGACGCATCCGTTGAATAGGAAGTCCGGGTTGAGCGGGAGGGCGGTCTGGAAGGCAAGCCCCGCCGCGTCTCCGGTATCGATGCCGCGTATGGAGCCGATGAGTTCGGAGGAGCCAGACCCGTCGTTTAAGGAGCCGATGAACAGCAGATCGTCCACATTGACGCGGGCATCGGGCCCGGTGCGGGCAATACCGTCGATGAGAATTCTCAAGGTGCCTGCGTTCAAGGTGTCCTCAAGCACAAGATCGCCGGTTGCCGCCAGGCGGACAGGCCCGGCGACGGTCAGATCGCCGTCGAGCCGGATGTCCTGGTCCGGACGGAAGGCCGGGTCTTCATCGAATGCACCGGCGGCAAAACTGAGCGCCGCGGCGACAGTGCCGCCCGCCGATCGAAGGGAACCGGCGGCCACGACGTCGACCTGGGAAGGACCTGTTTCGGTGGTACCAAGTCGCGCCAGGGTGACGTCGTCGCCGGCTGTGACGGTCAAAATTGCGTCCGGATCTGTAAAGACGATGTCCGTGTCCTGCGCGCCAAGCGTCACCGCGCCGCCCGGGGATCCGTCTCCGGTCGTGTCGATCCGGACTGTCTGACCCGAGATGGTCACGGCACCGTCGATGAGGATATCGCCGCCGGCGGTCTCCAGATTTTGGGCCAGGACGACGGTGCCCGGTTGGCCGGCTTGGTCCCGTGCCCTCAAGGTGATGTCACCGGCGGCGCGTGAGGCTCGCGCGGCAATGCGTCCGGCCGAGACCTCAAGGGTGTGCAAGGGAGCGGTCTGGCCAACGGGGCCATCAAGGACCACATGGCCTTCCATTCCGGCGGTGACGGTCAAGGCTGCCGGCCTGTCGGCGCTGTCCACTGGTCCGCTGACGGAGATATCCGCGCCGCCGCCACTGTTGGTGGCACTTGTCAGGGTGCTGTCGCCGGCAAGGCGCACGGCCGCCAGTGCCAGGGGCGCGTCGCGGGTTTCAACGGTGCCCGCCACCGTCGTTGTGGACGCCGTCGAGGTGAGACCGCCGGCGAAGACAAAGCGGTCACCGGGCCCCTCCTGCGAGACGCCTTTATCGCCAAGGGTGACGCCGCCGCTATTGGCAAAGACCGCGGCCGCCTCGATGGACGCGCCGCCCGTCAGATTAAGGGCATAGGCCCCTTCTGAAATGGTTATGGTACGGACGGTCATGGGGCCGGCGAAATCGATGCGCCCACCATCGGCGGCCTCAAGGGCCAGGCTGTCGGCCGAAACAGCACCTGCGAACGACGCTTGGGATCCCGCGATCACCGCAACGGCGGCGCTGGCTTCGCCGAGCGTGAGGGCGCCGGCGGTGATCCGGTCCGCGGACAGGCGCACATCCGGGGCGGCCGCGCGATCGGCCGCCGCCACGTCGCCCAGGGAGATCGCGGCGCCGTTAGTGCCCTCAAGGACAGTGTCGCCGGCAATGCGCACGGTGGAAAGCGCAAGGCCGCTGCCACCGGCACTCATGCGCCCGTGCACCGTCACCGGGGCGGCCTGCGCCCTCAGGCCTTCGGAGAATGTGGCCGTGCTCTGAGGATCGCGTCCGATCGCGGTGCCGCCGGATGCCTCGATCCGCGCGGGGCCGGTCACGGAGACGCTTCCGCCGGTCAGGCCGACCGAGGCGGGGCCCGGTCCGATGGTCAGGCTGGCGAGCATCAGCGGGGCGATGGCCTCAATGCGCGTCGTCACATCTTGGGTGGTAAGCGATGCGGCTTGCGTGGGCCCGGTCAGGCTGAGGCTGCGCGCCCGGGAAACCGAAAGATCGCCGAGCGCCGAGGCCCCGCCCAAGGTTACATCGGTGTCCGGTCCACCGCGCACAGCAAGGTCAAAGCCGGCGCCGTTAAGGGTGGACAGCGCAATGGAGGGGCCGCCGCCGGAGGCTGCGCCCCCCGCCACATCGAGGACGGTATCGCCCGTCAGTGTCGCGGCGGCGAGGGTGAGACTGACCCCCGGCGCCTCGATGGATCCGGACAGGGCGGCCGGGCCCTCCGTGGCCGTTAGCCCGCCGTCAAAGCGTGAGATCGCCCCCGCATCCTTCCCGAGGGTCAGCAGGCCCGTGTTCGCGATGGTAACCGGCTCGGTGATCCGCACGCCGCCGATCAGGTCCAGGGAAAACGGCCCCGGCCCGGTCGTCAGCGTGTCCGCCGCGAGGGGGCCATCGAAGACCACCGACCCGGCCGACGGCGTAAGGTCCACTTCGCCCGCCATGACAGGGCCCGCGAACCGTGCCGAGCCCGCCTCCAGGACCGAGAGTCGTCCCGCATCGAGCGTCTCAAGAACGGTAATGGTGCCCCCCGGCGCGTCCACACTCATGCTGTCCGCGGTCAAAGGCCCGCCGAGCATGGCCATCTCGATGGTCTCAAGCGAGAGGGTGCCCGCAGCGATGGGATCGGTACTGACGAGGGACCCGAGATCGGCCAGGCGCAGGGCGTCCGCCCGAATGGGGGCTTCAAGGCGCAGTTGCGCGGCGCCGCCGAGGTCGGCCGAAACGGTCTCAAGCGCACCGAGAAGGACAACCGTACCGCCGTTCGATGCGATGCGGACGGTCTCGGCCGTGACAGGGCCGGTGACACGTGCCTCCAGGGCTCGCAGCACCGTCAGTGTCCCATCGGGCAGGGTGACGGGGCCCTCCACGCTCAGCACGGCCGCGTCGATGGTCAGGGCGGCGTTCGGCGCGGCGGACACCGTCCCAAGGTCGATGGCCGCACCGCCCAAGCCTTCCAGCCGAGCGGCACCGACGGGCGTGAAATCGGCCAGTGTGAGACCGCCGCCGCCGGCCAGGAGGGTTCCGCGCGCGCTGACCGGTCCGTCGAGGGCCGTCAGCCCGCCGGCAAAGCGAAATGTACCGTCCGGGCCCCCATCGAACACCGCGCCGCCGGGCCCCTCGATCCGGCCGGCACCGTCCACCGCGATGGACCCAAAAAACAATGCGGCACCTGTCAGTCCGCTCACGGAGAGCTCTGACGCGGTAAGCGCGCTCTCGGCAGTAAAGGTCTGCCCTTGCACAACACTCAAAACACCAAGGCCTGAGCCGCCGGCCAGAGTGATCGGACCATTCGGCGAGGCCGCCAGGGTGAGATCGAACCCGCCACCCATGACCGGATCGAGACGGACCGCAGCGGCGCTGCTCACGGATGTATCCGCAGCCAGACGGATGGGACCCGCGACCGTGACCGGACCCTCCTGGCTTGTGATCGCGCCGGCAAGGAGCGTGCCCGCCATCCCGGTCAGATCAATCGCGCCGAGCGTTGTAACCGGGCCTGCGGCAAGGTCGCCCGCCCGCACGCTCAAGGCGGCAAGGGGACCTTCGCCGCCGATGGTGTCCTCAAAGGCCGCCGCGCCGGGGCCCGCCTCCACCGACAAGGCCCACGGCAGATCCGCGCTGGTGATCTGCGCCGCGCTGTCCAGGGAGCCGGCGAACCGGGCCGCGCCGCCATCGGTGACGAGGCGGGTATCGCCAACGAGAACAGCCGGTCCATCCACCGTGAAATCGCGTCCGCCGGTAACAATGTCCCCGGACAGACGAACAGCGCCCCCGGACACGGTCAGGGCGCCGAAGCCTGCGCCGGCAAGGTCGAGCGACCCGAGGCGTACCGTGCCCCGCGGTGCCCTGAGCGTCAGCGCCGGCGTGATCAAGCGGGTCAGATCGTCAAAGGCAAGGGCGGGCCCGGCGGCCGGGGCGCCATCACCGGACCCGAGGCGAATATCCCGGCCGGCGCTGATCGTCTCGACCTGGATGGTGGCAGCGGTCAGGTCCGCATCAAGAGCAAGGCTGTCGGCCCTGATTGTGAGATCCGAGGCCGCCAAATCGACCGGCCCGCCGATGGCGACTGCCGTGCCTTCAAGGCTCAGGGCGCCGGCGGGGCCGTCGTCGCTCACCTGCAGGCCGTCTTGGGCAATCGTGAGCGCGGATTGCGCGGCGAGGGTCACCTTGCCGCCCGAGGCGACCGCATCCTGGAGCGGCGCGGCGGCCAGGGTGCCGAGCGCGCCATCGCCTGTTACGTCGAGACGCGCTGCCGCGATGGCGATTGCGCCCCCGGGAGCGCTGCGCAGCGATGCGTCCGGATCAAGGGTCACCGCATCTCCGGCGATCGAGATGGCGCCCCGGGGCGCGTCAAGCCTGCCGGAAACCTCGACCGCGCCGTTCTCGCCGCCGGCCAGGATGATGGTTCCGTTTTCGGTTGATACGCTGCGGGCTTCGATCACCCCGTCCATGGACACAACCGAGCCCAGTAGCGCCTCGGCCGCGTCGGTGGTCATCAGGACACGGCCGCCGTCCGCGCGGATCGTGCCGTTGTTCACGGCGCTGAAGGCTTGGCCGGATCCGTCCCCATCGTCCGCCGGACCGGCATCGAATTGGATGAGCCCGTCCCCGTACAAATCGACCGTGAAACGCTGCGCGCCGGCAAGGACCGCCCGGCCAAGATCGGCTACGATGACGCCGGCATTTTCGACCCCGGGGGCAACCAGGGCGGCCATGCCAGCCTGCTTAACGGAGATCGTGCCGCGGTTGATCACGCTGGCACCGGGCACCTGCGACGGCCGGTCGAAGGTGAACCGTCCGGCCATGAAGTTTTCGTTCGTGATGCCGCTCGTGCTGGCGACGAGCCCATGGACGTCCACGATGCCGCCTTGGCCAACCAAGATGCCGGCGGGGTTCACCAGAAAGAGGGTGCCATCGGCGCTCAGGGTACCGAAGATTTCACTCAAGGCTCCGCCCGTCACCCGATTGAGGGCGACCGCATCCGGACTGCCCTGTACGAACTGGGTGATTTCTCCGGGGGCGATGGAAAAGCTGTCCCAGTCGATGACGACCCGGTCGCTCGATTGTTCGATTAAGGTCGTGCCCACGCCGGGCGTTGAAATCAGGGCGTCGCCGGCGACGACCGTTCCGCCGGTGGGTCCGGCCTCGGCCGGCACGGACAGGGACACCAGCGCGCCGACGAGAGCGCTGGCCGTGAAAAGGCGCAGCCGCTTCGCGCTTTGGGGCGGGGCCCGGTCAGAACTGGGCGGTGACACGCACATAGGCCTGATCCTGTGTTTCGAGATCCGGGCCCGAGCCGAAGCTCTCCCCGTGCGCATATTCCAGATCGAGAAGAATGTCGGTCCATGAGGAGGGGCGCAGATTGGTCCGGATGCCGGCGCCCGTCGACCAGATGGATGCCCGTGGCTCAAAACCCCGGTCGGTGTTGCGCACCTGCGCGGCATCCCCAAAGGCGTAGAGTTGATAGCCGGGCACGAAACGCCAGCCCGTGGAGCCGTTGAAGCGCAGTTCCGCGCCGACACCAAAACCATGCTCCCCGGCAAGCTGTGAGGGATCGAACGCGCGGCCAAAACGGTCCCCGCCTATGCGGAATTCGGCCTGGCTCAAAAGCGTGCGCGAGGCATAGTGGCCAATGGCTTCCCCGAACAGTTCCACGCGCGGGCTCAAGGACTGGGTGCGCGACAGATAAGCCTCGATGGTGGTGTAGACGGATGATCCCTCGGGCCGCGTCGACAGGCCCTCATCCGGCGAGGACGCTCCCAGGATCTCCAGCCCCTGGCGCAGGGACAGGCTGAAGGTGTTGCGCGCGACACGGAACAGCGTGTCGCGAAGCTCCGCCTCCAAATCGACGCCGAGGACGGTCAGCCGGTCGCGGGCAATCAGACTGCCGGCGATGCCCGTGCGCTCCAGGATCGATTCGAGCGACAGGGCCGCCGACAGGCTGGCTGCGCGGGTACGGACGACCGGATGTCGGACTTCGCCCTTGAAGCGAGTGACCCGGCTTTCAATGTCGAGCGGCGCGAGGCGCGCGCCCGGCCGGCTGACGCCATAGCTTGCCTCCACGCGCGCGGTCGTGCCCTCACCCGTCAGGCGGGCCTCATAGGCCGCGAAGACGAAACTCTGCTCGAAGGGATTGCCGGAGGTGAAGCGGGTCGGCTCCTGGCTGTCGAGCGTCACGAAGTAAAGGCCCTCCAGGCGGTCGCCGAGGCGGGTCAGGCTGTTGACCCCGGCGCCCACGGCTGCGGCAAGGGGGCCGGTCAATTCCGATTCCCGGTTGTTGAAGGTCACAAAGCCGTCGGCCCGTTTGCGCCGTACACGGACCAGAAGCTGTGTCGCCCCGGCTTCGCCCGTGCCCGGCCGCAGCACCCCCGTCGCCGAGATGCCCGGAATGTCGTTGGCGAGCAGGAGGTAGCGTTCAAGATCCCGGTTGCGCACGGGGCGCAGGCGCGTCAGATGCGCCATCGTCCGCTCAATCTGCCGGCGGGCCGATCCGACTTCCCCCTCGATCAGCACCTCATCGATGAAGCCTTCGACCACGCGGATGCGTATGGTGCCCCGGTCGATGCGTTGGGCCGGCACCACGACCCGTGTCAGGACATACCCCTTTGCCCGATACCGGGCCTGGAGCTCGGCGGCGGCGGCATAGACCTGGGCAAGCGCGATCTGCTGGCCGAAAAGGGGCTGAAACGGCGCCGCCAGGGCGGTGTCGTCAAAGACGGTGGCGCCTTCGAAGACGACTCGGCCCAGGGTGACCTGCACCACTTCGCTGCCCGGCGGGATCAGGCCCCGGAAGGCGGGAATGTTCAACTCGGGCTGGGGATCGGGTGGCCTGGGGACGCGCAGGCGCTCGCGCGGGTCTTGGGGCTGCGCGGCCGGCGGCACTGGAGATCCGGGACCCACGGTTTGCGCAAGGGCCGGCGCTCCGAGAGTCAGCACTCCAAGATCAGGCACAGGGATAAGCGGCGTAAGGGCCAGAAGAAGGATGGCGATCATCCGAGGCGTGCGGAAACGGGCCCGGCGCGGTCGGCGCCGCCCAGCGGCCGGACCACCTGCACGCGGCTGCTCGTTTGCCGTGTCACTCTCTCGGGAACGCCCCAAAACCAACGCCTTATCTGAATTTTTTGTTCACCTACGCCACGTGGTCACTGTCCGTGAATGTTGGGGTGAAAGCAACAAAACCCCGGTGTTTTGGGGGCTTTGCCGGCCCGGGCTTGCATGATGGACACATCGACTCGTGGTTAATTCGACCGAACTGGGCCAACCTGGAGGCTCAACCGGTCCACTGGAGCGTGGAATGAGGTCGATACGCACCCTCCTGCCAAGCCTGCTGTTGTCCCTGGCCACCCTGATTGCCGGGCTCATACTCAGCGTGATTCTGGCCCAATGGGTCGCCGGGCAAGCCGGCCCCCGGCCCGGTGCCCTGCGCCAGGCCCTCACCGATTACGCAGGCGCCCTGCGCGGCCGGCTGATGGAAGACATCCATGCGGTGGAGCGCCTCGCGGACCGGCTGGGTCTTAACGCCGAACCGGTGGATGTGCGCCCGCCCGCCGTGGCCCTCGATCTGGTGAAGGATCTGCCGGCCCTGAGCGGGATCGCCTGGATCGATCCGAGCCTGCAATTGCGCTGGACCCGGGAACCGGACGCGGCCTCAAGCAGTCTTGTCTTCCCGGCCGTGGAGCGGCGGGCCGCGGCGACACGCTCGCCGCTCGACGGGTCCTTGACGCTGGTCACCAGGACGGGGGATCTCGGTAATGGCCGGCGGGGCTTGCGGGTCTATGCGCCCGTGGTCATCCAGGGGCGGATCCAAGGGCTCCTGGCGGCCGCCATCGCCACGGAGGATCTGTCGACGGCCGTCGCCGTTCCAGGCTTCAAGGACCGGTTCGATGTGACGGTCTATGAGGACCGTATGCCGATTTTCGGCACCGTGACCTTGCCGGTGCCCCAGAACGGGCGGTCAAGCGATGCCCTGTTCGCCCGTATCGCTTTCTATGACAGCATTTGGACCGTCGGCGTGCGCCACAGGCCAGGCGATTGGAGCCCGGCCAAGCTTGCCTTCGGGCTCGGTGCGCTCGCCGCCTTCGCCGCCGCCATGGCCGTCCTTGCAGGCGCCATGGCCTGGCAGGCCCGGTCCCGTCAAAAGCGGGCGGGTGAGGCGGCGGCCGATGCCGGGCGGCGCCAGCAGGACGCGGAGGATCGCTACCGGCTCTTGTGCATGGGCGCCGGGGTTGGGATCTGGGACTGGAACGTGCGTCCGGATCGTCTCTACTGGTCGCAGCGGGTGGACAGTCTCCTCGGCATCGAGAAACGCCTACTTGCCCCCAAATTCGCCGATTTCGAAGCGGCCCTCCATGAGGATGATCGGGCCAGGGCCCAAAAAGCTCTCGATGCGCATTTTGAGTCCGACGCCCCCTTTGACATTACGGTGCGCCTGCGCTGCGGCACGCGGGCCTTTCAGTCCTTCAGGCTGAGTGGGCAGGCGGTTTACGGGGCCGATGACCGGCCGGTGCGCATGGCGGGCACGCTCGTCCCCCTGGCGGCGCTTGGCGCGGCGAAAGGCGACGCGGGGCAGGGGACGCGGGCGCATGAGGACGCGGGGCTGCGTGACCTTGCCCTGGCGGCCGCAACGGCAACGATCGTCGCGTCAAACGCCGATGATCAGCCCCCTGTCAATGACTCCACCGGCGACCAACCCGCAGACGGAACCCATCCAACCCTTGACATGATCTTCGATGCGGTCCCGACCCAAATCTGGATCAAGGACGACACGGGCAGGATTTTGCGGGTTAATCGCGCCGCGGCCCGTCTGATTGGAAAATCGGTGGCCGACGTCGAAGGCCAACTGTCCACGGACCTGTTTCCAGAAAACGGCAAAGGCTTCGTTGAGGAGGACCAGGAGGTTCTGCGCTCCGGAGAAACCAAGGTCCATGTCCTGGAGCTACCGGTTGAGGAAAAGGACGAGAGCTGGTTCCTGCGCATCGAGCGCGTGCCCTTCACCGACCCCAAAACCCAGCGCCGTTTCGTCGTTGCCATGACGATGGACGTGACCCAGGAACGTCGGATTGAACGGGATTTGCTGGAGAGCCAGGAACGCTACGAACTGGCCATCAAGGGGTCCGGCGCCGGGCTCTGGGACATCGATCTCACCACGGGCGATATGCGCTGGTCGCCGCGCATATACGACATGCTGCAGCTCGACCCGGAAACCTTTTCGGCCAATCTGGAAACTCTCCATGGCCTCATGCATCCGGACGATTTGCCCGCGGTGATCAAGGCGCGAAAGGCCCATCTGGAGCACGGTGAGCGGTATGAGTCGGTCTTCCGCGTGCGCCGGGCGGACGGAGCCTATGTTTGGATCCATTCACGGGGCGAGGCCCTGCGCACTGGCGACGGCAAACCATTGCGCATGGTCGGGTCCTTGCACGATGTCTCGGACGCCAAGCGCCGCGAAGTGGAGTGGGCGGCCTTCGTGGATGCGAGTTCCGATGGTGTCTGGGACGTGGATTTCATCGGCAACCGCCTTTTCATCTCACCCCGCTTCTGGACCATCCTCGGCCATGGCGACGCACAGCCAACGGATGATTTTTCCGCATGGCGCAGTTTTTTGCTCGAAGAAGATTTGCCCAAGGTCGAGGCGGCCATGGACCGCCATATAGCTTCCAAGGGCAAGGAGCCCTTTTCGCTCGAGGCGCGCTTCAAACACAAGAACGGATCGGTGGTGACGGTCCTGTCCCGCGGACGTGTTGTCGATTGGGGTGTGGACGGAAAACCAGCCCGCATGCTCATCATGCATACGGACCTCACGGCCATGCGTGAGGCCGAAGCCGGCCTTCTGGAGCGCGACCGGCGGTTCGCCACCGCCGTCAACGGGCTCAGCGTTGGCTTGTACGACTGGATCGACGTGACCCGGGACGAATGCTGGTGGTCGCCCCTATTCTTCAAGCTGCTCGGCTATGAGGCCGGCGAAATAGAGCCATTGGTTTCCACCTTCCGAAGCCTTCTCCATCCGGACGATGTGGAGCCGACCTTCGCTCTTGTGGACACGCATCTTACGAAAAAAACGCCGTTCCAGATCGAGTATCGTGTCCGCCACAAGACCGAAGGCTATCGCTGGTTCTTAGGCACCGGCCAGGCCATCTGGGACCAGGCCGACAAGCCAAAGCGCATGATCGGCTCCATCATGGACATCCACGCGCGCAAGACGGCCGACCTGATGAAGAGCGAATTCGTCTCGACCGTCAGCCACGAATTGCGTTCGCCCATGACCTCGGTCATGGGAGCGGTCGGGCTGGTGCGCTCGGGCCGCCTCGGCGCCATGACCCCTCAAATCCAGGAGCTCTTGGACATCGCGCACGCCAATGGCGACCGCCTGATCCAGCTTTTGAACGACATTCTGGACATGGAGAAGATCGAGGCCGGACAGATCGATTTCGACATGGAGGTCCATGCCCTCCATCCCCTGATCAGCCGGGCTTGTCAGGAAGCGGAAGGCAGCGCGTTAGAGCGCTTGATCCGCTTGGAGCAGGATCTGGGGGCGGACGATCCCCAGGTGTGGATCGATGCGGACCGCTTCGGGCAGGTCATGGCCAATCTGCTGTCCAATGCCATCAAGTTTTCCGAGAATGAGACCACGGTGCGGATCTTCACCGAGACCCGGGGCACCACGGTACGCGTCGGTGTCGCCGACAAGGGGCCAGGCATTCCCGCCGAATATCGGCCCCATGTCTTCAACAAGTTCTCCCAGGCCGACGGCTCGGACGCGCGGCGCAGCGGCGGAACAGGCCTGGGGCTCAGCATCGCCAAGGCCATCGTGGAGACCTTCGCAGGCACGATCGGCTTTGAAACCGCGGAGGGTCACGGAACGACCTTCCATGTGGACCTGCCCCTGCACGCGGCGCCGGAACGGGTCATTTCACCGCCTCAAAAGGCCCCGCCGGCGGATGCCCTGTTTACGGACAAAGATGGGGGCGCCAAAATTCTCCTTGTCGAACATGACCAGGGCATCGTGCGGGTTTTTGAGCAATTGATCGGCGATTTGGGCGAAGTGCGCGCCGTCTCCTCCAGGGCGCGGGCCCATGCCGTTCTGTCCACAGAGCATGTGGATCTTGTGGTGCTGGAGCCCAATCTTCCGGACGGCTACGGTCTCGATCTCGCCGAGCGGTTTTGCTCAGGGCCGTCCGGCGCCCCCGCGCTCATCATCCACGCAAGCGGCACCGTTCCGGCCGCAGCCCTTCCGCCCGGCGCCAAGGCCTTCGCCAAGGCACGGATTTCAAGCGCGGATCTGCGTGATGTGGCCCGCGAGATGCTGGGTCTTGCCGGCCCGGCCACCCCGGCGCGCGAGCCGGAGGCGAGCCACGGCGGGGCCGTGGATGGGCCCTGGCCCCGCCCAGTCCAGGCAAACGATCC
>CAYYTT010000001.1:0-15821 GCA_964474635.1 uncultured Alphaproteobacteria bacterium | reverse complement strand
CCGCGGGGGCCGGATGATCTTCCGGGCCAGGCGGCCGGTAACCGGCCCGCATAAACCATGGGCGGCGCGGAACAGGGCAAAGATCCGACAAGACCCGCCCAGGGTCCGCACCGGATCGCCCATGTGGATGATGATCCGGATATCCGCACCATCGTGCGCATCGCGCTTGGTGAACTGTCGGGCTATGAGGTTCGCTCCTTTGGCGGCGGCCGGTAGGCTCTTGCCGCAATCCCGGCGTTTGCGCCCCATCTGGTTCTGCTCGATGTGATGATGCCCGGCCTTGACGGGGAAACCGCCTTCCGGCATTTACGGGATGATCCCAGCACGGTCGATCTTCCGGTCATTTTCGTGACCGCCAAGGCCCAGCGCCATCAGATCGACCGCTATCTTGAGAGCGGCGTGCTCGGCGTGATCGCAAAGCCCTTCGACCCCATGACCTTGGCGGAACGGGTGGAAACCCTGTGGCGCTCCCGGTGCTGATGATATTGCGGTGAGCGCTCCGTCAGGTGAAGTGCTTCGCAATGGCCGAGGAGCGCACATCCACGTCGTGATCGCGCACCGTGCCCGTTGCTTTAAGTTCCTCGGCCGCCCGCAAGAACGCGCCGTAAGCAATGCGCGACAATTGGGTTCCGACGCTGACGCGTTTCACGCCGGCCTCGATCAACTGATCCGGCGTGAGGGACATGCCCGTAAAGCCAACGAGCACATTTACAGGGCGAGCCACTTCCTGGCACAGGGTGCGGATCTGCCCCAGATCGGTCATGCCGGGCGCATAGAGAACATCCGCCCCCGCATCCTCATAGGCCTTGAGGCGCTCCACGGCGGCGTCGAAGTCCGATCCGCCGAGGGCAAACATTTCGCAGCGGGCGGTGAGGATGAAATCCTGGGGCAGGCGGCTGGCGGCCTCAACGGCTGCCGCGACCCGCTCGACCGCATGGCCGAGGGGGTAGAGCGCGCCGCCATAGACCGCATTTGCATCCTCGATTGAGCCGCCCGCGATACCCGTCTCGCCGCTGCGCAGGATCGTGTCCGCGGCGGCTTCGGGACTGTCACCGAAGCCCTTACCCAGATCCGCCGCCACCGGAAGATCCGTCGCCGCCACAAGCGCGCGGCAGTGCCGCAGCTTGTCCTCAAGGGTCACTTGGCCGTCACGCTGGCCAAGGCTCCAGGCGAGGCCGCCGGAAGTGGTGGCCAGGGCCTCGAACCCGAGGCTTTGTAAGATCCGTGCACTGCCCGCGTCCCAGGGATTGGGGATCACGAAGCCTCCAGCCCGCTCGTGCAGGGCGCGGAAGCAGGCGGCTTTGTCGAGGACGGTCGGCGGGGTCATGGCGATCTCGTTTTATTTTTGCGCGAAAAGGCTCAATCGGGGCGCTTCAAGTGGCGTGTCGTGGCCAGCAGGGTTTCCAGATGGCCGACATAATTCAAGAAGGCGTCGCGCCCGTCGGCGGTCAAGGCGCAGGTCGTGTTCGGCCGCCGTCCCACGAAGCTTTTGCGCAGGTCCACATAGCCGGCTTCTTCGAGTTTGCGCAGATGCACGGACAGATTGCCGTCAGTGACCGAAATGGCCGCCTTTAGGGCGCCGAAGTCGGCCTCCTCCACCGAGATCAGGAACGCCATGATGGCAAGGCGCACCCGGCCATGGATCACATCGTCGATCTGCTTGTGGTTGAAGGGACCCGTCATGATCGGCTCAACCGCATTCCCTTGAAAAGAGCCACGACGCCCGTCTTCCCCGTGGCGGAAGGCCCAGCGCGCCGGGCGTTGAGAACCATCAGGACAAGCCCGGGGCCGGTGAGCAGCCCGCACCAGAGCAGGGCGCCGGTCAGCAACATCGCCGGCGTGCCCGCAATCGGAAAAAGGCCCGCCGCCGCCAGGAACCAGACCGCGCCGATAGCCGTCATCCAGACCATGCGCGACAGGATGCCGGTGATCACGAAACACAGGCCCATGAGCAATGCCGCGACGATCATCGTGATGTGAAGCGGCACCGCCGGGCTAAATGTGGCGCCGATGGAAAAGATCGTCAGGGCAAGGCCGGCGGCCACGAAGACGGCCGTATAGATCCGGTCGCCGACGGCACGCACGCCGGTCGTCCGCCGTTCGCGAAAGCCAAGGATCGTCGAGCCGATCCATCCCGCGACGCCCATGACCGTGTAACCGGTCCCGATGGCCGCGCCGCCGCCCTGCCACAGGCCGCTGGCCACCAGCCAATTGTTGAAATAGGCGCCGGACACGAGCACGCCCCACAGCACAAGATACGCGCCCGAGAACACCGCCGTCGCGCGGCCCTGCTCGGCAATGGCCCGCAGGAACGCCAGATCGTCTTCGAGGGTTTCCGGGCCGGTCGTGCCGGTCATGTCGCCATCCATGGGTGCGCGCCGCATCAGTCGGTCAGGCCGTCAGCATACCGCCCCGCCACCCATGGGACCAGCCGGCGCAGGGCAAGGGCCAGGAGCACCGCCGAAACCGCCGTTACGCCGCCGATGATGGAGAACAACATGCCCCGGTCCGACGGCTCCAGTTCCACCGCCAGTCGCGTCCCCACTTGCGCGATGCCGGCTCCGAGCAGGCCAAAATACGCCCAGATCATCAAACGCACATGGAGTTCCAAAAAGTCCCGCTTGCCGGTCATGGCCGCCTGCCGAATGGCCCAAAACCCAGGCAGCAGCGCGCTGAGGCTGAGGAGGGCGAAAAAATGGAACATGTTCGGCCCGCCGGTGAACTCATAAAGCGTCAGGGCCGTGATGTTCACCGTGAGCATGGACAGAACAAAGGCATATCCGGCGGCGCGGTGCAGGCCGGAGCCTTTGGCATTCACGAAAATCAACGGCCCCAGGACAAGCGCAAGCCCGGCGGCCACGAAGTGAACGCCGCCCACGACCGTGTGCACCCAGGAGTTCCAGTCAAAAAAGTCAGCCCATGTCATTTCACACCCTCCAGCATACCCGGCCATTTGCCTGCGTTTCGAGGAACAGATAACTTTAAAATTCAAAGTACATGGGCTTGAAAATTAGTCAACGGGCGGCTGAACGGTCCGTTGGTCACACCGTGCCTTCAAGGCTGCTGTCGAGGCGGAAGATCCGGGTGTCGCCAAAGCCGCGGATGTCGTGGATGCCCCGATCGGTGAGGCGGAATTCGTTTTCGATCAAGCGGTGGGTATGTTCGCTGACCAGAATTTCCATGGGCTGACAAATCGGTTCGAGCCGGGAGGCGAGGTTCACGCCTGGCCCGAAGATGTCATAGACATATTTCTGCACACCGACGACCGAGCCGATCACGGGGCTGGAATCGATCCCGATGCGGCAGCGCCAGGTGAACTCGCTGGCCTCGTTGCGCCGCTCCAGATAGCGCAAGAAGCGCAAGGCAACCCGCGCGATGTTGCGGGCATGGTCCGGATTGGCTTCGGGCAGGCCGGAGACCGCCATATAGGCATCCCCGATCGTTTTCAGCCGTTCGGCCCCGAACTGGTCCACGATGCGATCGAAATTGGTGAAAATGTCGTTCAGTTCGGCAATCAGCTTGATGGGCTCATGGGCGATGGACATCTGGGTAAAGCCCACGAAATCAAGCATCAGGACGGTCGCGTCGTCAAAGCGCTGGGGCGTGGTGACGCCGAACTCTTTCCACTCGTCATAGACGCTCCGGGGCATGATGTTCAGCAGGAGCTTTTCCACGCGCTCCTTTTCCTTGGTCAGATCGCGGTTCTGCCGCTCGATCATTTTGGAATAGGAGTCGATCATGAACTCCAGTTCCTTGACCTTGGAAATGTTTTGGCACTGAACGATCAGGGCATCCTCTCCGCCCGGTCCATGGCCCCCTTCGGCTGGGCCAATCTCGACGGCCAGGGTAATGGCCCGGCGCGTGGGCTTGATCTCGATTTCGGCTTTCCACGATTTGCCGTCGTTGATCCGCTCCAGGATCGGTGGGGTCTGTGTTTGGGGAAACAGATCCGCCAGAAGGCATGGTCCGCCGGCAACCTTGGGAAACCACGCGCCGAAGGTTGAGTTATAAAGGACCACATTCATGGCCGGAGGCTCCAGGACCGCAAGGCCCACACCGGCGGAATCCAGCAGCAGATCCCGAAAATGATCCATATTCAGAGCAATAGGTGTGTCGCTGCCGGTCACGAGGACTTGTCCGTCACCACATAGACGGCACGGGCCTGGATCTCCTCCATCACGAGGGCGATGTCGGCCGCTTCCATCTCGAAATCCTCAAGCGTTCCTCGCAGAAGCCGCGCCATTTCCTCAAACGCCGCCGGATCGATGATGTGGGGCGCATGGACCTTGCGCAGTTGCTCATTGGAATAGCTCGCCGGTCCGCCGAGCAGGGCGGAAATGAATTTTGTCTGGTGGTCCACGAGCTGCGCCATGTTGGTGTGCTCGAAATACGGGCCCACCACATCGGACTCAAGACAGCGGTCGTAGAACGCCATCACGATCCGGCTGATCGCGGCGAAACCGCCGTATTTTTCAAAAAGAGTGTTGGCCATGGGCGTGCAATCCAAATCGGTTCGGCGTCACTAACGAGCGCACTATAAGGCGACTGACCGCGCCGTGGCCGTAAAACTGAACCTGAAACGCGGGGCCGGCATGGCAAAGCACGCCGCCGACCCCAAAACTCCAAAGAGCTCAAGGCTCGATAGCCCTTTACGGCTCTAAAGACAGGGAGATGAATTCCCGCTGGGGCCGGTCGGGCAAGACCTCCGCAAGCGCCGGGAAGGCGCGACCGTAGACCCGCGCCATAATCGCCAAGTCCCTGCCCGGATAGGTCTCGACTGGATAGCCCAAGAATTCACTGATGACCGTGAGGCCGGCGATTTCATGCAGGATGTAACTGTCGAACAGCGCCGTGGCCGGCGTGTCCCGTCCGGGGTCGGCTTCAAAGCCCGTCCCCTCAATCCGCGGTCCCAGATTGTCGAACACCTGGGCACGGACGGCGGCCTTGAAGGGCGGACAGGATCGGTAGTCCTGAAGCGCGGCCCGGTGAAGCGCCGTGTAATGGGCATTGTCCATGAGGTCCCGCCAGTGCAGCACCGCATAGTCGAGCCCCGTGCTGGGCACGATCTCGTGGATGATCTGGGCCATGGCATTGCCCATCGCCAAGGCGCGTTTTTCGGCCGCCGACCGCCCCAGGCCCTTCGTGGCCTGCAAGGTCAACGCGTAAAGCCAGTCGCCAATCAAAAAACCGAACCGGTCAAAATGAAGATTGGCCCAAGACGCGTGGGCCTGCAGACGGGCCTTGGAGTAATAGGGCGAACCCATTGATATTCCCAAATACCCGTTTTTCATGGCCTGGCCCGGTTTTGTACTGCCATGCGATCCGATGCGGAGGGTTTAACGTGTGCCGGCATTGCGGCCATTCTTTAGCGGGCTGCGCGCGCGGCCTTTCCCTCGGATTGCTCGAGCGAACCGGGCCCCAAAAGGACTTGCGCGGCCCCCGCGCCGGAGCCTTCAATGGCAGGCCACCGCCCATCAAGTGCGCCTGACGGAGCCCAGTTATGCCCGGTCTTCAGACGACGGGAAATGTTGATCCCCTGGCCGTGGTCGCGGCGCCCGCGGTGTTGTTCGTCGTGCTCGGCGCGGCGCTGACCGGCGTGCTTCTGCTTATTTATGTCCGGATCGCGGTGCAAGACTTCGCCGCCGTGCGCAGCGTGGACGATTTCTTCGTCTATCGCCGCCGGCTCGATGCACGCGGTGTTTTCTCCACATTTTACGCCTCGGGCATGTCGCTGGCGACCGTGTTCATTGCCTTCATGCAGCTTGCGCCGGATCTGGGGCTCGCCCTCTTGTGGGCCGTGCTGTTCTATTCGGCCGGTCATCTTTTGCTGTGGCTGCTCATCCCGCGGATCAAAACCATGATCGACCGGGGCGAGACGATCCACACCTTTCTGGGGCAGCGCTACGCCAGTCCCGCCATGCGCCGGGCCGGCAGTGTCGCGACCGTTGTCGGGTTCGTCGGTGTTTTTGCCACTGAACTGATCGTCGGCACCTATATTTTCGAATCCCTTTTTGGTCCCGGCAGCAGCTATTGGGCGGCGCTGGTGCTGTTCACCAGCATTCTGCTGACCTACGCCTTGCTGGGCGGTTTTCGCTCCGTTGTCCGGACCGACATGATCCAGTCGCTGGCGATCCTGTTCGTGACGGGCCTGCTTGTGCTCGTGGCGTTCAGTGTGGGCGGGCCGGTCACCGGTCTTGGGTCCTTTGACGAGGCGTCCGGCATCCTGGCGCTGCCCTGGCTGTTGCTGCTCAATTTTTTCCTGATCAACGTGCTCTTTCCCCTGATCGATATGTCCGCCTGGCAACGGGTCGCGGCGGCCGTGGGGCCAGAGGCGGCGCGGGCCGGTGTTCTTCCGGCGGCGCTTTTTTTCTTCGTGACCTGGGGCTTGATCGTGTTCTCGGCCGTCTCCTTGAGCACCATCGTGCCCGCCGATCAGGACGGGGGCATCATGGCGGCCCTGACGATTTTCGCCGGCAGCGGCGTGGTGCAGGCGGTGCTCGGGGCCGTCGGCGTCGCGGCCCTCGTGGCCGCGATGCTCTCCACCGCCGACACGTTCCTCATCGCCGCCAGCCAGTCCATGGCCATGGATATCCGTCAGCCTCAAACGGCGCCTGGGGACGGGGGCGATGAGGCCATCATCAATCTGGCCCGCTCGGACATGCTGCTCCTGGCCCTGTGCGGCCTGCTCGTGTGCCTTGGCCTGAAGGCCATCGGATTCCGCGTGGATCAGCTCGTTTTCGCCGTCTACGGATCGTCCCTGGCGCTTGTGCCGACCGTTGCCCTGGCCCTTGCCGCGCCAATCCAATGGTCCCTGGCGCCGTTTCGCCTTGCGGCCATCGGATCCATTCTCGCCGGCCTGTTCGCAGGCTGGGGCTATGGTGTGCTGACGGTTGTGATCGAGCCGGCGGCGCTCGAGGTCCTGCCGCTCATCGGCGATCTGCCGGGGCCGCCATCGCCTTACAATGCGCCAACGGTGGCGCTGGGCGCCTCCGTCCTTGTCTTTGCGGTGTTGTCGGTCGTGGAGCGCGCGCGCGCCGGCCTGCTCGGGAGGCGCCCATGATCGCGGTCTTTCCCTGGGTCGTCGGCGCAATCTGCGCACCCTGTTTCTGGATGGTGATGCGCTCCATCGAGATGACCGGCGCTTTGCGCGCAAAAATCAGTGCCGCGCGCATCTGGACGCATGACGACCATCCCATGAGCGTGGCCGATATCGAGCGGGACCGGGACTGGCAGATCCTGGTGCGCGCCTATTACCACGATCTGGCGCGGATCAATCGGGAGGGCGTGCGCTTCCTCCTGATCACCATCACCCTTTTCCTGGGTGTTCTGGTCATGAGCCTAACCGTCGACCGCCTCTCGGTCGTGCCGACGGATGATCCGGGTGCGGCCCTAATCGGCGGTCCCTCAGGCCCCGTCATCGAGGAGAACACGGCGCTCGTCTTACAGTTCGGATACTGCCTGATCGCCGTGTGCTGGATCCTCTATGTTTTCTCTTGCTACTACCGCAACACGCAGTTTCGCAGTTCCATTGAGCAGGTGCTCGATATCCTTGACCAAAAACGCAAAGACCGGGAAGAGTCCAAGGCCGACAAGACCCCCTGATCCTCAAGCATTGACACCACCCAGCGTTTTAAAAGCCCCGCTCATCGGTCATGGCGAGAGCACCCGAAGCCACCCCGTGCCACAAGCGCGGCGGCCGCCATTGTGGGTCGCTTCACGCCGGCCGGGATGACAATGGGGCCAGGTCGGCACTGGGCCGGGTTACCATTCTTCCTTAAACGGACGGACATCGAGTTCAAAGGTCCAGGCACTGCGGTGCTGGCTGTGCAAATGCCAGTAGGCATCCGCGATATCGTCTGGATTGAGGGCCCCGTCGGCGCCCTTGGACTCAAGATACTCACCAAAGCGGGCGCGCACCATGTCGCCGTCAATCACCCCGTCCACGATGATGTGGCCCACATGGATGCCCTTTGGCCCGTATTCCTTTGCGATGGCCTGGGCCATATTTCGCAGCGCGCCCTTTGCGGAGGCGAAATGGGTAAAGTTTGGCCGCCCGCGCAAGGATCCGGACGCGCCTGTGAAAATCAGTGTGCCCGCCCCGTGGGCTTCCATGCGCGGCAGGGCGGCCTTGGCCGTGTGAAAGGCCCCCAGGCAGCAAATCCGCCAGAACTTCTCGAAGGTCTCCGCGTCAAGGGAGGCAAACGGGATGATGGCGTTATTGCCGGCGTTGTAGAGCACCGCGCCCAAGGGGCCGGCCTGGTCAGCCCGGGCAAACAGGCCCTCCACCATGTCCGCCTGGGTGACGTCGGCAACGCATGCCTCCGCCGAGCCGGCCGCGTCCCGGATCTCGTCGACGACAAGGTCGAGTTTCTGCTGCGTGCGTCCGGAGACGACCACATGGTGGCCGCCCTTGGCGAACCGGCGGGCAAGTGCGGCGCCGAGGCCGCGAGAGGCTCCGACACCCAATACAACGGCTACGGACGACATGGCAGGGCTCCCTGGGCTAAGGTCTATCTGGCGAATGGCGGGTGAAGGCTTGCCCGCCGCCGGCTGGCGTGTCTTTACCCGGCGGCAAAGGGGGCGTCGCCCACCTTCAACAGTTGTTTGCCGAAATTGCGCCCCTCGAACAGCCGATTGAGGGTTTCCGGGGCGTGTTCCAGACCATCCACAATGTCCTCGGCATAGCGCAGTTTGCCCTGGGCGACCCAGGTGCTCAGTTGCACCACCGCCTCCGAAAAGCGGGGCTGATAGTCGAGCACGATAAAGCCTTCCATGCGGGCCCGCTGGATCACCAGGTTCATGTAGGTGCTCGGCCCCGGTGGCAGGCCTTCCATGGTGTAGCCGGAGGAAATGCCGCCGCACAGGACGACGCGGGCCTTCAGCGCCAGGAACATCAAGGCCTGCTCCAGGATCGGCCCGCCCACATTGTCAAAATAGATATTGAGGCCCTTTGGCGCCTCTTCGCCCAGGCGCGCGACGACATTCTCGTTCTTGTAGTCGATGCAGGCGTCAAAGCCCGCCACATCCCTGACCCAGGCGCATTTTTCCGCCCCGCCGGCAATGCCGATGACCTTCGAGGCGCCGGCAATGCGCGCAATCTGTCCGGCCACGGATCCGGTCGCGCCGGCCGCGCCCGAGACCAGAACCACATCGCCGTGCTCCGGCACGCCCACATCCAGCATCCCGAAATAGGCCGTGAGGCCGGTCACGCCGTAGATGCTCAAGGCGGCGGTCGGGGCAACGCCCGGCGGGAGTATGGAGACCGGTCCGAGTTCGGTCGTCCCATCGCTCAAATAATAGTCCTGCCAGCCGAAACTGCCCTGGACCAGGGTGCCGACCGGAAAGTCGTCATGGGCGCTCTCGACCACCTGGCCCACTGCGCCCGCGCGCATCACCGCGCCAATGGCGACGGGGGGCAGATAGGAGGGCACATCATTGAGCCAGCCGCGCTGGGTGGGATCGAAACTGAGATAGAGAATCCGAACGAGAAACTGCCCCGCGCCAACGACGGGAATGGGCTGGGACGTCCAGGTAAAATGATCCGATGAGACCTTACCCAGCGGTCGTTCGCGTAAGGTCCATTGCCGGTTCACATCGTTCGGCCGGTTGACGGCATTGGGGTGATTGACCGCGTCAGCCATGGTGTCCTCCCTGACGGCTTGCGCCGGTTCGCTGCGCCGGCTTTCACTTCAGTCTAGGGTCGGGTCCGGGGCCATGCAAATCGGGCATCGAGCGGCAAAACGGGAGGGCGGCAGGCATGGTGGAACACGCGGGCACACGGTCCATGGTCGCCCAGGCCATGGCGGCAATCGGCGAGGACGACGACGCAACGGATTGGCAATTGCGGCCCAAGGACCATGCGGACGCCCTGCCGAAGGAGGGCCGGGCCCTGGCCGATCTCCTACGCTCGCCCCGGGTGCAGGCCATCATGGACGCCTTCACCCGCCATGATGGCGCGGCCGGGCGCCACCAGGCCAAATTCAAGGGCATGGCCCGTACACTGATCGCCGCGACGGCCGTCGCCGTGCTGTGCGGCGGGCTTTATCTTTTTGTCCAGGCGATCCCGGGGCTCGGCGTCGCCAAGGCCTGGAGTTGGGTCATCCTGTCGGTCCAGGCCGCCGCCGTTTTGGCCGTGACGGTCTACACCTTCTCCTTGAAGGAAAGTTCCGCCTACGAAGACTGGATGCTGGAGCGGGCGGCGGCCGAGACCGAGCGCAGCAATCTCTTTCGGGTCATCTGTTCGCGCCCGCCCGCCGCGCACGGTGCGCCCCATCCCTGTCTCCTGGCGCTGCAATTTGAATATTTCCGGCGCTATCAGCTCGATGTGCAGATCAATTACTATACGGGCCGGGCGCGCCAGCACCGCGCGGCGTCCGTGCGCTACAATCATCTGGGGTTCATTTTGGTGCTGATGACGGGCCTGGTGGCCATGGCCGAGCGGCTCAATCTGGGGCCCGGCAGCGGCCCGGTGTCCGAGGCCACCGCATCGGCGCTCCTGGCCCTCGCGGGCCTTGCGCTGCCGGTGATCTATCAGGGTCAGGACATGTTGAAACTGATCAATGGCGACCGGCGCAACGCCCTGCGTTACCGGGTGACGGCCCAGAACCTGAAGGATCTTGCCCAGTCGATTTACGATCTGCGCGACCGGATCGACGAAGCGGGCGAGGGCGCCCGCGCCGAGGTCCAGGAGTTCATGGTCAAGGTGAATGAGCAAATCTCACTCGAAAACCGCCAATGGCAATATCTGCCCAAACCAGCCTCAGGCAACGAGTTCCCCGAGTTCGAGTGAGGGGCTCGGAGATGAGAAATCATGGAAGCGGCAACTCGACCACCCGGGGCCTATAGAGGGTCAGATCGTCCAGCAGCCGGTCGAAAGTGCCGGCGTTGCATGCGTATGTGACAAGCATTTGGTCGCTGCCCGGGCGGTGGATTTGGTGGTGAGCTTTTCCCGCGTAGCAGACCACACCGTCCGCGCCCGGCCCATGGGCCTCCGGAATGGCGAGGAGGCGGCGCATGGGGCTCCAGGGGCCGGCTGGGGTGGGCGCGGTGCGTGCCACGATGCGGCTTGAAAAGGGGGCCGGATCCATATGCACGGCGATCCACTGGGAGCCGTTCGGATGCGCATCGATGCTCAGCTCGCTTGAGGCGCTGGCGATGACATGGCCGGCCCGTTCCACCGCCAGGCCTTGGATCCATACGCCGCTCTGAAGCAGCGTTTCGATCCCTTGCGCCGGATCATCAAGGCCGTCCAGGGGCAGGCGGGTGAGGATCATGGGATGGCCCTGCATCTCAAGCGGGGTCGCGAGGAGCAGGTGGGCATCTTCCTTGAGCACGCCCGATCCCATGAGCGCGCCGTCCCGGGCCAGGGCATGGGCGCGCGCATGCCAGGCCTCCGGCGGCGCGGTGGGATTGCCGATGCGCAAAAGATCGGTGCCGGTGATCTTGAAGCCGAAGGGATTGCTGGCCTCCACCGTTTCCACACGCATCATGAAAAGGCTCAGGATCCCGTCCCGCAAAATGCCGTCCAGCGGCCAGTAGCGCACCGCCCCGTGGTCAGCGGTCTCGCCGGCCGGCATGAACAGGGGGGCATGGCCCGTCGCCGTCTTGCGCCAATGGTAGGTAATCGACCAGCGCCCGTTTTCGCAGCGGGACAGGGCCACGGAATTTGAGACCAGGGTCGTGTCGCGCCGGCGCGAGGCCTCCGGCGCCCCGACAAAACTGTCGCCGAACAGCCAGAGGCTTTGATCGTCCGAGAGTGGTACGGAGTAAACGCCGTCACCGCCGAGCCAGCCATCCTTGAGCGGAAAATCCGGGCGGCAGCGTTCCTGACCGGCCTCGGCCACACCAGCCATAGCCCCAAACACAAGGCCGAGTGCCAGACACAACGCTGCGCGGGCCGTGCTGCGCGGCGGGCCGTCACGTCCAAGACCTGTCGTCATGATGTCCCCCTCCCAAAACTGGCGCCGAGCGCTGCGGTCACAAGGGCCGCTTGTCTCTAAGGCCTCGCGGAAGGGGTGGCGAGTCCTTTCGGAGAGATCGCGTCAGGTCATGCGGATCGCGTCAGGTCTGGGGGCCGGTTGCCTTTTTCTCCCGCCGCTTGTGCAGCCAGAACAAAAACGGGCCCAGAACGCCCTCATAGACCGCATAGGCAAAGGGCCGGATGACCGGAAAGGCCGTGAGGCCCGCGAGCCAGCCAAAGCCTGGCAAGGCCCGCCACAGGCGCACAAAGGCGTCCACACCGGCCAGCAGCTTGCCATCTGTGTCCACCACATAGAGCCGGCGCGCGGCCTGATCCCGCGTCAGCGTGAAGGCGGCGAGCGTTTCGGGCTCCTTGGTCAGGTCGGACCAGGCGATGGGCAGGCGGTCGCGCGCCGCAATCCTTTGATAGACAGCGATTTCCCGCGCGCAGATGGGGCATTCGCCGTTGTAGATGACGCGGATGGTCTGCGGTGGTGTGGCCGTCGGGTGAGAGGTTTCGGTCTGGCCCATGGCCACCTCCTGACATGATTTGATCGGAACACGGTTGGTTTGGCCGAGGGTAAACGGCCTTCGGATCTCAAACCCTGCGGGATAATTTCGCACCGCACACCCGAATCCGGGCACGGTCCTTCGCGTAAGGGGGTCCGGTTGGCTCAGATCCGATTGGTGGCGGATCCGAGCCCCTTGCGTATCAGGGTCCGGACAATGGCGGAATTTTCTCCCGAGGCTTGGCGCCGGGTGATGGAGACACTCGACGCGGACGAGGCACGCTACGGTCTGCCCGAGCGGCGGCCCGACTCCGTGGTGCTGGCCTCCTTTAACATTCGTAAGCTGGGCACGGTCGAGAACAAGTCAAAGGGTTCGTGGAATTTCCTGCGGCGCTTTGCGGATCGGTGCGACCTCCTGGCCATCCAGGAGGTGCAGGACAATCTGGCCGGTCTGCAATATCTCCACGGTCTTTTGGGCCCCGATTACCACCTGGTGGTCTCGGACGCCGCCGGGGGCGTGCCGGGCTTCGGCAGTCCGCGTGAGCGCCTGGCGTTTCTCTATCGCGAACCCCATGTGCGCCGCACACAGATTGCCTCGGACATCGCTTTTGAGCGCAGTTTTGTCTTCGATCAGATCTGGGACAATCGCAAGGACCTCATCGCCTCCCTGGTCGCCTATGACCAGGAGATGGCTCAGCATGCCCTGAAGATCGCCGACTATGAACAGGGGCTCAGACGCTCCCGGCCCTCTAAACCGCCCCTGATCCTGCCCTTCTTTTTGACCTTCATCCGCTCGCCCCATTTGGCGGGCTTTGAGGTGCCGGGCTTTGGCGATGCGCTGCCCTACCGCTTCGTCACGGTGAATGCCCATTTGCTCTACGGCGACAAGCACCGCCAGAAGGACGACCGGGAACGCGAATTCCAGGCCCTGCTGCGCTGGCTGATTTTGCGCGCCAAGGAGACCCATCGCGGTTTCCACGAAGACATTGTCCTGCTCGGCGATCTCAATCTGGATTTTGAGGACGACGAGGCGCGCCGGGAAGCGATTACCGAGGACATCAAACGCATCAACGAGACCGAACTGCGCCACCGGGATGCGGCGCATGTCAATTTCCCCTTCATCACGCCCCATCCGACCCGCGGCGTCATCCGCACCAATGCCCGCCAGGATCAGACCTATGATCAGATCGGGCTCTTTATGCATGATCCGCGGCTGCCCGTCGTCGATGACAACGACATCGCAGGCTCCGTCGACGGATCGTACGACTACGGCATGTTCGATTTCGTGCGCCTGTTCGCCGAAGCGCTGCATGGGATAGGCGCCAATCTCGACACCCTCGACGAGGAGGCCCGCCGCGCGCTGCTCGAACGCTTCGAGCATGATGTCAGCGACCACATGCCCATCTGGGTGCGCCTCGCCAAACCCTTTGTCGGTCAGGGAGGCGCCCTGTGAGACGCCGCCACGGTATGGACCCGGGGACGCGCCACGGCACCGCAAACTCGGCGGAGTGTGGGCGTTCTGTGCCAAATCGAGTCATTCGGGGCGTGTTCGGCACCCTTCGGATGATCCAGATCTGGACAATCCGCGCCCAGCACATATTGGACTTGACGCAGGCGTGCTTGCGTGATTCCCTCCTGCCCATGAGTGCTGTGCGTATGTCATCGGGTCACGGATTGAACCGGGTTTTCACCGCGGTTGGCTTCGTCCTCACCCTGTATTTCTCCTACCACTGCGTGGCGGGAAATCATGGTCTGTTCGCGCTGATCGATCTGCGCGAGCGTGAGGGCGCCCTAGCCGAGGAACTGGCGCTCGTGCGCGCCGAACGGAACCAGTTTGAACAGAAAGTCGACCTGCTCGACCAACGCCATCTCGATCCGGATCTTCTGGAGGAAAGCGCCCGGACGACGCTCGGCTATGCGCATCCGGACGATCTGGTGATTTTGCGCCCCAGCGTGGGATCACCGACAGACTGAAAAACGGCCATGCAACCCAGAGGGCAAGAGAGCACCTTGTTCAATGGCGCTCTCTATAATGCCGATGTTCCGTAATTATAGAGACGAAGGGTTTCGTCAGTTGAAAAGCGGGACCGCCATCAGCACGAGGCCGGCATGGCCCGCGATCCAGATGAGCGAGCGTGCCACCGGAATGCCGGTAATATAGGCGGGCACGTACAAAATGCGGGCAATCAGGAAAATCTGGGCGCCGAGCATGGCAAGGTCCGGCACTGCTCCCCCAATAACGTGCAGCAGAGCAAGCGGCACGAACACGATCAAGGCTTCCGCCATATTTGAAAGGGCCCGTTCCGAGCGGGCACCCTGAACGCTGGTGTCGGGGGGATTGTCCCGTGCGCCCATCGTGTCCATGGGGCGGGGATCGGCGCGCAAGTAATAGCGGAAGGCCGGCGGCAGAAAGCTCTGGACGAGATAGAGGGCCAGACTGGCCAGAAGGATCGTGGTCACGGGCTACTCTCCATGAAGTGAAAGAGTGATCAGGATTGGGCCGAAGGGGGGATGACCCCCATTCGCCCCCAGGCTTACCACTTTCACCATGTAGGCGGCTCTCCCTTTGGGCCCACCCGGGCGAGGGCCAAGTTTGGTTCCAGGCGTGGACATCAAACCGTCCGCCCCAGGGTTCGCGCTGCGATCCTGTGTGTCCGATCGTCCCTTACGCTTTGCCTCCAGGGTCCGTTTGCTCTTCCCAAAAGGCCTCTCCATGCGCCGGTTCTGCTCCCGATGGTAACCATGGGTTAAGGATCGCCAGATAGCTGGCTATTGCCTATACTGACAGGGTTTGGAACACCATTCGGGCGACGCAACCGGGCTGATAACAACCAGTCCCGACCCTGTCTGCGCACCTTGCTGGGAAGGGAAATCCATGGGCCATCCACACATCGTTTCGGCGACGGGCGCCGTTTGGACGCCGGCGCCCTGGGCGCGGGCCACGGTTGCCGCGGACCAGGCGGCCGGCACGGGCAGCGCGCCCGTCAGTCCGCGACCGACGTCCCGGGACGAGTTGCTGAGCTATTATCGCATCATGCTTTTGGTCCGCCGCTTTGAGGAGCGCGCCGGCCAGATGTACGGCATGGGCCTGATCGGCGGCTTCTGCCACCTCTATATCGGCCAGGAAGCCGTGGTGGTCGGCCTGCAAACCGCCTTGAAGGACGGCGATGCGGTGATCACCGGGTATCGCGACCATGGCCATATGCTGGCCTGCGGCATGGATGCCAAGGGCGTCATGGCGGAACTGACCGGCCGGGCGGGCGGCTATTCGCGCGGCAAGGGCGGCTCCATGCACATGTTCAGCCGGGAGAAGGCCTTTTTCGGCGGGCACGGCATCGTCGGTGCGCAGGTGCC